>NZ_LFVY01000028.1 GCF_001050155.1 Nitratireductor soli
CACCCTTCGCCGCGCGGGGCGTATCCCACCGCCTGTCGCTTTTCGTCCTCGGTCAGGAAATCGGCTGCCCCCACCCGGCTCCACAGAGCCTCGCGCTCGGCCGCCAGTCCCTCGATCCCGTCGGCGTCGAACCACAGGCGGGCATCGCCGCCGAAGACCGGCTTGAGCCAGGCCGAAAGTTCTTTCGCCACCCTTCCGACCAGCGGCAAAACCGTCAGCCGGTAGAAGCCCCGGTTCGCCTCCTGGTAATTGGCATAGGTGTTGTCGCCGGGAATGCCGAGCAGCATGGGCGGCACGCCGAGCGCCAGGGCGATGTCGCGCGCCGCGCCGTTCTTCGCCGCCATGAAATCCATGTCCTTCGGCGACAGGCTCATCGCCTTCCAGTCGAGCCCGCCCTCCAGAAGCAGCGGTCGCCCTGCCCTGGCGGCGCCCGAATATCCCTGTTCCAGCTCCGCCTTCAGCCGGTCGAACTGATCGTCGGAAAGGTTGCCGCCCTCTTTCGGCGCATAGACCAGCGCGCCGGAGGGCCGCGCCGAATTGTCGAGCAGCGCCTTGTTCCAGCGCGCCGCCTGGTTGTGCGTGTCGAGCGCCATCAGCGCTGCGCCGAGAGGCGCAAAGCCGTAATGGTCGTCGAGCGGGTGAAACAGGCTCACCTGCAGGCCCGCGCCCGCCTCCAGCGCGATGCGCTCGCGGGCCTTGCCTTCGCGATAGTCGAGCGCCACCGGCCAGCCGCCGCCATCGGCCGCCACCGTCACCCGGTCAGGGCGAAGGAGATGCAGCTCGCGCGTTCCCGTACCCGTTTCCAGCATGCGCAGATAGGCGTTTCCGGAGAGAAGCAAGTGCCCGTACAGCGCCTCCATGAAGCTCGCGCCCGCCTGGCGCTGGTTCGGCCGGGCAAGAAGTGCCAGAAGGGGATGCGCGTCATGTTCCTGCGCGCCTTCGTAGAGCAGCCACGGGATCGCTGCGGCGGCTTCCGCCAGCAGCCGCACCGAGCGGTGCGCGACGGGATTGTTCATGAACCCCTCGCGCGACAGCGCGTTGTAGTCGCGGCGCGAAAAACGCGCCTCCGCCTCGCGGTGCAGCGCGACGAACCCGCCGGCATGCGCACCCTTCGTCTCGATGGGCGCGCCGGCGCCTTCCGGATGCTTCGCCGCAAGCCGGGCCCAAGGCCAGTTCCAAGCCATATCATCTTCCCGATTGAGAGTTTCGTTGCCGGGGCTTGCGTCTTCAGCCCAGATCCCGGATGCGCGGCTCGCGCCGTTTGCCGAGCATCAACTCCGTCAGCGCCCAGACCAGCGCATCGACCCGGTCCGGCGAATGCCCGCTAGACAACCCGTCGAGGCCGAAATCGCACATCTCGTCCTCCAGTTCGGCAAAACGCTTCAAATGTCTGACGCGGCCTTGCTCGTAAAGCGCCGCCACCGGCTCGGCGCGCAGCCACTTGCCGCGCGTCGCGCGCACTGGCTTGACCGGCACGGACGGGTCCACCGTGGCGATCACCGCCGCCACCATCTCGCCGCCCTGGTTGACCTCGGCCACCAGGCAGTCGGCGCCGAAGCGGTGATACAGCGCCACCGCGCGGCTCGCCCATTCCTGCGGCTTGGCGGCCTTCACCGTGCCATCGTGAAGCACGATCCCGTTGCCGTCCGCGTCAAGGCCGGCCGCCACCAGCCCGCAGGCATCCGACGTCCGGCGCGAGGCCGCCGGCGGATCGACCGCCACCACGATGCGCTGCAGTGCCTCGGGCATGGCCTCGACGGGTGCTGCCTCGAGCATCGCCCGTGTCCACAATGCGTCGGGCCGGTCGGCGATCAGCTCGCCATCGAGTTCCTGCCTGCCAAGCCGGGTCCCCGCGTAGCGCCGCTCGATCGTCCGCAGGAACCCGTCCGCCAGGTTGTTCGCGTTCTCCATCGTCGGCATGCGCGTCACGGTCACCAGCGGGTCGTCCATCAATCGCCTGATCAATGGGATGGGCCGCGGCGTCGTGGTCAGAAGCTGCAACGGTCGCTCGCCGACGCGCAGACCGAACTGCAGCATGTCGAACGTCGCCTCGGCGTAGCGCCATTTGCCCACCTCGTCGCACCAGGCGGCATCGAATTGCGGGCCGCGCAGACTGTCGGGGTCTTCCGCCGAGAATATCTGCGCCACCGCGCCATTGTCCCAGACGAGCCGTCGCCGGCTCGGCTCAAAACGCGGCCGATGCCGGCGCGCCACCGTCGACAGCCCCGAGGGTCCATCAATCATCACCTCGCGCACATCCGAAAGCGTCTCGCCTACCAGGGCCAGGCATCCATAGCGCCGCCCGCCGGAAAATGGCGGAAAGCCGCGCACCAGCGCATTCACCCATTCGGCGCCCAGCCGCGTCTTGCCGGCGCCGCGGCCACCGGTCACCAGCCATGTGTCGAAGATGGGCAGGAGGGGATATTGCGACAGCCTGGCCGCGCCGACCCATTCCGCCTCAATCTCCGGCCCGAGCCTTTTCGGCAGACTTCCCGATGACCATTTGCTCTGCGATCTGGCCTGCGAGATCCTCGGCAAGTTCGAGGATGCGCGCGTCGATGCGTTCCAGTGCGGCGGCCATTTCTTCATCGCTTCTCGTTTGTTCCTCGCGCGCGCTTTGCGGGCCGCGTGCCGTCTCGCCGATCTTCTCGACCATGCGCAGCATCGCCGACAACGCGTCGAGACGCGCCTTGTCATAGGCGCCCATCTGCTCCCCTTCGCGGCTCGCCTTCTCCAGTTCGCCGATCAGCCGATCCGAAAGCAGCGTCAGCCGCTTCTCCAGATCGGCAGCGCTCGCTGCCAGATCGGGCGCCCGCCACGCCTCTTTCTTGGCGATGGCGCGCAACCGCGCTTCCGACCGGTTGGAAGCCAATGCCAGGATATCAAGCGTCGCCGGCGCTCCCTCGAAAAGCGCGCGCAGCATCGCCAAAGCGACCGAAGCCGTTTCGCCCATGTCCGAAACCCATGATGTGGAGAAATGAAAGCGGACCCGCCGGCCATCCCGGCTTCCGCAGCCGCAACTCTGCGACGATGCCTGAACCCTATCAGGCGACCGTTACGGTGTCAAGAATATTTTCCTATATTTCAGCATATCCTCGCGCCGCATTAGCCATGCTCATGAAAATGCCCTTGCGGAAGACGGGAAAATCCGGAAAAACTGATAAAACAAGCCGTTAGGGTAAGACGCCCGCCCGCCGCGGATGCAAGTCCCGTTGGCGTACGTTTTGTCTCAACAATCGGTGCTGCGGGCGGCTCTTGGACGGGCTTGACGGGAGTTTGGGTGAAGAAACCGCGCGAGAAACGGCAGGCGAAGGCCCCCCGGGCGACCAGGCTTCTGGCGCTCGACGCATGGATCGATTCCGCGCTCTATGAAGCAGGCTTCAAGGCCGGCGAGATCTGGGAATCCATCACCATCTTCTTCCGCCGCTTTCGCGTCTACGGCGGCAAGCGCGCCTTAGTCGAAGTGCTCAGCGAGGGTTTCACCCTGGGCACGGCCGGCATGGTCCTCATGCTGGCGCTGGCCATGCCGGCCTTCGAGGAGACTGCCGGCGACTGGCGCGCGCAGGACGATTATGCCGTCACCTTCCTCGACCGCTACGGCAACGAGATCGGCCAGCGCGGCATCATCCAGCGCGATTCCGTCCCCGTCGACACCATCCCGGACCATGTGATCAAGGCGATCCTGGCCACCGAAGACCGGCGCTTCTTCGAGCATTTCGGCATCGACTTTCTCGGCCTTGCCCGCGCGTTGACAGAGAATGTGCGCGCCAATTCGGTCGTTCAGGGCGGTTCCACCCTGACTCAGCAGTTGGCGAAAAACCTGTTCCTCAGCAATGAGCGCACGTTCGAGCGCAAGATCAAGGAGGCCTATCTCGCCCTGTGGCTCGAGACGAACCTGTCGAAGAAGGAGATCCTGCAATACTACCTCGATCGCTCCTATCTGGGCGGCGGTACGTTCGGCATCGCCGCAGCGGCGGATTTCTATTTCAGCAAATCCGTCGAGGATCTGTCACTCGCCGAGGCGGCGATGATCGCCGGCCTGTTCAAGGCGCCGGCCCGCTACGCGCCGCACATCAACCTGCCGGCGGCGCGAGCCCGTGCCAACCAGGTTTTGACCAATATGGTGCAGGCTGACTTCATGAGCGAAGGGCAAATCCTCTCGGCGCGCCTGCATCCTGCAACGGCGGTCGATCGCGGCGGCGCCGACAGTCCCGACTATTTCCTCGATTGGGCGTTTGAAGAGGTCAAGAAGATCATCCCCGACGGCGCCACCCATTCACTGGTGGCGCGCACGACGATCGATCCCAATTTGCAGCGTGCCGCCGAGGAATCGCTCGAGTTCCACCTGCGCCAGCACGGCAAGGACTACGACGTCTCCGAGGGCGCCATCGTGCTGATGGACACCGATGGCGCGGTGCGCGCCGTCGTCGGCGGGCGCGACTACGGCGCCAGCCAGTTCAACCGCGCCACCCGCGCCGAGCGGCAGACCGGATCGTCCTTCAAGCCCTATGTCTACGCGGTGGCAATGGAAAGCGGCTTCGAACCCGGTTCACTGATTTCCGACGGGCCGATCTCCTGGGGCAATTGGGCACCGCGCAATTACGGCCGCGGCTATGCCGGCCGGGTGACGCTGACCACGGCGCTCATCAAATCCTACAACACCGTGCCCGTCAGGCTGGCGCGCGATCATCTCGGCATCGATCCGATCATCACGCTGGTCAAGTCGTTCGACATCGAATCGCCGCTCAACGGCCACAAGACAATGGTGCTCGGCACCTCGGGCATGACCGCGCTCGATCAGGCGACGGGTTTCTCCGTCTTCGCCAATGGCGGTTTTGCCGGAACCCGTTTCGGCATTTCGCAACTTCTCAGCCATTCCGGCAACCTCGTCTACGACAAGGCACGCGATGCGCCGCCGCCGCGACGCGTCCTGTCGGAAAAGGCCACCGCCTCCATGAACCAGATGCTGATCCAGGTGCCGGAGCATGGGACGGGCCGCCGGGCCGCCCTGCCGATGACGCGCTCGGCCGGCAAGACCGGCACCACCCAGTCCTATCGTGACGCATGGTATGTTGGCTACACCGGCAATTACGTCGCCGCCGTGTGGCTCGGCAATGACGATTTCCACCCGACCCGCCGCATGACGGGCGGTTCGTTGCCGGCCATGGTCTGGCAACGCTTAATGACCTATGCGCATCAGAACGTCGATCTGAAGCCGCTGCCGGGCGTTGATGGCCCGATGCGAATCGACAGCGACCAGGCGATTTCGGGCGAGGTCGCGCAAAACGGCCAGGCGCCGGAGAACGGCGCATTGCCGCTGGCGCTTTCGGCAAGCAGCGCCGCTTTCCTGAAAAACCTGTCGCAAGCCTTCGAGAAAGCACCGCCTCTCAAGCCCTCCCCGCAAATCGAAACCCTGTCCGCCCTGTGAGTTTCGCTTTTCCGACGTCCGCCCCCGTTGAGCCTGCGGATGCATCAGGGGTATGGGGAGTGGCACACGCCAGATCAGAACCAGCATGTTGAAGACAATCCTCCAGGTCGCCACCGTCTTGCTGATTGCCCTTGGTGCGGGGACCGGCAGCGCTTGGCTTGCGCTCGAAACCACCCGCTCCATCGGCTCGGTCGATGTCGGCGCCTGGACCACCTTTCCCAGGGCAGGCACACGGCAGGCCGACCCCTATGCGCGCGCCCGCTCGGCGCGGATTGGCGAATTGGCCCTCGGCCAGGCCGAAGGCGTGAGCTTCATCGCCGATCATGATGATGCCGGTGCGCCGCTGTTGCGCCAATGCAGCTATCTGATCGAGGGACCCGTGCCGGCGGTGCGCTTCTTCACGCTGTATGCGGCGGGACCGACCCGGCGCGCATTGCAGGCGCCGGAGCGCTTTTCCGCTGCCCTGCACTCACAGTCCCTCCTGTGGCGGGAAAAACAGCAACTGAGCATCTCGCTCGGCAGGCATGCGCATCCGGGCAATTGGCTGGCGGTCGAAGGGCGCGGTCCGATGCTCCTGGTGCTCACGCTTTTCGATACGCCGATCTCGACCGGCGCGCGTGTCGATGAAATCGACCTGCCGCGCATCACTCGGGTGGGCTGCGATGTTTAACGCGTTGCGCATTCTGTTGCTTGGCCTGTTCGGCGCGGCGATGGTGCACATCGCCATCCTGTCTCTGCTGCCGATCTATTCCGAGCGCGATGTGTGGGCAGCGCTCGCCGCCAGGGCCGACCTTTATTCCACCGTGCCACTCGTTCATAGCGCCGCGGGAACCGAGGGGGACAGGCCGTTCATCGACAATCCGCTGATCGAGGCGTCGGTCTGCCGATTTGATCTTTCGACCGGCATGACCCGCATATTGGCGGACGGGCGCGTTCCGTTCTGGTCGATGTCCATCTATGACCGCGACGGACTGAACGTGTTCAGCCTCAACGACCGCAGCGCGCAGCAACGAACGCTTGACGTGGTGATCGCCGATCCGCCGCAGACGCTGGAGTTGCGCAAAGGCCTGCCCGAAGCGCTCGAACAGTCGGTTTTGGTTCAGGCCGATGTCACGGAAGGCATGGCGCTGGTGCGCGTTTTCGTTCCCGACGAGAGCTGGCGCGCCGCCGTTTCGGAATTCCTCGACAGCGTGCGCTGCGCACCTTTGTGAGGTGAGCCTGCCATTCGCCGCCTGTTTCGCTCGTCCGGTGGCGCTATGGCTTTGTCAGCCCGTGTCGCGCATCGCGCGGCCGGTCGCCTCCATCGCCATCGTTCAACGGCCCATCGCGCTTCTCATAGCGCACGCCGGGGAAAATGATGATCGCTGCTTCGCCCCGTCGCCGGCCCAATGAGCCTGACGGCGCTTGCCGCGGCCTCGGCACAAAGTTCAGAATGATTGCCATGACATTGCGTTCCCTTGCTGGGCTGGAGTGGTACGCAACGCCTCCTGCCGGAAGTAGAGCCTGTTCATGGTTAACGTTTCGTTACGGACGTTCCTGAGCACCGGCGGAAATGCTGAACGAAATTCTAAAGAAACCGGTTAACAGCTTGCTAAGGGAATAAGCGTATCTTCCCTTGTGCCGGATCCGGGTGGCTCACCCGCCGCATTGGACTCCTCATGGTCGTGTCTCTTACAGGTGTTGGTCTGCGTGTCATCCGCTATTTTCAGGCAGCTTGCTTCAGGCGGGGAAGCGCATAAGGCGGAACGGCTTTTCCATGCCGCCATCTCCGCCTTTGCCACCCTCACCCGGCCGACCCGCAGCGAAATTGCCCAGCTCGACGCTCTCACTCTACCCCTGTTTCCCGCCGTGCCGGTCGAGGCGCGGCGCTATGCGGCGGCCGTCCTGTGCGAATGCCCCGCCCCGCCGCCGGGTTTGCTGCGCCGCCTGTGCGACGAACCCATCGAGATTTCCGCGCCACTCCTGGTCCGTTCGAAGGCCCTGTCCGACGTCGACCTCATCAGCTTGATAGCCCAGCACGGTCTGCCGCATGCGCGTGTCATCGGGCGGCGCGGCGCCCTCAACCCTGCCATCGCCGCCCTGATCCGAGCCATGGCCGCGCAGGAAGGCGCAAGCCTCGGCCATCCCGTTTCACCGCGCCGCCAGCAGTCGGACCAGCCCGGCATGCCCGAACAAGCGGTGCGGGACAAGCTTCTCTCGATGATGCGCGCCACAGCTCAGCGCGATGTTGCGCCGACACAAGCTCCTCTTCCTTCAACGCAGATGGAAAGCGCGAAGGTCCGCGTCGATCAGGACCTTCGCGACGCCGCCCTTGCCGACGATGAAGGCAAGTTCGTCTCGGCACTCGCCGACAGGCTCGGCATCTCCATCGACAGGGCCCGGCGAATTGTCGGGTTCGTCACACCCAGCGAATTGATGACAGGCCTGCGTCTGCTCGGCCTGGGCGATGCCGAAGCCTTCCTGATAGCCGCGACGCATTTTCCAGCGCAACTTTCAAATCGCCCGGCGATCCGCCTGTTTGTCGAGCGGTATCGGGCGCTCTCTCTCGAGACGGCGCAAAGGCGGCTGCGGCAATGGCAGGCCGCCCACCCTAGAGTTTTGCAGTCAGGTGGTTTCACCTGACGTCCGCATAAATGCGGAAAAACAAAGAGATAGACCGGTTCGGCGTTTCTATGAAACGCCGAACCGGTCTAACGTCGGCGGCAATCAAGACGCGGAACCTCAGTCGGCGGCAATTTCGAAGTAGCCTTCGGCCTGATCGACATCGTTCAACTCGATCTCGACGATCCAGAAATCCGGGTCGAAACGCCGCTCGCGGTCGAGCTTCTCGTCGATCTTCTGCTGCGCATCCCGCGCAATCAATGCGAACTGCCGTCCGGCGGGACGGGCGCCGGCGTAGCTTGCCTGTGCCGCCGGCCCATACAAGGCCTGCCGCCCCATCCGATCGCGCACGACGATAAAGATCGACCCCGCCTCGCGCGCGCCTCGTTGCCCGACGGCGGCGAAGCCGCCCTCTGAGAAAATGCGTTTTGTCAGGGCCGAAACCCAGAATTCGCTGGTGAGGCGCATGAAAACCTGTCTCCGCCCGGCCGATCTACAGCATTTATGATGCAATTGGTATCGCCGGCGGCAGCGTCAAAGCACAGGAGGGATACACCGAGACGGTAGAAGCCATCGCACGGCCAGGGCTGCGTCAGTTGGTCAAACCGACGTCGCGCATCTTGGCGAGGAATGACGCGTCCGGCTGTCCGGTCACTTCGAGGCCAAACAGGCTCTGAAACTCGCGGATCGCCAACTCGGTGTCACGGCCCAGAACGCCGTCGACCTCGATGGCGTCATTGCCGAACGCCTTGAGCCCGGCCTGGATCCGCATGACGGTGGCGTCAGCCTCGTCCTCCAGGGCGGCGGTGCGTACCGGGGCAGCCGGCTCGTTCTGCACCTGCGGTGCCTGACGCGCCAAACTGGGTCTCGGCGTCGGTGCCGGAATCGCTTGGACCGGAATCGCTTGGACCGGAACCTCTAGGGTCGGAACGGCTTGAGTCGGAGTGTCTTGGGGAGCCGCAGCAGCGGCGGCCTTCAAGCCGAGCTGGTGCAGCAATGAATCGTCGACCGTTTCGGATGGCTCCAAGCCGACGATGCGTCGGTAATTGCCGATGGCGGTGCGCGTCTGCGGCCCCTGCAGGCCGTCGATCGTGCCCTGATAGAGACCGAGATCGCCCAGCACCTTCTGCACCTGGCGCACGGTCGCGTCCCCGCTTTCAGCCGCTTCCGGACGATCGGGAGGAATGGCACCCGTGGTGTCGTTGCTTGGCTTGATCGCGGCTTGCGCCGGCTCAGGCACACGCCGGACGGCGCTCGGCACGACGGTAGCCTCCGGCGTCCTGTCCACATAGACCGGCTCGCGTGTCGAGATCAGCGCGCCCGAGTGGAAGTGCGGCTGATACCACAGCGCGTTTGCCGAAACGAAGGCAAACGAGACGAGGAACGCCGTCGTTCCACCGACGGCGAGCGGGTTTCTGACAATGGCCATGCCGGTGCCCGCCAGGCCCGCGCGCAGCAAGCTGCCAAAGGTGGTCTGCGGTTCAGGCCGTCTTGCGGTATTCTTCATGCTTCCACTCATCGTCGATCACCGGTGTCGTTGTCCGGCTCAAGTCATCCTTCGTCGTGCCGGCGCCGACCGGCAGTGAAACGGTCACCCGTGTGCCCTCGCCCGGCGCGCTGTCTATCATCACCCCGCCGCCCTGCAACCCGACCAGTCCCCTGACCAGGGCAAGCCCAAGGCCCGTGCCTTCGACGTGGCGCGTCGCCTGGCAGCGTACTTGCATGAACGGTTCACCAATGCGCTGCAGATCGTCGGCGGCAATGCCGACGCCATTGTCGGCAACGCTGAAATCGATGCGGTCGCCCACTCGCTGCGCCGAAATGACGATCTCGCCATGCGCCGGCGTGAACTTGACTGCATTCGACAGGAGATTAATCAACACTTGCTGGACGGCGCGGCGGTCGCAATGGACGATGCCCACGTCCTCATCGATGGCGACCTTCACGTCGATCGAGCGCTCCGCCGCACGTGGCATGGTCAGCGCCAGGCTCGCCTCGACCGCGTTGGCAAAGGAGAAGGCTTCCGGGTGCAGCACATAGGTGCCCGATTCGATCTTCGACACTTCTAGCGTCGCATTGACCACTGCAAGCAGATGTCCGCCCGCTTCATGAATCAACTGGACATATTCGCGCTGCCGCGCGTCGGCAAACTTGCCGAAAATCTCCGTCAGCAGGGTATCGGAAAAGCCGAGGATTGCGTTCAGCGGCGTGCGCAACTCGTGGCTCACCGCGGCCAGCACGCGCTTGCTCTCCACCTGCGTCGCACGCTCGCGTTCGCGTGCGTCGGAGATTTCGCTCTCCAACTGCGCTCTGTCGCCCTCGTCGCGGACGATTGCGAGGGTTTCATCCGGCTTTGCGCCGGCAACAAGCTCGATGCCAAATCGCCGGTATCCGGGCACCCTGGCATCGCCCTCATCGACTGGCATACGCAGACGAACGCTTGTTTGCCGCGCCTGAGCGCCCGAGCCGATTTCAGACAATGCACAAAGATAGGCGACCCGGTCGGCGACATGAAGCCGCTCGAAAAAGCCGGATCCGAGCAGGATATCGCTGCGCACCTTAAGCAGGTCACCGGCCTGTCGCGACGCCTTGCTCACCTCGCCCGACTTGTTCAGATGCAGCACAAGCGCGTTCATGCGCGCCGCCAGGATGCCGTCCTCATCCGTCGGCGCCTGAAGGCCCTGCGCCGGGCGCAACGCCGGCAGGCGCACAATGAGCGTCAATGCATAGACGACCGGAAGGAGCCATTGGGCAGCGGAAGGGGCGATCGCCGTCGAGCCGCTCGCCATCATCGCCGCAAGCCCGCCGCCGAGAACAGCAGCAATGAACGACGCCCCCGCGCCGACGATCAGGGCGCGCCGTGTGCCGGCGACCCAGAATGCCTCGACCGCCAGCGCGACAGCCATGATCGCCAGCGGCGAAGCCAGGCCGCCGGCAGCCGCAACGAGGCCCGCCACGGCAACGATCCCCAGCCCCAGAGCGACGATCTCGGCAGCACCACGCCGCGCGGTAGCGAGAATCACCGTGGCAAGCATCCAGCACAGGCCGAATGCCGCGCACCCTAACGCCAGCGCCTGCGCCACGCCCCATGCCTCCGACAGGAGCTGCACGGCAGAGCCAGCAAACAGGAAGGGCGCGGCAAACAGAATGGCCACCATGCGCGACTGGCGCATGCGCTCGCCGGCCTCGTCCACCGAGGGGTGGATAAGACGCCCACATGCTGCCGCCACGGCAGAGGGCCACTCCAGATATAGAGATGCTCGTGAACTCAACTCGACGCGCTCTCGCTTTGTCCGTTCGACGTTTTCTTGTTCTCGGACGAACCTCGCACCGAGCGTTTAAGGAAAGGATAAACGACACTGCCGAAGGCGCTTCGGGCAGGTGTAAATCGGCAAATCCGTCGCGAAAAACCAGGCCGAATGCCGTCATGGTTAACAGTGCCTCACCAAATCGACGCATCTATCGGATCGCCGGGCCCGGTCGTTTCCCAGAGACCTGAACCGGCAGACTTCAATCGGATCAACGCCCTATATGGTAAATCGGTGGTGAAGGGGTCCACGTCCTTTGAACCGTGCTTGCGTCAAATGCCGATCTTTGCGCCTTCTTGAAAAAAGAGCGTCTAATTTGAACAAAAATCTCAACGGCTCTTTTGCGCACCGATGGCATTGTCCTCAACGGGACGCTCGAAAGAGCAAGGAACTGGCGCCTTGAAACGGGGCAGGGAAATTATGGGCTTTCTCATTCGGGCTATCTTCTGGTTGTCGCTGGTGCTGCTGCTCGTGCCGATCGGCGGTGGGGGCGATGCGGAAACCGCGCAAGTCGGGCCGCTGCAGGCCTTGAGCGCGGCGCGTGAAGCCGTCAGCGACATGGTCGGCATCTGCGAGCGCAAGCCGGAAGTGTGCGCCACCGGAAAAGCCGCCCTCCAGACCATCGGTGTCCGGGCCCGCGAGAGCGCACGCATCGCCTACGAGATGATCGAAGACGAAGCACCGGCGGGCGAAGAGCCGCTCACCACCGGCAGCATACCAGCCGCCGAGTAGCTTTGCGTGATGCCCGCCAACGGCATCCGCCCATCCGGAATTTTCCGTGACGACCGACCGGACAACCACTATATCCGGGATCATGACCACAACACTCGAAACCATCTATGACGACTTTGCCTTCCTGGACGATTGGGAAGAGCGCTATCGCTACATCATCGATCTGGGCAATGCGCTGCCGCCCTATCCGGAGGCCGTGCGCGACGAGGCGCACCGGGTGCGCGGCTGCGTCAGCCAGGTCTGGTTGTACACACAGCACGGCGACGGCGAGGATCCCGTCCTGGACTTCAAGGGCGATTCCGATGCACACATCGTGCGCGGCCTGGTGGCCATCATGCTGTTTCTGTTCTCCGGCAAGAAGGCGAGCGCGATCCTGGAGGTCGACGCCGAAGGCGTGATGCGCAAGCTTGGTCTCGACGAGCATCTCACCCCCCAGCGCGCCAACGGACTGCGCGCCATGGTCAAGCGCATCCAGGAAGAAGCAAAGGCCGTCGCGGCAACGACGGGCTGACAGGAAGGCCAGCCCGTCGTGGGCGGTTAAGGAAGCAAAGCGCGCGACTGGGCGCATGGCACATCTCTACGCCACCCTTGGGCGGTAGTCCTCCGCTCCCCAATGCAGGATCGGCCGGTTCCTCGTGCCGCTCCCGCCACTGCGCGGGTCATAGTGGCGGTCAAGCGCGCCGAGTGCCGTCTTCAACACGACCTTTGCCGAGCGCACCGGCCAGCCCCGCTCGGTTTCCACCTGCTCGAAACCTTTCAGGAAGCAGCAGATGTCGACCAGCACGCCGGCCAGTTCAGGTCCGATGGCGACCAACGCCCGGTCGACCCGCTGGCGCGCTGAAAGTGCGGCTTCCGTCAGTTGGGCCGCACCGCCAGGTCCACTGCCGCGCTTGCCCGCCGAAACGGTCGCCACCCAATTGGCGCTCAACCGCGGCATGATCTGGCCGCGCGTGTAGTCCGACCGCAACCGCTCGCCCGCGTCGAACTCGGCCTGGGTCAGGAACGGTTCGCCGCTGCGTGTGCGACGCCGAGCGAGCTGGCCAAGCGGCGATTCGGCGAGATTGGCCGTTACGTCCTGTCGGCCGCGCGTCATCATGATGGAGCGATGCTCGATCTGCCAATGCTGGGCGCGGAACGGCTCGGTGGCGGCTTCGTCGCGCCGGCCGCGGGCTTCTCCCACATCGCTGAGCATCACCTGCCCGTCATCCTTGCAGGTCAGTATTCCGTCGCGCTTCAGCCCATCCAGAACGCTCTTGTGCAGCGCGATGGTTCCGCCATCGCTGTTCTGCAACAGCACTCGTCCTTCCTGGGCCGCCGGACGGCTGGAAGCCGTACCGCCACGCAAAAAACGGATGGCACGCAGCCGCTGGCGTTGCGTGTGCGGTTCGATCCTGTCCTGGTTTTGCATCTCAACGCACCTCCGTGTGACGGAAAGCGACTGCAACGACACGCTCGGTCATGTTCACGACGCTGTCAAAATCTTCGTCGTCGCGCATGTCCTCCACCAGATGGCAGGCATATTGAACCGTCGTCCGGTCGCGCCCGAAACCGCGCCCAACCTCAGCCATGTTCAATCCCAAAGTGACATGAGCGGCATACATGCCGATCTGCCGCACGCGCGTGACGCTGGTCGATGACCGTCCGGTTTCGCGCAGTTCCCGTCCACTGACGTTGAACAATGCGGCAACGATGTCCAGAACGCATTCGCAGACTTCGGCAACCCGCTCCTCCGCTATCGGGCTGAGCCGGCGCTCCAACGCCAGCTCCGGTGTGCCGGCCGGCAGGCCGGCCCTCGCCAACTTGATCTCTGTTTGCTTCGTCGCACTTGATGGCACTGAATTCATCCCTTCCCACAAAGAGGAATAAATTCTTATATCCCATGCCGCGCCGGACGGGAACAAATTAGGAACATATAATTGTTAACGGAAGGATTATCTCTTTAACAACAAACGATAAAACAGCGGGACGGTCATTTTCCGTGGCTCTGTTTATCCCCGCCTCGGCAAAGCGCCTCATAGTCGGACGTCCCTGGAAACCGAGGTCCGGCATGGCACTGGCAAGAATGACACTGGCAAGAAGTGAAATCGAGGCGTTCTGCAGGGCGAAGGAAACACATCGCATGGAAGCCCGTCAGATGGTGGCGCTGTTCCTGATTTGCGGAATAGACCTCTCATCGGCCCTGCAGGCACCCGATGCGGAGCGCCGGGAATTGCGGCGGCGGCTGAGGCGGCTGGTCGAGCGCGAAAGGCTCAAGGGCACACGGGGCCACTGGAGCTACGACCTCAACCGTCACATCGCGCTCAGCCAGGCATTGCAACGACTGTCGCGCGCCCCTGCCCCCGTCCCAAACAAAAAAGCGGCGCCCAAGGGCGCCGCCAATCGGTCATAGCTACGCAAGACACACTCGGGAGAACGCCTATTTTCCCCTGGGCTTGCGACCGAGGCCCATTTGCTTGGCCAGTTGCGAACGCGCAACCGCATAGCTCGGCGCAACCATGGGGTAATTCGCATCGAGACCCCATTTCTCGCGATATTGCTCAGGCGTCATGCCATAATGGGTCATCAGGTGGCGCTTGAGCGATTTGAACTTCTTACCATCTTCAAGGCAGATGATATAGTCGTCATGCACAGACCGCTTGGGATTAACCGCCGGCTTTTGCTTTTCGGCCGGCGCGGGCTCAGACGAGCCGCTCACGCGGCCCAGTGCCGCATGGACATCCGCGATCAGATTGGGAAGTTCGGAAGCGGGAACCGGGTTATTACTAACATAGGCAGCGACAACTTCCGCCGTCAGCTCAATAAGCATACTGTCGTTTTTTATCAGCTCTTCGTTCATTTTCGTTACCTTGCCCCAACGTCAGTTTTGTTTTTCGTGCCTCATTATGATTCTTTACGAGGCTTCTTTCGGAAACCGTCTTTTGACTATCTTTTTGTCTGATTCCCGAGGTCGCGCGATCATATCGGGCTTTTGGCGCTCGCGGTCAACTCACTTTTTGCAGCTTAAGGCAAGGTGAGTCAAAAATTGATTTGTTTATCTCATATCAAGAATATGAACTTTATTCCAAAAAATGCGGAAATTTAAGTTTCCAAATGGCTTTGATAGACACCAGAACGCGCATTCATAGGAAAATCCACCAGAATGACCCGGACGACGAGCCGAATACGCCGAAGGCAACGCGGTTATGAATTAATTTTGACCTGGAAGACATCACTTGAAGAGCATGCGCCGTTCCCTCAAAGAGGGCATTTTGAGCAACCCAGAGGTTGCTTTTCACAACCTTGAGAGGGTTTGTTCAACATTGAACCGGCTTATGCCACTCACTCGCAGATTCTTCGTGCGAAGTATCAGGCTTCGTCATCAGCCAGATCTTGCGCTGCACTTCTGCGTTCCGCGCCTGCCATGTCATCGTGGACCGAACGGTCCCAAAGCTTGTAACCAGCCGCATAGGCTGCTTTGGCCAACAGATGCGCGGATATCGGCGCGGTCAGCAAGAAAAACACCACTGCGGCGAGCGCCCGCGTAACAACAGCCTGATCGTCCGCAAATACGGCCAGCGCGATCAGCATGACACACGCACCCAGCGTGCCGGCCTTGGACGCCGCGTGCATGCGCACGTAAAGATCGGGCAGGCGCAGCAAGCCGATGGCGGCAATCAAAGTGAAAGCCGCCCCGATGATGATCAACCCGCCGGCGATCAGGTTCTGCGCGGCATCCATCATGGCTCGTTGTTCCCGTATATGCCGCGTGTGTCCTGCTTGACGAACTCTTGCTCATAGCGACGGCTGAGCACAAAACGGGCAAATGCCACGGTCGCGAGAAACCCGACCAGTCCGAGTGCGATGGCGATATCCAGATAGAGCGTGAAGCCGGTGCGAATGCCGATCACGGCGATGAAACCGATGGCGGTCGTCACCAGCATGTCGAGCGCCAGAACCCGGTCGGGCAGGCTCGGTCCGACGATTACCCGCACCACCGTCAGGAGAAACGACAGGCTGAGCAAGGCCAGCGCTGCCAGCACGGCGAAATCCAGGAACTCCTGACTTGCGCTCATCGAAACGCCTCCATGATCTTGCGTTCGAAACCTTCGGCAATGTCGCGGCGCAACGCGTCGGGCGATGAACAGTCGATGGCGTGAACATACAGGAACCGGCGGTCCTCCGACACATCCACCGACAACGTGCCAGGCGTCAGCGTGATCAGATTGGCCAGCAGCGTGATCTCGAAATCCCGGTCGACTTTCAGCGGATAGGCGAAGATGCCCGGCTTCAGGTTCATCGTTGGCGACAGCACCAGCAACGCCACGCGCCAGGCCGACAAGACAAGTTCGTAGAGGAACAGCAGAAACAGCGAGATCAGCCGGATGCTGCGGGCGAAATAACCGAGCGAGCCAACCTGCTCGCGTATCAGATACAGCGTGCCGGCGCCAAGCAGCAACCCGAAGATGAAGTTGGCCAGGCTGAACGAACCACTGACCGAGGTCCATATCAGCGCCAGGAGGATGTTGATCAGCGGTAGCCTCATGGCCGCACCTCCGTGGGAAAGACCGCGCCAACATAGGCCGAAGCATCGAGAAGCCCTGTCGCCGATGCCTCCGCCACGCGGATGAACGGCTCCGGATAAAGCCCTAGCAGCAGGACCGGCAATGAGAGCACGGCAAGCGCCGCATAACCAATCGTCGGGTGCGCCGGCGCGGCGCCATCCGGGGCCGCGTCCGCCTTCTGCCGCCAGATGGTCAGGATGAAGACCCGCCCCATCGCCACCGTGGTCAAAAGCCCGGTCAGGAGAATGGCGAAGGACAGCCAGGGCAGCCCCGCATCGAGCGATGCGCGAACCAGCAGCACCTTCGGCCACAGGCCGGATGCCGGCGGAAGGCCCGCCACCGCCAACACCAGGAGCAGGGCGAAGGCCGCCAGGAGCGGGTAACGCCGATAAAGCCCGGAAAGTTCATGCAGCGAGTAACTGCCACCCAACTCGTTCATCACGCCGGCCAGCAGATACAGCGCGGTCATGACAAGGATCGAGTGGAAGGCATAAAGCACGGTGCCGGTCAGCCCCTGCTCCGTGCCGAGCGCAATACCCGCCATCATCACGCCAACGCCGGAAATGACGACGAAGCCGAGTACCCGGCGGATATCCGATTGGGCCAGTGCACCCATGATGCCAATGATCATCGTGCCGGCCGCAACCCAGGCGATGAGGTCCGACAGCACCGCCCGTTCGAGCGGAAACAGCATCACCAAAACGCGCAGCAGGGCATAGACCCCGACCTTGGTCAGGACACCGCCGAACAGTGCCGCCGTGACGATGCTCGGCGTGTGGTAGGACGCCGGCAGCCAGAAATTCAGCGGAAAGGCCGCCGCTTTCATGCCGAAGGCGAGCAGATAAAGCACGGTCAGCGTCATCAGCGGGCCCGTCTCGCGCAGCGCGTCCACCTTGCGGGCGATGTCGGCCATGTTGAGCGTGCCGAATGTGCCGTAGAGAAACGCCGTCGCCGTCAGGAAAAGCGTCGTGCCGACCAGGTTGAGAATCGCGTATTTCGTCGCGCCATCGAGCTGCCGATGGCTGGAGCCGAGGATCAGCAGGCCGAAGGAAGAGATCAGGAAGACCTCGAACCAGACATAGAGATTGAAAACGTCGCCCGTCAGGAACGATCCACCGACGCCGGCCATCATCAACAGCATGAACGGATAAAACCCGTAACGCCGGCCAGTCGCGCCAATGTCCTTCATCGCATAGAGCGCGCAGACGACCGCCACCAGCGTCGCCACCAGCGCCAGCGAAGCGCCGAGCGCATCGGCGGTGAACGAAATACCGAAGGGCGGCAGCCAGCGCCCCATCGTCATCACCTGCGGCCCGTCGCTCAGCACCCGGCTTAACAGTCCGGCATTCGCGGCGAGTGTTGCCACGAGACCGGCGATGGCGAGCCCCGCATGCAGGCGCGTCTCATGCCGCACCATCAGCAGGATGGCGCCGAAAACGATCGGTATGGCGACAGGCGCGACGACCAGCCAGTCGCCGAGCGTCGCCGGCGCGGTGACCATGGCTTGAGAAATATCTACGGATTCAGCGGCCATCGGCGTCTCAATATCCCAGCGGAGGCAGCGGCTCGCCCTCGGGCTCGGCTACGCGCATGCCGTCCGTGTCGTCGGTGCCCAGCTCCTGATAGGTGCGGAAGGCCAGAACAAGAAGGAATGCGAAGATGGAGAAGGAAATCACGATCGCCGTCAGGATCAGCGCTTGCGGCAGCGGATTGGCGGTGATCGTGTCGGGCGTCTGCAATGCCTCCGGAATGATCGGCGGCACTTCGCGCACCACCCGCCCGACGGTGAAAATGGTCAGATTGACCGCATTGCCGAAGATCGAGACGCCGAGCAGGATGCGAATGATGTGCTTCGACAGCATCAGGTAGATCGCGACGGCAAAGAAGATGCCGACAAAAACGGAAAGAGCGACTTCCATCAGCCGTGCTCCCTTTCTTCCAGCGCCAGCGCAATGGAGGTGATCGAGCCAACGACCACCAGATAGACGCCGATGTCGAAGAACAGCACCGTCGAAAGGTCGACCGGCAGGCCGAGAATGCTGACCGTCGTCCACAGACCCGTCAGGAATGGCACGTCGAAAAACAGCGACAGCCAGCCGGCAAGCGCGGCGAGCAGCAAGCCGAAGCCGGAAATCGCCATCGGGTGGAAATACAAGGCGCGGCGCACCGGCGAGACCCCACAGGCGATGCCGTAAATGGCAAAAGCGGAGGCGGCGATCAGCCCGCCAATGAAGCCGCCGCCGGGATCATTGTGCCCGCGCAGCAGCACGAAGATCGAGAACAGCACCATCAGGCTGGTCAGATACGGGGCGATGGTTCGGAAGATCAGCGTCCGCATGTCAGCCCTCCCCCGCCGCTTTGGCTGGCTTGGCGCTGCGGATACGCACCAACGCCAGGATGGCAAGGCCGGCGATCATCACCACCGCGATCTCGCCCAGCGTATCGGCCCCGCGGAAGTCGACGATGATGACGTTGACGATGTTGCGCCCATGGGCGATCACCCGCGAATTGGCGGCGAAGAAATCGCTCAACTCCGCATTGAACGGCACCTGGGTCACGCGCAGCAGCATCAGGCCGAGCGCCGCGCCGCACGCACCGGCGACCAGCACATCGCTAATCTTCTCGGAGGTCGGCCGATGATCCGTCGGTGACAGCCTGAGCCTGGTCATCACCAGCGCCAGGATGACGACCGACAGCGTTTCGACCATGAACTGCGTGAACGAAAGATCCGGCGCGCCGAGCAGCATGAACAGCAGCGCCACCGCGAACCCCTGGATGCCCAGGCAGACGATCGCCGTCAGGCGGTCGCGGGCATAGATCACCGCACCGACGCCGATGATGCCGATCAACAGCACGATCCATTCATAGAACGGCATGACGGGGAAATCGGGGACTGCGGGCATTTCGCCGAACGTCACCATCGGGATCAGCAGCGCGGCGGCAAGAGCGACGAAGGTCGCCGTCATATAGTAGTCCAGACGGCCGCTCTGGATGATGTTGGTGACGCCGAAGGACAGTTTCGTCGTTCCGGCCAACGCCTGGTCGAACCCCTTGTCCGGCCCCCAGCCGATGGCATTCAACAGGCGCACCATCAGCGCCCTCCCGCGATCCAGCATCAGGAAGGCGGCAACGCCGAAGGCGACGGTCACCACGGAAAGGATCAACGGCAGGCCGACATGCGGCACCGTCGAGATCGTCACCGTCACCGGCTCACCGGCCACCGCACTCGACATCGGGCTCGAGATCAGTTGATGACTGACCGTGGAGACCAGCGCCGACACCAGGCCGAGACCGCCCAGGACAAGCGGTCCCAGCCACAACAGGACAGGCCCTTCATGCGCATGTTTGGGCGTCTTCACCGGCGCGCCGAGGAACGGCTTTAGCGCCACGGCAAAGCCGATTGCGAACATCAGCCCGTTGCCGACCATGGCCACCACGGTCAGCGCCGTCGTCCAGCCGTCGGCGAAGCCGAGCGCTGCGTAGATCTCTTCCTTGGCCAGGAAGCCGAAGAACAGCGGCAATCCGCCCATCGAGCAGGCGGCCAGAACGGCAGCCGCGAAGGTGATCGGCATGGCGGCGCGCAGCCCGCCCAGCTTGGTGACGTCGCGCGAGCCGGATTCATGGTCGATGAGGCCGGCGACCATGAACAGCGCTCCCTTGAACATCGAATGTGCCACCAGGTAGAGCACGGCTGCCTCGATCGCCTTCTCCGAACCAAAGCCTGTCAGCATCACGAGCAGGCCGAGCGAGGCGACCGTGGTGTAGGCCAGCATCAGTTTCAGATCGGTCTGCCGCACGGCAAGCAGCGTGCCGACGACCAGCGTCGTGCCGCCGAAGACGGGCAGGATCGTCTCCCAGGCGGCGGTCTCGCCCAGAACGGGGTTGAGCCGCATCACCAGGTAAACGCCGGCCTTCACCATGGTTGCCGAGTGCAGGTAGGCAGAAACGGGCGTCGGCGCTTCCATCGCGTTGGGCAGCCAGAAATGGAACGGGAACTGCGCCGATTTGGTGAAGGCGCCGCCGAGGACGAGAATGAGCGCAGCCAGATAGACGGGCGCCTCGCGCAGCGCATCGCCCGTGGCCATCAGCGCCGAAAGGGAATTGGCGCCGGTGGCGCCCCAGATCACCAGCAGGCCTGCCAGCAGCGAAAGACCGCCCATGCCGGTAACGATCAAAGCCTGGAGTGCTGCCCGCCGTGAGGCGGCGCGCGAATGATCGAAGCCGATCAGCAGGAACGAGGTGATCGACGTCAGTTCCCAGAAAACGAACAGTGTCAGGAAGGAATCGGCGACGACGAGCCCGAGCATCGAGCCCATGAACATGAGAATGAAGGAGAAGAACCGCCCCTGCTGCTCATGCCCTTTCAGATATCCACCCGAGTAGAGCACGATCAGCGCGCCGATGCCGGTGATCAAAAGAGCGAAAGTGACGGACAACCCGTCGAGATACCAGGAGAAATCCACCTGCAGGCTGGGGATCCAGGCATAACCGCCCGTCAACGCCTGTCCATCGGCGATGGCACCCAGAAAGCCGGTAAAATGCAGGAAAATCAACGCCGGCGCGAGCGCCAGCACCCAGGCGGCGTTGTGGTGCAGAAGCCGGGTCAGAAAAGGCGCCACGGCGGCGGCTGCGAACGGCAGCATCAGTGCGAGAAAGGTCAGCCACTGGCTGTCTGCCGTCATGTAATCTCCCCAACCGGCTGAGATGCTTCAACCCATCCTTCGATTCGTAGACGTGACATAGACGTTCACCTTGGGCAGGACAAGGTGCGAGCGCAACTGTTGCGCGCGGTGAATTGACGCCATTCACAAGAGAGTGACACATCAAGCCCGCTGACATTGCAGCCGATAGAACCTACATTATGCAGCACCACCTTGCGGCTTAACGCCGACCGATTGCCCGGAGTATTCGATGAGCGAAACAGTCATGCCGAAAGTACACAAGTCCGACGAGGAGTGGCGTGCCCAGCTGACGCCGGAACAGTACCACGTCACCCGCGAACACGGGACCGAGCGCGCCTTTACCGGTCCCGATTGGGACACCAAGGAAGGCGGCACCTATCGCTGCGTCTGCTGTGGCAAGCCGCTGTTCTCGTCGGAGACCAAGTTCGATTCCGGCACGGGTTGGCCGAGCTTCTATGCGCCCGTCGACGACGATGCCGTCAGCGCGCACAAGGATCGCTCATGGTTCATGTCGCGCACCGAAATCCGCTGCGCCGATTGCGACGCCCATCTGGGCCACGTCTTCGGCGATGGACCGGCGCCGACCGGCCAGCGCTATTGCATGAACGGCCACGCCTTGCGTTTCGAAAAGGAATGATCCGCATCAATCCGCCGGCGCTATGTATCTGCCGTAGACCCAGCCTGTGACGAACTGGCCGTTGCGTCTTGGGTCATGCCACACCTCGCACCATGAATAGCGGACGGCCTGTTTCTGCCGCCATTCCGACTGGCGGGCAATGTCGAACAGATCGACCCCGCCGGTGCAGCGGCCGGTCATCTGCAGGACCGTGCCGTTCGGATAGGCCGTCTGCTTCTGAGAATGATTGGCGGGGTATTTTCTGACGTTCAGCGTGTCGCCCCACGAGACGCCGGTGACCTGCCAGGCGGCAAACACCGTCGCCTGGGCTTGCCCCCCTGCCAGCGACAGCAGAAGCGCAACGGCAATCAACGAGCCTGATTTTTTCATTTTCCTGTCCTCCAAAAGCGATAATCCGAAAGCAGTTACGGTTTCACCATTGCCTCAAGCCGATTGAACGGGACATGAAGGACCTGTTCATGCGCCCCACACCTTAGAGCCGCGCTGCCCTGCCGACCATCGAGAAAGAACAGCCAATGCCGTCGAGAGCCTTTCCATCCACCGTCGCAACCCCATGCCCGGAGGCCCGCCCGGTCACCGACCTCCGGCACGGCATCGAGCGCGTCGACGACTATGCATGGATGCGCGCCGACAATTGGCAGGATGTGCTGCGCGATCCGGCTCTTCTGGCGCCGGACATTCGCGCGCATCTGGAGGCTGAAAATGCCTATCAGGCGGAACTGATGCGAGGCACGGAGGAACTGCAGAAGACACTCGCCGCCGAGATGCGTGGCCGCATCAAGGAAGACGAGACCTCGGTGCCGGCTCGCGATGGACCGTTCGCCTATGCCGGCGGCTTCCGCACCGGCGGAGAATATCCGCGCTTCTTCCGCATCCCGCGCGACGGCGGCGCGGAGGAAGTGCTGCTCGACGGCGACAGGGAAGCGGAGGGCAAGAATTACTTCCGCCTCGGCGGGGCGGATCATTCGCCCGATCACAAACGGCTTCTGTGGGGCCATGACGACAAGGGATCGGAACTCTACACGCTGAGCGTCCGCGATCTTGCGACCGGCAAGGACCTCGAAGACACGGTCGGCGAGACCGGCGGTTCAGGCGAATGGGATGCCGCCGGAAACGGCTTCTTCTACACCCGTCTCGATGCCAACCACCGCCCTTCAAGCGTGTTCTACCACGCCGTCGGTGCGGCGCCGGAAAACGATCGCCTGATCTATGACGAGACCGATCCGGGCTTCTTCGTCAACGTCTCCGGCAGCCGGCTTCACGACTGGATCTATGTGTCTGCACACGACCACGAGACCTTGGAGTGTCACATCATTCCCGCCGGCGATCCCTCGGCGGCTCCCCGCCTCGTGGCGGCGCGCGAGAGCGGCCTGCAATACGACCTGGAAGAAGGCGGCGACGTCTTTTTCATCCTGACCAATGCCGATGGCGCCAAGGATTTCAAGATCGTCACCGCGCCGGTTACCGATCCCGGCCGCGCCAATTGGCGCGAACTCGTGCCGCACGAGCCTGACCGGCTGATCCTGTCGGTCATGGCGTTCGCCCGGTTCCTGGTGCGGCTCGAGCGCAAGGACGGCCTGCCGCGCATCGTCGTGCGCGAGCGCGCCACCGGCGAAGAGCACTTGATCGCTTTCGACGAGGAAGCCTATTCGCTCGGCCTGCACGGCTCCTACGAATACGACACGGACACGCTGCGGTTCTCCTATTCGTCGATGACGACGCCCGAACAGGTGTTCGACTATGACATGCGCACGCGCACGCGCACCTTGCTCAAGACGCAGGAAGTGCCCTCGGGTCACAATCCCGAAGACTACGTTACCCGCCGCTTGATGGCCTCTGCCCCTGATGGCGAGCTGGTGCCGATCTCACTGGTCCACCGCAAGGACCTGGCGCATGACGGTTCGGCGCCCTGCCTGCTCTATGGCTACGGTGCCTATGGCATGGCGATGCCCGCTTCCTTCAACACCAACTGCCTGTCGCTGGTCGATCGCGGCTTCGTCTACGCCATCGCCCATATCCGCGGCGGCAAGGAAAAAGGCTATGCCTGGTACGAGGACGGAAAGCGCGAGAAGAAGGTCAACACCTTCACCGATTTCATTGCCTGCGCCCGGCATCTGGTCGCCGAAGGCTACACCAGCCATGACCGCATCGTCGCCGAGGGCGGTTCGGCCGGCGGCATGTTGATGGGCGCCGTCACCAACATGGCGCCGGAAGCATTCGGCGGCATCGTCGCAGCCGTGCCCTTCGTCGACGTGCTTAACACCATGCTCGACGACACGCTGCCGCTGACCCCGCCCGAATGGCCAGAATGGGGCAATCCGATCGCCTCGAGGCAGGATTACGACACCATCGCGGCCTATTCTCCCTACGACAATATCGGACCCCACGCCTATCCGCCAATCCTGGTGCTGGCCGGTCTGACGGATCCGCGCGTCACCTATTGGGAACCGGCGAAATGGGTGGCGCGGCTGCGCGCCCATGGCGGCGGCGACAATCCGGTGCTCCTTAAGACGAATCTCGACGCCGGCCATGCCGGCGCCTCGGGTCGCTTCTCGCGGCTCGATGAAAAGGCCCTGACCTATGCCTTCGTGCTGAAAGTCACCGGGAAGATGGATAGCCGTTAGGCTTTGCCGGCACCGCCTTCAGATAGGCGGCGATGGCGTCGCGGTCGTCCTTGGAAAGCTCGGCCATGTTCTTCTGCACGGAGACCATGGCCCCGCCGACCGAATCGAAATCCGGCGTGAAACCGCTTTCCAGATAATAGGCGATGTCGCTGGCCGACCACGAGCCGACACCACCCTCGCCCGCCGTGATGTTCGGCACGACGCCGGCACCTTCGGCGGCGACCGCACCGGCCAGCCACTGCT
Source organism: Nitratireductor soli (assembly GCF_001050155.1). Taxonomy (GTDB): domain Bacteria; phylum Pseudomonadota; class Alphaproteobacteria; order Rhizobiales; family Rhizobiaceae; genus Nitratireductor; species Nitratireductor soli. Next base: position 24,797 of record NZ_LFVY01000028.1, read on the forward strand.
CATAGTCCTGCCCGCCGGTAATGCTGCGCGGCGTGTGGCACTCGCCGCAATGTCCCGGTCCCTCGACCAGATACTGCCCGCGCCTGGCCAGACCCGAAGCATCGGCGGCCAGCGCCACCACCGGCGCGTCATGCATGTAGAGCCGCTTCCACAATCCGATGCCGCGGCGCAGGGTGAACGGGAACGACAGTTGGTGGTCCGGCGCGCGCCCTTCGATTGCCGGTAGCGTCTTCAGGAAGGCGAACAGGTCGGCGACGTCCTGCGGCGCCATGCGCGCATAGGAAGGATAGGGAAAAGCCGGATAGTAGTGCTCACCCCGTGGCGACACGCCATGCAGCATGGCGTTGGCGAACTCCGCCTCGCTCCATCCCCCGATCCCGTCCTTGGTGTCCGGGGAAATGTTGGGCGCGACGAACGTGCCGAATTCGGTTTTCAGCTCGAGGCCGCCGGCCAGCGCGAGACGCGCCTCGCCATCGGCGCCCGGCTTCGCATGGCAGGACGCGCAGCCGCCGGTCCAGAAGACCTGTTCGCCGCGCGTCGCGTCGGCTGCGCTTGGCAAGGCGCCCGCCTCGATAGAGGCTGGAGCGCTCAGGGTCCAAAATAGCGCACCGCCGCCGACAGTAACGGCCAGGGCGGCGGCGAGCAGTTTCTTCAACATGGTGTCTCTACAGCACTTTTCAGTCAGGAGATATCACCTGACGTCCGCATAAATGCGGAAAACAAGGGGATAGAGCGTCCTTTATGCGTCCGAATGGACGCATGGCGCCCTAGTTCTGCTGCACCCGGAAATTCTCGTGGCAGCTGCGGCAATTGCCGAGCACCGGACCGACGGCGGCCTGGAAGGCGGCAAGGTCGGCAGGCCCCTCTTTGCCAGCCGACGCGACGGCTGCCGACGTGTCGGCCATATATTTGTCGAGCGCTTCCTGGAAACCGGCCGCGTCCTCCCAGATTTTCGGCGATGCCGTGGTCTGGCCCTCATGCGATCCCTCGGGGAAGAAGCTGCCAAACGTCTTTGCGCTGGCGCTCAGCGTCAGAAGGGCAGCCTTTGCGATAGCCGGATTGTAGGCCAAGTCGCCCTTCATCATCGCGCCGGCGAGACCGGCCGATGCGGCGTTCGCGTCCATCAGCGCCTTGCGGGCGGCAATCGGCTCGTCGGCGGCGGCCACGGCTGAAACCGATAAGCAGAGCATGGAAATGACGAGTGCAAGCTTCTTCATGAAAACCCTCCGGTGATTTGTCCAAACAATACCCACATCAACGGCGCGTGCTGATGAATATTCCGCCGTTTTTGTTCACGGTTTCGTGAGGTGCTGCCGGGCAGCAAAAAGGCCCGAAGCTGCTCCGGGCCTTTCGATACAGAACCAGTCTGTCGTTATTATGAAATCACCCGGCTGCCGTTCAGGCTGCCTTTTCGTACATCTCC
>NZ_LFVY01000029.1 GCF_001050155.1 Nitratireductor soli
AATCGGGAACATCTCAGGGGAGCAGGTCATTCTGTCCGCACGTTCCGAAACGGTTTGCAGTGTCCGTCGCGTTGCGGCGAGGTCGTTTTCCGAGATTCCGTGTTCCAATTCGCCGGTGATTTTCATAACGGAGGCACGAACGGGCTCGAAGATATCCGAACCCTTCTTTGTTGCCACAAATCTCTCGCCGGAGCTTTCCACCAAGCCCTTGCCAATCATCGACTCGATCAGGTTGGCGGGGCTTCCGTCCGTGACGCGTCCCTTGTCGATGGCAGTGGCGAGTTGTTCATGCGTCAGCGGTCCGCCACTGAGGAACGTCAGCACCGCCCATTCGGAGAAAGTGATGCCGACCACGCGCAACCTGGTTTGGAGCAATGCCTGAAGCGTCCGTTCGGCTTTGCCAAGGTAACGAGTCAAAGGTTCTGCGTTTGTCATGACTGGTCTCCCATCTTTTGGTGATACTGAATCAATGCCTTCAGCACATTCGTGAAGCCTCTTGCCATCTCTCCCTCGGGTTCGCCGAGCGGTTTGGTGAGTTCGCGGTCCAGTTTTCGTACGGCATCCCTGGCAGCAACCACACGCTCGCGACCACCTTCGCTCAATGCCAGCCTGACAGCACGGCTGTCTGCTGGGTCCGGCATCCGGATGAGATTGCCAGCGCTCTCCAAGGACCGGATTAGCTTGGATACGTAGATCGGTGTCAGTCCGACGAAGTCCGCCAGTTCGCGCTGTGTCGGTGCCGCCGCGTGCTCTGTCATGGCGTGCAGCGATGCGAGCACGGAGTATTGCGCGTGTGTCAGGCCGTAGGGTGCGACGGTGCGATCCACTTCCGTTCTCCATCGTGTGGACAGATGCCAAACCAGTGAACCGATTGTGGGATTCCGCGCTTCCATAATTACACTATACATGACGACCATGTCTATGGCAACTATCTTGTACATGTGTTCCGGGTGCACCGCCCGACGCCGATGAACCGTCTATGTTGATTTCCGCTGAGAACTGCTCTGACTCATATTTCCTGCTGTTGCGGGTGGCGTTTTTGCTGATTCACGGGAGGATCAGCTTATGCAACATCGATTTCAGCGCGCGAGCCTCGCGCCAGCCGGCTTTGCGGTAGATGAAGTGAAGGTTGTAGCGGAGAGCGTTCGAATTCGGCTGCGATCGCGCCATCCCTCGGGAACTTGTCCGGACTGCGGACGGCAAAGCCGAAGGGTGCAGAGTCGGTATGTACGCCGGCCCGCGGACCTTCCGCTCGGCGGTCGGCGAGTAGAGTTGACGATCATGGCGCGTCGGTTCTGGTGTGATGCCGTTCTGTGCGTGCGGCGCATCTTTTGCGAACAGTTTGATGGCGGCGTATTGGCGCGTTATGGTCGGCGCACCCAACGGCTGGAGACGATCGTTCACCACCTGGGTTTGGCGCTCGGCGGCAGACCGGCCGCGGCCTTTGCCAACCGCCTTATGATGCCGGTGAGCAACGACACACTGTTACGGGTGGTTCGTCGAGGTATTGCTGATCAGAAAGATGAGCTCACTGTCATAGGTATTGATGATTTTGCCTTCAGGCGCGGCCAGACCTACGGAACGATCGTTTGCGATCTGGAGCGCCGGAGGCCTGTCACCCTGCTGCCGGATCGTGCGTTGGAAACGTCTCGGTCATGGCTTGCCCGGCATCAGTCGATATCGATCGTCGCTCGCGATCGGGGCGGCGGCTATGGCGAGGCCGTCGCAAAAGCTTTGCCCGATGCTGAGCAGGTCGCCGACCGTTGGCACCTGATGGAGAATTCCAGCCGGGCATTTCTCGATGCAGTCGGTAAGTCCATGCGCCAGATCAGGCAGGCGGTAGGCAGCAATGTCGTTGATCCCACGCTGCTGACTTACGCGGAACAGCTGCAGTACGAGGGATATTTACGCCGCCAGGAGACGAATGAGGCGATCCGAGAACTGTCGAAAAAAGGAACCTCAATTCGGCAGATTGTACGGCAAACCGGTCATAGCCGGAAGCTCGTCCGCGATGTGTTACGTGGCCAGCGCCTCGATGTCTTCCGGACACGGCCCAGCTCTCTGGATAGCTGGCTGCCGTGGCTCAACAGCCGTTGGGAAGAAGGGGCTCGAAACGCCTTAGCACTCTAGCGTGAGATAAGAGAAAAGGGCTTTCCAGGGCAAAGCGGTGTCGTGTCGCAATGGGCGCAGCGCCGACGTTTGGCAGAGAGAAGGCCAACCGGAGTGGGCTTGCGCGAACACCATCGGCAAGGATCATCGCCCGATTGATGACTCCCACACGCGATGACCTGGCAAAATCCGAGGCGATCTTGGTGGCGGCGATCGAAGTGAACGTTCCGGAGCTGGTTGTCGCGCGCACGGCCATTGGCGACTTCCAATCCATGATCCGCTCGAAGACAGCCCATAAGCTCGATGGCTGGCTTGAGGTAGCCAAGAACAGCCTGATTGGATCTTTCGCCGGCGGTGTCGAAAAGGATATCGACGCGGTTCGAAACGCCATTATCTCCCCTTGGTCGAACGGGCAAACGGAAGGTCAGATCACGCGCCTGAAACTCATCAAACGTCAGATGTATGGGCGAGCAAAACTCGATCTGCTACAGGTGCGGATCGGCGCATTGTAGGAACTGCACGTCAGCAAAAGTGCGTCAGAGCCCCTTTTGGATGAAAATTACCCCTCAAACGGGGTCCCTATTCCACGAAGGATCACATTCTTCGATGACTGAGGCCCGGTTCACAAGCCTAGCTCGATGTTGGGACTGAACCCATGCACATCCACCCATCGCTGACGAACGCTGTCAAGTTTTGGACGCTCTTCCAGCGCTTTGTCGGTGGGTCGGTCACGCCCCACTGATCGAGCCGGCCGGGTGGCCATGTCCAGTCATCGGGGCCGCGAGGCACGTAGGTCTCGTCGATCTGCAGCACCTCGGCGGTGAATTCGAGCGGCAGATCCTCCGGTCCAATGAAATAGACGAAGGCGTTGTCGCCCGGCCCGTGCCGCCCCGGCCCCCATTCGACCGGGTGGCCGGCGTCGCGCATGCGGCCGCCGCCGCGCATCATGGCGTCGAGGTTCTTCATTTCGAAGGCGATATGATTGAGCGTCGTCAGTCCGTTGGCGCCGACGACGACGGAATGGTGATCCCTGCCGCAGCAGAAGAAGCGGTTGACTGTGGTCTCGTCGATCAGCCGGAAGCCGAGGCCTTCGATCAGCATGCGTGCCGTCGCGTCGCGGTTGGCCGAGTTCAGGTTCACATGGGTGATCTTCACCGGCGCGTCGGGATGGTCGAGCGGGGCCGCATGGTCGGCTACCTCGGCGGTCACCGCGATACTGCGGCCCTCGGGATCGCTGAAGCCGAAGCCGTAGCCGCCGCCGGGGCGGTCGAGCCCGCGCGGCGTCTCGCAGGCGAGGCCGGACGCGGCGATGCGGGCGTGGATTGCGTCGATAGCCGGCCGGTCGTCGGCGGCGAACTCGACGCGCCGGATCGCGCGGCGCGGGCCGGCGCGCAGTTCGACGATGTGATGGTGGCGGCTGGCGCCGCGCAGGAACACAGCGTTCTTCACCGGACCAACGGGCTCAAGCCCCATAGGCCCGGTGAAGAACGCTTGCGCCGTCGCAAGGTCGGTGACATCGAGCGCGACGCTGCGGATGCCCGTGACGCGCGCCATCAGCTTCCAGCCGGCGCCGCGGTCGCCTTCTCGTCCGCGATCGGGTTCGCGAGCGTGCCGATGTTCGATATCTCGACCTCGACGCGGTCGCCCGGCTTCATCCAGACCGGCGGCTTGCGCGCTGCGCCGATGCCGCCGGTGGTGCCGGTGGCAATGACGTCGCCCGGATAAAGCGGCGTGATCCTCGAGATGAAGGCGATGAGGTCCGCGACGGAGAAAAGCAGGTCCGCGGTTTCGGCGCGCTGCATCACCGCGCCGTTGAGGCGGGTTTCGAGCGTGAGCCTCGCGACGTCGCCGACCTCGTCGGGGGTCACCAGCCAGGGGCCGAAGGCGCCCGAGCGCCAGAACGTCTTGCCGGCGAGGAACTGCGTGGTCTGGCGCTGGTAGTCGCGTACCGAGCCGTCGTTGAAGCAGGAATAACCGGCGACGTAGCCGAGCGCATCCTCCGCGGCGACATGGCGGGCGGTGCGGCCGATGACGATGGCGAGTTCGCCCTCGAAATCGTATTTGTCCGAGACGAGTGGGCGCAGCATCTCCTCGCCGTGACCGACGAGCGAATCGGGATAGCGCGCGAACAGCATTGGATGAGTCGGCGTGTCGCGCCCGGTCTCGAGGATGTGGGTGCGGTAGTTCAGCCCAATGCAGATGATCTTGCGCGGGTCCGGGATCGGCGGAAGGATCGTGACTGCGTCGAGTGCGATATCGGGTGAGCGCCCGGATGCGGCGTCGGCAAGGGCGCTGATGCCGCCGGCATCAAGAGCGGCGGCGAGCGTCGGCCAGGCCCCGAAGCGCCCGGACAGGCTGACGATGCCGTTGCCGATCACGGCGCCGTAGCGGACCTGTCCTTGTGTGCGGTAGGTTGCGAGTTTCACGCGGGTATCTCCGTGGACATGGCGGCCTGCGCGGCCGTTGTGACTGATGGCGGGCGGGTCGGCCCCGCCGTGGTCGGCCCCCCGTGATCCCCTCACACTTCGGCGAGGGCCACCCCGGCATTGGCCAGGAACGGACCGGCGGCCTTCTGGGGCAGCGGTTTCATGACGTCCTGCGACAGAAGGTTGCCGACGCCTTCGGAAATCCTGGCCGCGGCGGCGCGCACCAGGTCCTTGTCGCGGCGGGAGATCTCGCGGCCCTGGTCGGCCTGGACGAGGCAGATGGCGCCGACCACGTTGCTCTTGCCGTTGAACAGCGGCACGGCGGCGCAGACCACGCCTGGATCGATGGCGCCGTGCGAGAGGCAGATGCCGGCGCGTCGGATCTCGGCCAGCTTCTTCTTGAACTCGGCCCATTCATTGCCAAGGCCGCCGGCGCTGATCTCAGGCCGATGCTCGAGGAACAACTTGACGAGCTTGCGTTCCGGCAGATTGGCGACGATGGCGCGCGACGTTGAAGACGAGAACAGCGGTAGGGTCCGGCCGCGCGAATGGGTGACGCGAAGCGGCGAGGATTCGGGTTCCTGATGCGTGCAGATGATGCGTTCGCCATAGAGGCTCGACAGCGTCAGGATGCCGTCGCCCACCTCCTCGATGGTGCTCAGCATGATCGACTGCGAGACGGCGAGCAGCGGGTCGCAGACCCGGATTTGCCGGTCGAGTTCGATGATGCGGGGGCCGAGCACGAACCGGCCGCGGCCGATCGGCATGAGCAGCCCCGAATCGCTGAGTTCCTTGACATAGCGGTAGGCCATCGACCGGGAGAAGGAGTGCGTCTCGATGATGTCCTCCAGCGTCCAGATTGGGCGCTCCTCGGTAAAGAGGTCCAGGACGCTCAACAGACGTTCGAGACTCGACATGAACTCCTCCTCAAATCCTTTCGCTACCGCCATTGGCAGCTGAAAGGCCTGTCGCAGGCCGCTGCCCCAGTTCTGCACCCGCTGAAACAGAGCTGCAACCGGGAACGCCGCCAATCCACGCATTTGTCATAATCACTGATGCGATTAAAATGTCAATATATGAGATTTTTGTAAACTGCGTTTTATAAACAAAAAATGATGTTGATCTATTATGCGACCACTGTTAGCGTAACCGTAATGTGAAGTTCAGCGCGCTTGGGAGGGCCTGTCATGAACGAGACCAGAACCCGCATTCAATCCGCATTCACCCGTCGTACCATGCTCCGCTTGGGCGGCGGCCTGGCACTCGCCGCCGGCGCAAGCCTGTCGGCTCCGGCACTGATCGGCGTGCGTGCCCAGGCGCTCAAGCCGGTCACGCTGACGTTCCAATGGTTCGCCAGCGGCGCTTATGCCGGCTACTTCCTCGCCAAGGATCGCGGCTTCTACGCCGAGCGCGGCCTCGACGTGACCTTCAAGCATGTCATGGGCAACGCGCTCGCCCTGCAGCAGATCGTCGCCGGCAATTCGGATTTCATCCATGCCGACTATATCCAGATGCTGCAGCTTCACAGCAGCGAGCCGACCGCGCATCTGCGTGCCGTCGGCGTCATCGCCGAGAAGCTGGCGCTGTCGCTGTTCTACCTCAAGGACAAGGGCATCAACGAGCCCAAGGACCTTGAGGGCCGGACGATCGTCGATTCACCCGGCTCGACCGCCCCGTTCATCTTCAAGCTCTTCGCCGACGCAAACGACATTGATGCCTCGAAGGTGAACTGGACCAACGCCGCCGGCGCGGCGAAGGTCGCCGTCATGCTCAACGGCCAGGCGGACGCGGTGGCGATCTATCTCAATTCGCGGCCGAGCATCCTGTCGAAGCTGCAGCCCGGCCAGGACATCGGCTGGTTCACCTTCGGCGACCGTGGCGCCAACATCTACGGCGACGGCATGATCACCTCCGACAAGTACCTGCAGGAAAACCGCGAGACGGCGGAGGCCTTCGTCCAGGCTTCGGCGCGCGGCTTCGAGGTCGCCTTCGAGGATCTCGAGGCGGGCGTCGCGCCGGTGGTCGCGGCCGCGCCCGAGCTCAACAAGGACATCGCGGTCAAGGAGCTCGAGATCGCCCGCGAAGTGGCCATTGGCCCGGCCCAGAAGGAGCACGGCATAGGCTACATCGAGCCTGCGAAGATGAAGGCGAGCTACGACGCCGTCGTCGAACTTCTCGGCGCCAAGATCGAACGCCCGGTTGAGGACCTTTTCGCCAATTTGGTGTGAGGGGCGACGGGACAGGCGTGGAGTGTGGGCCGGGGCCAGTGTCGCGATGCGATGGGTCCGGCCCGATCCCTCGATGAAGGCCCGGTGAAGGATAGTGACGTGCCGATGCAGTCAATGAACCAGTTCAGACTTGTCGACAACGATCCGGTCGAGGCCGCGGGCGCGGCGCCGCTGGTCAGGCTGCGCGGCGTCGGCAAGGTCTTTCCGGGCCGCCGACGCGGCCAGGCGAGCGTCGAGGCGCTCTGCCCGACCGATCTCGATATCCGACATGGCGAGTTCCTGACGATCGTCGGCCCGTCGGGCTGCGGGAAATCGACGCTCCTGTCGATGATCGCCGGCCTGATGGCGCCGTCGAGCGGGGAGCTGACGATCGGCGACGCACTCGTCGAGGGCCCGCATCCCGGGCTCGGCATCGTGTTCCAGAAAGACCTGCTGCTGCCTTGGCGGACTGCTCTCGACAACGTGCTGATCCAGGCTGAGGTACGAGGCCTCAGCCGAAAGGTGCACACGGCGCGCGCGATGAAGCTCCTCGAACTCGTTGGTCTCGGCGGTTTTGAAGGGTTCTATCCGCACGAACTGTCGGGTGGCATGCGGCAGCGGGTCGGCATCTGCCGTGCGCTCCTGCACGATCCGTCGCTGTTGCTGATGGACGAGCCCTTTGCGGCGCTCGACGCCATCACCCGCGACCAGATCGCCGTCGACTTCCAGAATTTCTGGCAGTCGGACAAGCGCACGGTCGTCTTCATCACCCACAACATCGCCGAGGCCGTCTTCCTCGGCGACCGGGTGCTGGTGATGACGGCGCGCCCAGGCCAGATCGCCGACGTCATCGACATAGACCTGCCGCGGCCGCGGCGGCTGACCTTGCGCGAGGCGCCGGAATTCACCCGCTACACGGCGCATGTGCGCGACGTGTTCATCAAACATGGCGTTCTGCGAGGCTGATCATGAGCGACGTCACCCATCTCCACGGCAAGGACGCGGCGGCCGATCCGCAGCCGACGGCAGGCGCCGCGCAGCAGGACCGCGCCGCGCAGCTTGCCCGGCGGCTCTATCCCGTCCTCGCGATCGCACTTTTCCTGATCGTCTGGGAACTCGCTGTCGCCGCCTTTTCGATCACACAGCTGATCCTGCCGGCGCCGAGCGCCGTCTTCGGCGACATCGTCGCCAACCGCGACATGTACATGTCGTTCTCCGTCCCGACGCTGGTCGAGGTGCTTGCCGGCTTCGCGGTGGCGGCCGTGGCCGGGATCGCGCTCGCCGTCGCCGTCTCCTTTTCCGGCTTCATGCGGCGCACGCTCTATCCGCTCCTCATCTCCTCGCAGATGGTGCCCAAGATCGCCATCGCGCCGGTGCTGATCATCTGGTTCGGGACCGAGCTCGAGGCCAAGGTGCTGATCACCATGCTGATCGCCTTCTTTCCGATCATGGTGGCGACGATGGTGGGGCTCGCAGCGGTCGACGCCGACATGGTGCGGCTGTTCCGCTCGATGGGAGCAGGGCCTTTCCGCACCTTCACCAAGCTGCGCCTGCCAGCGGCGCTGCCCAACATCTTCGCCGGGCTGAAGCTCGGCATGACCATGGCGCTGACCGGTGCGATCGTCGCCGAGTTCGTCGCCTCGAACCGGGGGCTCGGCTACTACCTGCTCTACGCCAACGGCCAGCTCAACACGACCGGCGTGTTTGCCGCGCTGTTCATCCTCACTGCCATGGGCGTCGTCCTCTACTACGCGGTCGAAGCGGTGGAACGCATGTTCATTCTCAATTCGCTGTCCAAGGACACCGACCCCGGACAGGCGACGATCTGAGTTTTCACCCTGGCATTTCCGCGCCGCGGCGACGCGGAGGGAAATCCGCGCCGAAGTTTTCAAAGGAACCGTCATGACCCAGATCTCGCTCGCCCAGGCCGACACCATCATCGACACGGCCATCGCAACCCGCAAGCGGGAGGGTTTCGCCGCGCTCACCGTCGCCGTGCTCGACCCGGGCGGCCATCTCGTGGCGATGAAGCGAGAGGACGACAGCGGCATCCTGCGCGCCGACATCGCCACCTCCAAGGCCTGGGGCGCGCTCGGCATGGGCTTCTCCTCGCGCGAAATCGGCGCGCGCGCCGCCAAGGCGCCGGCCTTCTACGGCGCGCTGGTCGAGGTCGCGCGCGGCCGCCTGGTGCCCGGTCCGGGCGGCGTGCTCGTCTATGACGGCGGGGGCATGCTCATCGGCGCGGTCGGCATCTCGGGTGACAGTGGCGACAATGACGAGGTCTGCGCCATTGCCGGCATCGAGGCTGCCGGGCTCAAGCCCGCCCGCGACACGCGCTGAAGCTCAACACCATGGCGGAGCCAAGACATGACCGTACCTGACATCACCACCGTGCCGCCCGGACCGAAGGCGAAGGCCGTCCTCGACACCGTCCGGCGGCTCGAAGCGCGCACCACAGCGACTTTTGGCATGAGCCCGGAACCGGCCGTGCTCGAAAGCGGGAAGGGGGCGACGCTGACCGATGTCGACGGCAACGTCTTCCTCGATTTCGTCGCCGGCTTCGGCGTGCTCAACACCGGCCACGGCCACCCATCGGTGATCGCCGCGATGAAGGCGCAGGTCGACAAGCTCGTCCACGTGATGGGCGCCGCCAACCCGACCCGCACCGCACTCATGGAGGCGCTCGCGGATGCCGTGCCGGGGGAGGGCGGCAAGCGGATCCTCTTTGCAGCCGGTGGCGGGGAGGCGGTGGACATGGCGCTGCGGTTGGTGCGCGAAGTTTCCGGCAACTACGAGGTGCTGGCCTTCTATGGCGCCTATCATGGCCGCGGCCAGGGCGCGATGTCGCTGATGGGGCGGCGCGCCGGCAGGAAGGATATCCTGCCGATGCTCGCCGGCGCCAGCCACGTGCCATATCCCTATTGCTACCGCTGTCCCTTCGGCAAGAAGCTTCCCGACTGCGGGCTCGCCTGCGCGCAGTTCATCGAGGATAAGCTCAAGGGCCAGTCGACAGGGATCGCGGCGCCAGCGGCGATCTTCATCGAGCCGGTGCAGGGCAATGGCGGGATGATCCCGGCCCCGGTCGAGTTCATGCAGGAACTGCGCCGCATCTGCGACGAGACCGGTGTGCTGCTCGTTTCCGACGAGGTGATGAGCGGCTTCGGCCGCACCGGACATTTCTTTGCCATCGAGATGTCCGGCGTCGTCCCCGACGTGCTCGTCGCCGGCAAGGCGCTCGGCGCGGGACTGCCGCTCTCGGCGGTGGTCGCGCGCGCCGATCTCGTCGATGACCAGATGCCCAACCGCGATTCCTCGACGCTTGCCGGCAATCCAGTCGCCGCCGCCGGCGCGCTCGCCACCATGGCCGTGATCCGCGACGAGGGATTGATGGCGAACGCCGCCGATGTTGGCGCCTATTTCCGCGACGGGCTCACGGCGCTTGCCGAGCGCCACGAGATGATCGGCGACGTCCGCGGCGCAGGCCTGATGCTCGGCTTCGAACTCGTTGCCGACCGCGCCACCAAGGAGCCGTTGTCCGGTTCAACTCGGCGCATCAACCAGCTCTGCAACGCCGAGGGGCTGATGCTCTATCCGGCTGGCGGGCATTTCGGCAATGTCGTCGGCTTCCTGCCACCGTTGATCATCGACCGCGGAGAGGTCGATACCGCGCTGGAGATCATCGACCTGGCGCTGACGCGCTACGCAGCCGAGCGGCGCGGCGAGACGGAGGGCGCGGCATGAGCCCGGACGATCTCTGTTTCCTGCCGGCTTGGCGTCAGGCGGAACTGATCCGGGACGGTGAAATCTCGGCGGTCGAACTCGCTGACGCCGTGCTCGCCCGCATCGAAAAGTTCAATCCGAAGCTCAACGCCTTCGTGCTCACCTATCCCGAGCGCACCCGCGAGGCGGCGCAGGCAGCGATGCGTTCGCTGAGGAATGGCGCGCGCGGCGGCCGGCTTACCGGCGTGCCGGTGTCGATCAAGGACACCTACTGGATTTCCGACCTGCCCATGCGCTTCGGTTCGCGGCTGATGAAGGACCATGTGCCGAAGGAGGATTCGCCCGCCGTGACGCGGCTTGCCGCCGCCGGCACCGTCGATATCGGCAAGACCAACACGCCGGAATTCGCCTGGCGCGGCTCGACCGACAGCCCGCTCTCCGGTCCGGCGGCCAATCCGTGGAATTTCGCCATGACGCCGGGCGGCTCGAGCGGCGGGGCCTCGGCTGCGGTCGCCGCCGGCCTCGGCTCGCTGGCGCTCGGCTCGGACGCTGCCGGCTCGATCCGGATTCCGGCGAGCTTCTGCGGCCTCGTCGGCTTCAAGCCCACATTCGGGCGTGTGGCGATGTTTCCACCGGCCGGCGGCAACGAGCTGGCGCTGCACGGCGGGCCGATGACGCGCACCGTGCGCGATACGGCGATGATGCTCGACATCATCGCCGGCCCCGATCCGCGCGACCCGTTTTCGCTGCCACGCCGCGAGGGTGAAAGCTATTCCGGCCTCGAGGCGAGCGTGAAGGGCTTGCGCATCGGCTGGTCGCCCGATCTCGGCTTCGCCGAGGTGGAGCCGGAGACGATGGCAATCGTCGCCAGTGCGCTCACCGCCTTCACTGAACTAGGCGCGGAGGTCGACGATGCCGGGCTGGCGCTCGACGACCCGTCCTGGATCCTCGACACGCTCTTCGGAGGCGCGGCGGGCGGCGCCCATGGCGGACGCCCGGCCGAGGAGAAGGCGCTGATGGACCCGGCGCTCGTCGCCTATGCCGAGAGAGGCCGGGCGATCGGCATCGAACGCTACATGAAGGCAATCATGGCGCGCCAGGCGCTGGTGCAGAAGCTGGTGCGCTCTTTCCAGGGCTTCGATCTCCTAGTCACCCCGACGGTAGGCGTGCCGGCGTTCCCGCTCGGCAAGGTCAATCCCGACACGATCAATGGCAGACCCACCGCCCATCTCGGTTGGTCGCTGACCTATCCGTTCAACTGGAGCGGCCAGCCGGCGATCAGCGTGCCAGCCGGTTGGACGAAATCAGGTCTGCCGGTCGGCCTGCAGATCGTCGGCCGCCGCTTCGAGGACGCACAGGTTCTCGCCGCCGCCGCCGCCTTCGAAGCAGTCCGGCCCTGGATCGAGCGGCGGCCACCCTCCGTGGCCACCTAACTGGCCGACTGGCGTCGGCGGACGATCGCCAACCTATGTTCGCGACGGTCGTCACGCGGCAAAATTCCTTCGCGGCGTGAACACTCGTCGGGCCTTGTGGCGTAGGGATAGGGGCGTCGTCTGATGGGGATCAGGCTGGTCCGTCATCAATATAGCCCAATGCGCTGAAACCGACATTCTTAATGCCTTGGTTGGGATGTAGGCATTCTGAGGGAGGAGCGATATGAGCCAGGTGATTACGCCGGAGGATGTGCCTCGGTTGCTGGCGGGCGAGGTTACCGTTGACAGTTCCCCGCTCGGCTGGGAGGGGCTGAAACTGAGGAGATCCAGCACGCCGCTCCAGAACATCCAGTTTCCGATGATGTGTGACTATGCGTTTCTTTCCTATGGATCGCGCCCGGCGGAATTGCACCGACGCACCCTGGGACACTGCACGACGACTTCGGAATAAGTTTCGACGAGATCGCGCAAACGCTTGGTCGAGGCACCACCGCATGCCGCAGCGTGCGGACAGGGCACGAGCGCATGTGCATGACGCCCGTCCACGTTTCAGCGCGACGAACGAGGAAGGGCTCGAAATTGCGGCCGCTTTTTTCGCGGCGTCTAGGACCGGCGATATGGACACTCTGCGCAACCTGTTGGAGAAAAACGTCGTGGTCTATGCGGATGCAGGAGGCAGGGTCGCCGCGCCGACATCTCCAGCGACAGGAATCGGTGCCGTGTTAAGCCTCTTCAAGGCGCCGGCCTGCTGCTTCGTTCGATCTCCGTCGCGCTTGATCAGATAACCGATACCTATCAGGAGGCTCAATCCAGCAAGGGCCTGGTTGGAACTGTTCCTACGCTAATTTCTCAAGCCACCACGCCAGTTCTTCGAGCAAACGGTCGAGTGAGGTGTTCAAGTGCGGGAAATCGTTCAGAATGGCCTTGCCTTGCGAGACTGCCAGGTAAGGCTCCATGGTTACATGCACAGCATTTCGTATCGGCAGCATCTGGAGCTCGATGACGATTGAGCGCAGGTGCTGAATCGCATATGCGCCGCCGACGCCACCATAGCCAACAAAGGCGACCGGCTTCCGGCGGACCTCGCCGCCAAGATAATCGAGAGCATTCTTGAGAACTCCCGGAATGCTTCGGTTATACTCCGGTGTGAGGATTATATAACCATCGAACCGCCGCATCGTCCGCACCCATACTGCAGCGGCTTGAGAGGTTACGGGACCAATCGTTGGAGGGACCTGTTCGTTGAAGAACGGCATCGGAAACTCGTTGAGGTCCAGGACTTCTATGGGCATCTTGAACGCCTTCGCCCGGTCTTTGATCCACCGGCAGGGATGATCGGCGAAGCGTCCTGTACGTGTTGAGCCTATGGCGAGGGCCACTTTCTGGTGCATGGCTCAATCCTCCTGTCGGAGTGCAGCAATCAGGAAGGCTGCGCCGGCAGCAGCTGTTAACATTGCCGACGCGGAGAAAACGCCAAAGCCGGATGCAGATAGCACCGTCGCGGTAAGCGGTGCGGTAAACTGAGCGAGAAACAGACAAGTTGCAGCGATGCCGACAGCACGGCTGCGACTGCGGCCTACAGCTGCGCGAGCGACAATGCTGTTGGTCGCTGGCAGCAGCATCCCTACGCCGATGCCTGAAAGCACCATTCCCACCAAGGTGGCTGAGTAGTGGAGATGTGTGACAAGGCTCTGGCCGGCGGAGATCACCAGTAGCGACACGCCCAGCAGCGTTGCCGGGCGGGCAAGCCCACGCACAACACCGAAAAGGGCGCCGGTTACACCTCCGGCGAAGGTGCAGACTGCCAGTGCGAAGCCTGTCCACGCCGGAGTGGAATCGGTCATCACGTCCAATGCGAAGGGCAATTGAACGGGGATCACGTAAAACAGGTTGGCGCCAAGAAAAAGCGCGGTACAGCCGTGAGCCAGGCTGCGCCAGTCGGTGTGCCCGTGCCGTTCGGCCTCTTTTTTTGCCGCCGGGAATGGCTGCGCCAGCAAAGGAAGGATCAAAAGACCGATGAGATACACTGCGAAAGTGATCCGCCAACTATAATCGGCAAGCAGCCCGCCTGCGAGAAGCAGCGCCATTCCGCCGAATGACGTGGCTGCAGCCTGCAAACCGAGCACCCATTCCCTCTCGCGGCCTGTAAAGTTTTGTCCGATGAGCACCATGGTTGCGGTTAGTAGCGCGGCGACGGCGATCCCCAGCGCTGCGCGTCCGATGATGAGGTGCTCAATGCCGATCGCGAACATACCGCTGACGCCTGCGAAGGCGAAAAGCAGCGCGCCAAGCGCGAAGGTCCTAGAAAGTCCGAACCGATTGATGACGCTGCCGAAGAGCGGAGCTGAAGCTGCTGTGAACGCTGCTGGGATCGTCAGGACGAGTTTGGAAAGCAGTTCGGACTGAGGGCCCGCAAACTCTGCAGCGATATCCGGAAGCGCGGCCGTGATGGCGGTGCCGGACATCGCCGTGAGACAGCTGCCTCCGACGACGAGAGCTAGGAGCGAGAAAGGTACCCGAGCGAGCGGCATCTCCCGTTCGATCGATCTTTCAGTATGCATATGGAACCCCGGGGCAAAAGCATTGGCTCCACACGCTCGCTTAGTCTACAATCATGCGGTAGATAGCAATTTTGAACATGTTTGGTTCTGTATTTAGACAATGAGGTTTGATGATCTCGCTCTTTTCGTTGCCGCGGTCGATCGGGGCGGATTCTCAGCCGCGGCGCGTGCGTTGGGATTGCCAAGATCGACGGTGAGCAAACGGGTCGCCGAATTGGAGCGCTCGATCGGAGCGCTCTTGATCCAGCGCACCACTCGCCGCTTCCAATTGACCCATGCCGGAGAACAATTCTATCGGCACGCCGCCGCCGCGATGCTCGAAGCTGCTGCCGCGCAAGAGGCAGTCGAGAATCTTCGCACAGAGCCGGCGGGGTTGGTAACGATCAGTGCATCTTGGACATCGATGACGATCGGGCTGTCGAAGGTGCTCAACGAGGTTGCGGCGCACCACCCCAAGCTCAGGCTGAAAATCTCTCTCACCAATCGTTTCGTTGATCTTGTCGGAGAGGGCGTCGATATCGCCCTGCGGGCCCACCAGGACGAGTTGGCAGACTCTGATCTCGTACAGCGTCGCATCGGCTTCACGCGAAATTATGTGGTTGCTTCTCCCGAATATCTGGCCACCTCCGATACACCTGGACATCCGGACGAGCTGATGCAACACGCGATAATCCACGGTGATACCCACGTCGATAGACCGGTCTGGTCCTTCCGCACACCGCTATTGTCAGTCCGATTGAACACCAGGATTGTAGTGGATGATCCACTGCACGCATTGAGCGCTGCCCTCTCCGGTCTAGGGATCGCAAATTTGCCGGAGGTTCTGTGCCGGTCGGCGTTGAACCGCGGAAACCTGATGCGACTGCTGCCGGAATGGGATGCAGGCGGCGCTCATCTTTCGCTGCTCACGCCCACGCGGCGCGGTCAATTGCCGTCAATAAGGGCGGTTGCAGACGCTATTGCTTCGGGCCTGGTAGCCGCCGGCGAAGGGCCCAACCTGCACTGAACACGTGTTACGTTACTTCCCGCTCGAGAACGGTCCCACCTCGGTGCTGGCATTTCGCGGCAAGCCGGAGAAGAGCAGCGTCGAGACGGCGAAGAACTCTCTCGCGGCAGGAGGGGGCATGCTCCTCCTCACGGATGACCAGGACATCGCCCTCCGAAATGCCGTCCACGGTCTCGATCAGTTCAGTGCCGGCCACCATGCGGCCCAAAGTGACCGGCTGTCGGCGGATCGTTCCGTTGACGATCCTGAAAAGGAAGGCGCGGTCTTCCTCCCGCATGATGCCGGTCACAAGCACGGCAAGCACGTTGTCATAGCTGGCGACACGCACGGAACCGTAGCTGTCATCACGAGTTTTACGTGCCCAGTGTTTAGGCGCAGTTTCCAGCGTATTATCGCCGGCCATTTTCGGCGTGGGCTATGCTGCTTGGTCGGGTACGTGAGAACCCTCATTTTGTAGTGCTGTATTCAATCAACGCGGTTGCTTGCTCTGCCAATCGCCCTAGCGGTACGCCGCGACTGTCGCTCGAGCGGCGTTAGCAATGACAGCAGCACGTAAATCGTTCGAAGCGGTGGACTCCGCGACGAAGACCGATATAGCGATCTTGCCACCATCCGGCGCGGTCAGAATGCCGACGTCGTTCGTGACACCGTTGACACCATCGAGCGTTTGGCTGGTTCCCGTCTTGTGGGCCACTGTCCAGGTCTTTGGTGTACCGGCGCGCAGCCTGTCCGGGAAAGTCTTAGTCCTTGCCATCACATTGAGGAAATTGCGTGTTGAGGCGGGCGACAGTAGTTCTCCGGTAGCGAGCGCGGACAGGAATGCCGTCATCCCGCGCGGCGTTGTGGTGTCGCGCTCATCCTTCAGATACGCCGCGAAAGCTGCCTTCTTGTCAGCATCCGAGACGCGCTTGCGCGCTTCTTCGAGACGATCGGGGTAGACATAATCGGTCTGCCAGCGCAGACCCGTTGTCTCCGTCTGGAGCTCGCGCTCCGTGCGGTCAATGCGAATTCCTTTGATCCCCGCTCCATCTAGCAAGGACTGTACGGCTTTAGCGCCACCGAGCTCCAAGATGAGGACGTCCGTAGCGGCGCTGTCGCTCTCGATCACGGCGCGAGCGACCAGGTCGCCGATGGTTGTCTCAAAGGAGCCCTGTTCAGCGACGATATCCGCGATGGGCTGGATATTGACGCTCAGATCCTCCCGCTGGATGACGATCGGGTCATCCAACTTCAATCTCCCATCGTCGACGGCGCGCATGACTGCCACGCCCACCACGACCTTCATGACGCTTTGCAAGGAGAATCGTTGATCGCCATTTACGCAGATCGGTTTCAAGCTGGCGTCCTCAACGCAGATGCCCACGCGTCCGGGGTGTTTGTCGGTGAGCGCTTGCAATTGAGCCTGAAGGCGCGCGGGATCGGAAATGCTGCCGGCCTCGGCCTGCGTTAATAGCGCGAACATCATTGCCGCTCCGAAGGTCGCAACGGAAAAAATTCTGAGTCGGTAGTGCAAAGAGCTGCCTCCAAGGTTGGCGTGCAGGGAGCTTCGTAGCCGCGCAGATTCTGTACAAGCAGATCAAGACGATCATCCACATCGAAGTCGGAGGTCGCCTGTCAGACATTCACGAACTTGCACGGCGCGCGCCTGGTCAGTCGATAAACCGACGCAGGTGGTACATTAAGCAACGCGCGGTCGAGCAACGTCGCCTTAAGCCCAAGCCTGTCGAGAACCGGGCGAGGCACCGGGCACCGCATGCTGTAGGTGAATTGATAGAAGGCGGCGCCAGATCGCATGTAACTGAAGGCGCCGCCAACGATGGAGACGATGTTGCGCGTCGACATGTTCAGAAGGGGCAAGCCGCTGATCACAGCACCGACGGGAGCGCCCTCAAACAGCCGGCTATTTGCTAGCCGGCTAGCATCCATCCAGAGCACGCGGGCGCCAGGAAATCGCATCTGCAGCAGCTTCACAAAGTCGCAGCCGTACTCGATTAGCGTGAGATCTTCCTGGGGCACGCCGCGCTGCAACAGCTTATAAGTGAATGCCCCGGTGCCTGGCCCTAGTTCGATAATGGGGCCAGACGATGCGGTAATCTCTCTGGTGATCAATTCCGCCAGCGCGGGGCCAGACGATGCAATTGCACCAACGCGGCCGGGCGCAGACATCCAGGCGAGAAAGAAAGAGAGAAGGTCTTTGGACATGGCGACTCCGGACTAATCCTGGGTGTGTGCGAGATGCCGCGCGGCTTGGATGAGAATCATTCTGATCGCTGCAAAGTCGCTGTCCTGCATTGCGACAGCATTACGCCTTGCCGGATGCGGCGGGAAAGTCGCCATCCAAGGACTGCTTTGTATGAGAGATCGCGTCTGCGATCGTTCGTGGTGCGACGGCGCGCCAGCGGAGCTACCGCGCAGTTGAGATCGATGGAAGCGTCATTCTGAAGTGCGCGCCGCCATCTGGCCCATCGAGCACGGCCACCTCGCCGCGATGCAGGCGCACAATCTCGCGGACGAGGTTGAGGCCAAGCCCGGCGCCGCTATGGAGCGGCCGCAACCGATAGAACGGCTCGAAAACTTGCTCGCGCTGATCCGGTGGAATGCCGGCACCCTGATCGATGACGTCGATGGTGCCGGGTGCACTCACACCGATGCTGATCGTGCCACGGCGGCCGCCGTGCTGGATCGCGTTTTGCACTAGATTGATGAGTGCGCGCTCAATCGCCCCCTGATTGCCGAATACTTCGACGCACGCAACCTCGGACTCGAACGAGATGTCATATCCGGCGGCAATTGCAATGGGCGCAAGATCGGCAGCGACGCGGTGTCCGATCGCAACAAGATCGACACAGTTGAAACAGGGTATGCTCTGATCGAGGCGCTGAATATCGAGCAATTGCTCAGCCAGGATTGCCAAGCGACCGACATCTTCAAGCAGGCGGATCTTTTCAGGACCCTGCGGCAGGGCGTCAAGCCGTGTGTTCAGGATGGCGATCGGCGTGCGAAGTTCATGCGCTGCATTGGCGACGAAGCGCTGGTGTCGGGAATAACCTTCATCCAACCGCTCCAGTGCGTCGTTGACCGCGTTGACCAGTGGCGCAACTTCGGTCGGGATGCGCCCCGCAGGCAGGCGTGCGCCGCGTCTGCCGATCTCGATCTGTCGCGCCTCTTCGGCCGCTTCGTCGAGCCCGGCAAGCGCGCGACGTACGACCATCGGTGTGGCGATCAGGGTGGCAAGGGTCATTAGCAGAAGGCTCGGAAGAACAAGGCCCAGGAAAGCAAGCGATGTTGCCAGCGCGGCCTTGCCGGGCGACATTCTGCCTTGTGCCGCCGTAATGATCTGTACATTGCCTGCGGCGCTCTCAACGCGCTTGAGCCGTGCGGCAGGTTTGCGCGGGTCGTCTTGCAGAAGCTGCCAGCCGAGCCGGGCCTGGCTGATTTGATCGAGGGCGTCACCAATCCGCCCGAACTCTGGCGGCACCATTCCTTCCGACAGGACATGTCCCTGCCGGTCCCTGATAATGAACCAAAGGTCGGGAGCCTCGGCTCGTAGCTCCGCAAGTTCGGGCGTCGAACGCAAGGCAAGCCCGCCAGCGGGATTGTGTTCAACGGCCTTCCGCAGTACGTCGATGGCGCCGTCTTCATCGCGCTCAGCGAGCAGAAGACCGGTGCCCCAGAGCGTGCCGACGACCAGCAGCGCGAGAGCAGCAGACAGCGCAGCTTGCAGCGGCACGAGCCGCCAGACGAGTCCGGGGCCAAGACTCGGCGCGGATGACGGCGTCATCGTGAATGTTTCAATAGGTACCCGACACCGCGGATATTGTGAATTTCAACACCGGCCTGCGCCTCAGTGAGCTTACGGCGAAGCCGGGACACGTGAGTGTCCAGCGCGTTCGACTGGATCTCATCATCGAAACTGTAAACCGCTTCCTCAAGCGAGGATCGCAATACGGTGCGGCCAATGCGCCGCAGCAGCGTCTCAAGCACGAGCAGTTCGCGTCGCGGCAGTTGAAACGGGCGTCCCTCGACGCTGGCCTCACGATGGGCGAGATCGAAGGCGAGGCGGCCGACCCTCAGCAGATCACACTGCATGCCGGCCGGCCGTCGAAGGACGGCACGCAAGCGTGCCACCAGTTCGTCAACGGCGAAGGGTTTTGCCAGGTAGTCGTCGGCGCCATGATCGAGCCCGGCTACCCGGTCGACCAATTCGCCACGCGCGGTCAGGACGATGATGGGAATGCCGACTGCCCGCGCGCGGAGTTTTGGAATGAGAACCAGGCCGTCACCATCCGGGAGCTGGCGATCGAGCAGCACGGCGCGATGGACATCTGCGGAAATAGCTTCTTCGGCTTGAGCGAGAGTCGGCACATGGTCGACGACCATGTCGTGACCTTTCAGGGCTGCAGAGAGCGCCACAGCCATCTCCGGTTCGTCCTCCACCAGCAGGATACGCATGTGGTGCACTCAATGATGATCGATGCCGATCTCTAGAGACCCTACATTGCGGCTACATTACGGAGAGTATGGTTTCTTGGATCGCCCTGATAAGCCGGTTTTCCGTCATCATTGATGAGTGCTAACCGCACCATCCCAGTGCGTTGTAGACCGAGGTCTTGCCAATGCCGGAAACAATCTTCATTGGATACTTTTGAGAACTTTGTCTGCTCTATGCTCCCCTCATGATGGTCACGTCTGGATAAGCGCAGGGCTCACTCCGGTGAATCCGAAGAAGACCTTGTGGCGCGTTGCGCAAGCTCGCTGGAAGATCTGATCGAGCGCGAGTCGGCAGAAGTCCGTCATACTTCTTCTTCCAGTTGAAGTAGGTCGCCTGGCTGATCTCCGCCCGGCGACAGATCTCAGCGACGGAGATCCCGTCGGCTCCCTACTTCAGAATAAACGCCTTCTGCGCGTCCGAGAACTTCGATGCCTTCATCGCCTTCCGCTCCTCCCAGCCAAGGGATGTTACCGCGGAAAAATCCACTTTCGAACGGTCCAGTTTTCAGGGATCAGAGCATCGATCATGCATTAAGACTGAAACTGGACCA
>NZ_LFVY01000003.1 GCF_001050155.1 Nitratireductor soli
ATCGGGAACATCTCAGGGGAGCAGGTCACTCCACAAAAGCCTGATCCTGCACTCTTCGTTTCCAGTCGCGGAGAAGCTCGACTGTGTGATGGGTGGGATCAGAATCGATCAGCTTTCCGCAGTTCTGGCAGAGCCAAATCCCATTGTCGGCAGAGGCACGCTCCTCAGCGGTAAGAGTTGCTAGATAACGCGGTCCACCAGGGGCGGCCGCGGTGATATGAGCAGCTTGGCCGACATTGACGATCGATTGGGCGTTTTCCGCGGACCCAATGGTCGGCCGACGGCACCCAGGGTTCGAGCAGCGGTTGCCCACTTGGTCGCGAAGAAACTGAATAGTGGCTTTCGTAAAGTCGTGTCTCAAGTTGTAGCCAATGTGTGGTCCGATCTAATGAACAAGTATGCTGCTTAGACACCTGGCGACAACTCTGACTCGTCTGATCGATCTTTTCCACTTCAACTCGGCGAGAAAAGCGAGAGACGGCCAATAGCCCAGAAGTCCACTATTGGCGCTTCGCCGACAGGCTCAGCCACCGTCGGCGAAACTTATTTCCGATTTCGGTAGCCTCAGAAAGCGAAAGAGCGTTGTCGACATCGACTCCAAGATACCGAACTATGTTCCGCCTAAGAAAGCGGACCATAGTGCCAGTTGGAAACGGCAGCTTAGGCGCCGCCGTGTCAGGAAAAATTGTCGCCGTCCTCTATGTGGCAGCCTGCACCTTTTCAGCTGGGTTTGACTGGTACTGTTTTACGACCTCAGGGATGAGTACCTGATACCATCCATATCCCAAGTTTGTCGCCGCTAGATCCGCGCTTTGCAGACGCCCGGCATAGACACCGATGAATTCAAGAGCATGAAACTCCTGGAGTGCACCAAGCTCCTTATTGTCTGCAGTAAACGTGCTCACCCGGCGCAGAATGGGAGACCCGGACATACCGGACGTAGTAGCGGAGTCGATTAGGAACATAGGCCGTCCGTCAACACCCAATCCCACATCGCTCGCAATGAACCCACGTTTCCAGACCGGGAACATCCCGCCCGTGTAGTTGCGTAGCGGGTAGCCAATACCACGCATTCATCCCCCGCTTGCGTAAGAATTCTCTGAAATGAATTCTCATTGATAAAAGAGGTTGTTGCTTCGGCGCCCTTGTAACCGATGCGAGCCGGATTCAACCCTATGACCAGGTCGTTTGGAAATGGCATCGCCCATAAGTCAACAGGCCCGCCCGCGACGATAGGCGGCTTTTCTAGGACCTCCTCAGCATGCGGCCCAAGGGTGATCCTGATTTTCTTGCGGTCGATGGCCACCCGTCCATCTTGCACTTCGATAGAGGTACCGAAAAAGTTAAACTGTGAAGGAGTGTAACCAGTTGGGCTAGAAATCGCACCAGTGAAAGGGTTGCGGCCCGACACGACATGCCAATTTGTCACCAAATATGCCTGACCTCCATGGAGCCAGAAAAACCCCGTTGCGGTGCTAATGACCTGTTCCTGGCCGTCCTTGCTTAGCAATTCGATCGGCGTCGTGCATAGCGTTCGCGGGTCCATAGCGGGTTGCACGAAATTTCTATGCGCTAGATTGACAATCTCGGGCTTAGTATCCCCATAGCTTATACCTCCCATTAATGTAGCCTCTTCTTATCGGCGCGAAATATCATCCCTACTGCACGCGCATGGAAAGCGGCAACCTTTTCCGCCACACGCCGCAACCGGACAGACCGCTTCCCACCGATCCGAGACATGATGTATCTTGGTAGCGGACCGGCAGCTTTCAGGATCACGAAATGGTGGGACTAACGACCGGGATTGAGGCGCACTGCTGTCATTACCGACGTGCCAGTCCGAGTCTGTCCAGTGGCCCGTCATACACTTGGTCCAGAAACCCTGATAGATGCGCTGTGATCCTCAAGAACAGCGGCCGGTGGCGACCTATCCAAACTCGTCGTCCAGCGTCACCGATTGGTCGCCATCGGCATGAAACAGCGGATCCGCATTGTCGCCGGTTCGCATCAAAAGCCCTGCATCCTCGAGCGCTTCCAGGTCCGGCAGATCGCGCAGCGTGTCGAGCCCAAAATGCTCCAGAAACCTGCGGGTCGTCACATAGGTGTAGGGCGCACCGGGCTGCGGTGAGCGCGGACCGGAAGCGATGAACTCGAGCCGACGCAGATGGCCGATCGTGTCGCGGGAAACCTCACGACCGATCATGCCGGAAAGCGCCGCGCGCGTGATCGGCTGATGATAGGGGTCAGAACAAGAGCTGTGCAAAATCGTACGCTAAGGTCGAACGAAGCACGAACAGGGTATGTTTGTGTCTCTCGATTTCCAGGGCTTGATGCCTGATCCCTGTGGATAGTCATGGCAACGCGACAGCTTCCGTTTCCACATCCATTCAGCTCGGCAACATTGAGCGGGAGTTGGTGTGTGTGCGGAGTTTAGCAGTGGCTAGGCGCAAGATTCTCAAAACTCAGGATCGACAGGGGCTTTTCGATATTCCGGCTGATGAGAACAGCCTGATCCGACACTATTCATTGTCCGCGGCGGATCGCCTCGAAATTGACCTGCGCAGGCGCGAGCACAATAAGCTCGGCTTCGCTGTTCAGCTTTGCGTGATGCGACATCCGGGCCGGGTGCTGGCGGCAGGCGAAATTCCGCCACGTGCGATGTTGAGATATGTCGCCGACCAGATCGGCGCCGATCCCACTGTGTTCACAACCTATGCCCGCCGGGAAGAGACGCGTCGTGATCACATTGCGCGCCTGATGATCTATCTCGGCGTCAGAAGCGCGACAGCTCAGGATCGTCGCGCGGGGCTGTTGTCGGCAATTGAGGCGGCCGCGATGTCCGACAGCGGCGCTTCGATTGTGAATGCCATTGTCGCCACCTTGCGAGAACGCGGAGTACTGTTGCCTGCGGCGGAAATCATCGAGCGAATGGGGCTTGCGGCTCGCGCCATAGCTCGCCGCCGCGCCGAGGGTGCGCTTATCGAAGGTCAGGCACCCGAGAAGCTGCAGGCGCTCGACAAGCTGCTCGAGGTTGATGCCGCGATCGGTCAGACCCGCTTCCATTGGTTGCGGTCGGCGCCCGAAGCACGGGCAGCTTCAAATCTGATCGGGTTGACCCACCGAATTGCATTCCTGCGAACACTCGGGATCGATTCCGGTTTGCAGACGCGCGTGGCTTCCGGGCGGTGGGGCCAGATGGTCCGTGAGGGTAATGCCACGCCAGCGTGGCTGGCCAACGACTTCAATGCAAGTCGTCGTCACGCCCTGATCGTCGCGCAGGTCATCAAGCTCGGCGAGAAGCTAACCGATGACGCCGTGACGATGTTCATCAAGCTGATCGGGCGGCTGTTCTCCAAGGCGCACAATCGCAAGAAACGGCGGCACATGGACCACCGAACAGACGCCTCCAAGGCCCTGCGTCTGTTCCTCGATACGATATCGGCGCTGCAGTCGGCCAACGATCGGGGTCAGGACGCACTTGAGGTGCTCGACCAGAAGGTCGGTTGGCACCGGCTGCTGCGGATGAAGCCGGAGCTTGCAGCAATGGTGGAGGAAAATGAGGCATCCCCGCTGGTCCTGGCGGCCGAGCAGCATAGTGGCGTCGTCAAATACGCGACGGCGTTCCTGGCGACCTTTACGTTCCGTTCAGCGCGCCGCCACGACTCCTTGCTCACAGCCATTGCGATGCTCCGAAGGCTTCATTCGGAGGGACGGCATGCACTGCCCGAGCGTGTTCCGACCAGCCATCTCAGTCCGACCGATCGGAAACTGATCTTTGGGCAGCAGAAGCCTGATCGCCGGCTCTATGAGATAGCCACTCTCGCCGCATTGCGCGAGCGCCTTCGCTCGGCGGATATATGGGTAGAGGGCAGCCGCTCGTTCCGCCCGATCGACGAGCACCTCATGCCGCGATCTACGTTCACCACGATGAAGGAAGAGGATCGGCTTGGCCTTGGTGTAGGCAGTGACGTCGCCGCCTGGCTGAACGAAGTAAAGCAGGTGCTGGACTTCAATCTGAAGCGCCTGGCCTATCGCGCTCGCGCTGGTAAGCTCGAGGGTGTTCGTCTCGAAGCGGGAACGCTGATCGTGACGCCGACCGTCGGCGACGTTCCCGCGGCAGCCGAAGAACTGAACGCAGAGATCAGCGAGATGTATCCGCTGGTCGAAGTTCCTGATCTCCTGAGGGAAGTGCATGATTGGACGGGCTTTGCCGATCACTTCACACATGTCCGCACAGGCGACGCCCCACGGAATGTCTCTGCCATGCTGGCCGGCGTCCTGGCCGATGCAACCAATCTCGGTCCGAAGCGGATGGCCGGCGCATCCAAGGGCATCAGCGCCCATCAGATTGGCTGGATGCGCACGTTCCATGCCCGATCAGAAACCTATCGCGCCGCTCAGGCCTGCATCACCGACGCACATACCGGTCACCCGCATTCCCGCCTGTGGGGCAACGGAGCGACCGCGTCGTCCGACGGACAGTTCTTCCGTGCGAGCGACCGAGCGGCAAAACGCGGCGACGTCAATCTGCACTATGGCAGCGAACCGGGATCGAAATTCTACAGCCACCTGTCGGACCAGTATGGCTATTTCAGTATCTTGCCCATCAGCCCCACTGAAAGCGAAGCGGCCTACGTGCTCGATGGCCTGTTTGACCAGGATACGATCCTGGATATCCAGGAGCATTTTACTGACACTGGCGGCGCGAGCGATCAGGTCTTCGGGCTGTTCGCCCTTATCGGCAAACGCTTCGCGCCTCGGCTACGCAACCTCAAGGATCGAAAGTTCCACACATTCGAGAAAGGCGACGCCTACCCGGCGCTGACGAACCACATCGGCGCACCAATCAACTCCGCGTTGATCCTTGACCATTGGGATGACCTGCTACATCTGGCAGCGTCGATCACGACGCGCGCCGTCGTCCCCTCGACGATCCTGAAGAAGCTCTCGGCGTCTCCGAAGGAAAGCCAGTTGGCCAAGGCGCTGCGGGAACTCGGCCGGATCGAGCGATCACTGTTCATGATCGAATGGTATTCGAGCCCGGCCTTGCGCCGACGGTGCCAAGCCGGCCTCAACAAGGGTGAGGCAGCGCATAAGCTCAAACGCGCGGTGTTCTTCCACGAGCGCGGAGAAATCCGTGACCGGTCATTCGAGAGCCAGGCATTCCGCGCTTCCGGTCTCAATCTCGTCGTCAGTGCCATTGTCCATTGGAACACCGTCTATCTTGACCGCGCAGCCACGCATCTGCGCATGGCGGGTCGGATTATCCCGAATGACCTGCTCAAACATGTCTCGCCGCTCAGTTGGGAACACATCAACCTCACAGGCATCTACACTTGGGATTCTGAGCACCAGATGCCGGAAGGCTTCAGATCGCTTCGCTTGCCAGCACCAATCCGACGGGCGGCATGATGTTCATGCTCCGTTCGACCTTAGCGTACGATTTTGAGCAGCTCTTGTTCTGACCCCGACTCGCGCTCCCGCTCCATCGGTGTGGTCCACCGTCCAAGACCTCACTCAGCGATCACACGGACGCGGCGGCAGCCTGATCGGCCAGTCGCTGAAAGAGGCGGGACTGCCGTTCCTCGCTATTGAGGACGCCGACAAGACGTTGCGAAACTACGCGCCGACGGTATCGAAACGATCTCAGGCAATGCGGCGAAAGCGGAGGTCTTCGAAGTGGCCAATCCGGCAGGTGCGCGTCGACTTATCTTGGCGATCCGGAATGCCTTCAAAGGCAGGCCAGATCGTTTTGCGCGCACGCGCTGCCAATCCCCGCTAACGAAACTCGGCGAAGAAGCCGCAACCTGGAGCATTCAAGCGATCCGCCCGATTCCGAAGATAGGGGTCGTTACAAGAGTAGTGCCCCCAAGATAAGCAAACCCCGTGGACGACCTTGCGATCGGTTGCAACAATTTGATGAGAGACCGGCGAACTCCAAATCTGCACGATTGTGCACACGTAGGCCGATTAACTATTATCCCGCTCACTTTACGTGCGTGGGCTCGCATCGTTCCTAAAGCGAATACTGTCGGGTGCCATTGCGCCACCCGATACGATGAAAGCGATGGCTTCGTTCTTCGTCCAGTCGAGCCATACAAGGCGCGATGTAGGAACGATCTCGACAAACCCGGATGTCGGGTTTGGAGTGGTCGCGACGTAGACGGCGGCGAGTTCCTCCTGATCATCTGTTGCCGGGAATATCCGCGTCACGATTCCTACCGCTCGCATTTCCGGTGTTGGAAACTCGATCAGGACGACCCGCTGCCCACCCGGAGTTCCGTCTCCGCGCAGTGCGTCGATCAGTGTTTGCGTAGCTCCGTAGACGGTTCGCGCCAACGGGATCGTATCGACGATGCGGTTTACGAGGTGCAAGAATCTTCGGCCGATGACCGCATTGGCCGCTCTGCCTAGGAGACCAAGGAGTGCCAGTGTGATCAGGACGGCCAATGTCGATTGAAACCACCCGGCGAGCAGGATATCGGCCAGCCCGCCGGAAATAGGCCGTAGCGCCCGGGAGAAAGTGACCACGATCGGTCGTCCGGCTTGGATTAGCAAATCCACCACGAACCAGATGACCCAGACCGTTACCCACAGTGGAATAATCGTGAGGATGCCGGTGACGATATATCGCGTTAAGGACTGCATGGTTTGTCTCTCAATAGATCGTTGCGCGGCGGTCGCTCATTGTTCTGGGAGCTTACTTCCTTGCCGGTCACTCACTGGAGCGGGAAGAACAGGTGGATAGCCGCACAGGTGGCCGCGCCGACGATGATGTTCATTGGGATGCCGATCTTGAGAAAGTCTGAGAACCGGTAGTTGCCGGCGCCGTAGACCAGCGTATTGGTCTGGTAGCCGATCGGCGTGGCGAAGCTGGCGCTTGCCCCGAACATGACTGCGACCACGAACGGCCGGGGATCCACGCCCAATTGAGTTGCAAGTCCGATAGCGAGAGGTGTGATCAGGACAGCAACCGCGTTGTTGGTCACGACTTCCGTTAGTATCGAGGTGAGCAGGTAAAGCGCGACAAGCATCGCAAACGGCGACAAGCCGGCAACCCATGGTGAGACGCTGCCAACGATGAGCTCGACGGCACCGGTATTGGCAAGACCTTGACCGACAATCAGCATGGCAATGATGAGGATCAGAATCGAACCGTCGATCGAACTCCAGGCCTCGTCGGCGTCAATGCAGCGCAAGAGCAGCATTGCCGCGACCGCCAGCATGGCCAGTATGCCGATGTCCATGAGTCCGAACGCGGCGATGAGGACGACTGCCGCAAAAGCGAGGATGGCGATCGGCGCCTTGCCGCGGCGGTAAGGCCTATCGCTAGACCGAGTGATGGATACCAGGCCGGCATCGTCGGTTAGCGCATCGAGATTGGCCGCAGGCCCCTCGAGCAACAGCTTGTCGGCCGGCCGAAGCCTGACGTTCTCGAGGTCTGGACCGGGTAAGTGTCGGTGCCGGTGGGCACCCAGGATACGGACGTCGTAGCGGCCGAGCGCCAGGTCCACAATTCGCTGGCCAGCGCTCGCTCGATGCGGCGCGACAATGGCTTCCACCACTACGGAATCTCGCGCGCGTTCCGTGGCGCGGCGAAGCCCGACGCGCAGTCCCGGCTTCTCGTTGAGGGTCAGAAGCTCCGAGGGGGTTCCGTAAACGATCAGCGAGTCGCCCGTCTTGAGCTTTCGTTCGCTGAAATCGGCGCGGATCAACTCGCCCCCGCTGCGCAGTGCCAGGACGCGCAGGCCCGGCCGCTTGAAGTCGGGGGCCGCGCTTACCTTAGTGCCGACGTATTTGTTATCTGCCCGGATGGTGATCTCGGACAGGAATTCGCCCTCGGTGCTTGAAGCAGCATCTTCGGTGCTGCGATCTGGAAGAAGATATCGTCCGAACAATAGCATTGTCACTGTGCCTGCGGTCGCCGCCACGAGGCCGACGGGCGTGATCTCGAAAATCGTGAAGGGTGCAAGTCCCGACGATCGCGCCACGCCATCGACCAGAATGTTGGTCGAGGTGCCGATCAACGTGCATGTGCCGCCAAGGATCGCCGCATAGGAAAGCGGTATGAGAAGCCGGGTGGCGGCCACGTCGAGTGATCTGGCCAACCGCATGACGATCGGGATGAGGATGAGCACGACCGGCGTGTTATTCATGAAGGCAGATGCCGTCACGGTCGCAACGAGAAAGATCGCAATCGCAAAGACCGGTTGACTGGCGGCGCGCGTGATAACGATGCCAGCAAGGCTTTCAAGCACGCCGGTCCTCACGAGCGCACCGGAAAGAACGAACAGAGCACCGATCGTGATCGGCGCCGAATTGGAGAAGGCGGCCATTGCATCCGATGGCGCAACAAAGCCGAGCAGCAGGAACAGAGCAGCGCCGCCGACAGCGGTGACTTCAGGGGGATAAAGTTCCAGGACGAAACCGACGAGCAGAAGCAATATGATCGCCAGGGCAACATAGGCTTCATAACCGGCGAGCAGACTTGCCATCCATCACTCCCCTGGCGAAGCCGCAATCGATGTCGTCGGATCGATCACGCTGCTGTCGCGCCAGAAGACGGTTGCCAGCGGCGCTTCGCCGCGCCATCGCGACAGGATGAACCCTTTCACAGCCAGGATGGGTCGAACCCCGCTGGGCTGCCTCTTCCCACCGTTCTTGGGCAGCGGGTGATCAGTCTCCTCAGGCATGGCCTAGTTTTTCCTTCGCTTCCGAGCTTGCGCGTTCCCCTGGCTCCGGGTCTGCTACGGCAGGTGACCTTTTGCTGTCGTCACCTTGGTCCTTCTGCCCGGGCGGAGATTTAACTGGCGTGGGCGAATCCTTGAGCGCTGCTTCCACCGATTTTCGGGTCTCTTCGATCTCCACCTCCCGTTCGACATCGCGCAGTGCCTGTTCGAACTGCCTGCGGTATTCGCCGCTCACACGGTTGAAGGTTCGCATCATCGCTCCGGCCGACCGCATCGCTTTGGGCAGATCCTTCGGCCCAAACACGATCAGCGCCACCACGATGATGACCAGCAGTTCAGTGCCACCTATGCCAAACATCCAAAGCTCCTGCGCTGCCGTGCCGTCGCTACGTCAGTTCCCTGCGGTCGTGCTGGCGGATCTGCCCGCCACTGCGGCTTCCTCCGGACTGAGGGCGCCCGGCCGCAGCTTGAACAGGATCAGGAGCGGCCCCGCGACGAAGATGGAAGAATAGGTTCCCACGAGGATGCCGAAGATCATCGCGATCGTGAATGACTGGATGACCTCGCCGCCCCAGATCGAAAGCGCCGCGAGTGCGAACAGCGTGGTCACGCCGGTCAGAACCGTACGCGCCAGCGTCTGGTTCATCGATAGATCGAGCAGCTCAGGGATCGCCATCCTTCTGTAGTGGCGGAGATTCTCGCGAACGCGATCGTAGACAACAACGGTATCGTTGATGGAATAACCGACGATCGTCAGGATCGCGGCGATTGAAGTCAGGTTGAATTCGATGCCCGCCACGACATAGAAGCCGATCATCAGGATCACGTCATGGAAGGTCGAGATGATGGCGCCGAGCGCGAACTGCCATTCGAACCTGATCCAGATGTAGACGAGCATCGCCAGAAGCGAGGCGACCACGCCCATTGTTCCATTGAAGGCGAGTTCAGAAGACACCGTCGGGCCGACGACCTCGATGCGGCGGAACTCGTAGTTGGACTCGAGCGCGCTCCTCACCTTTTCGACGGCGGTCTGCTCCGCAGTGTCGCCACCCTCCTGAGTGCCGACGCGGATCAGCACGTCCCGGGCCGACCCGAACTCCTGCACTTCTTCGCCCAGCTCGAGGGCGGTCAGCCGATCACGGATGTCGCCGATGTCGGACTGCTGTGCCTTCGCCTGCACCTCTATGCTCGAACCGCCGCGGAAATCGATGCCGTAATTCATGTCGACGGTGAAGAACAGCGCGACTGAAGCGAGCGACATAAGCAGGGACAGTGTGAAAGCGTACTTCCGTAAAGCCATGAACGGCACCCGCGTGTCATCGGGCACCAGGCGCACCACACCGTTGGGCATAGCTTTTGGCCGCTGCCGGCGAAGCCAGACTGCAACCAGCCAGCGCGTCAACGTGAAGGCTGTGAAGACGGTGGTCACAATGCCGATGGCAAGAGTGACAGCAAATCCCTTGATGGGACCCGAGCCGAGGAAGAACAGGATGACCGCGGCAATCAGCGTCGTCACATTGGCGTCCACCACCGTCGCCAGCGCCTGTTTGAACCCTGAATCCATCGACTGCACGATCGACCGCCCTTGGCGGTTCTCCTCGCGCACGCGCTCGAAGATGATGACGTTAGAGTCGACCGCCATGCCCATCGTCAGCACGATGCCGGCGATGCCGGGCAGCGTCAGCGTGGCGCCGAGAACGGACAGGACAGCGATGATCAGTGCGACATTGGCCAGTAGCGCGATATTCGCGATCAGGCCCAGTCGCCCATAGGCGAAAAGCATGAAGGCGACGACGAGGAACCCGGCGATGATTGACGCGAACTGGCCCGCCTCGATCGAATCGCTACCGAGGCTCGGACCGACGGTGCGTTCCTCGACGATAGTGAGGTCGGCGGGGAGCGCGCCGGCGCGCAGCAGGACCGCGAGGTCATTCGCGCTCTGCACCGTGAAACTGCCGGATATCTGCCCGGTGCCGCCCAGAATTGGTTCGCGGATCTGAGGCGCTGAGATTACCTCGTTGTCGAGAATGATCGCGAACAAGCGTCCGACATTCTGCTGCGTCGCCTGGCCGAAGCGGGTGGCTCCGCGACTGTCGAAGCGAAACGAGACCACCGGCTCGTTGGTGCGCTGGTCGAACGTTGCCTGCGCATCGACGAGGTTCTCACCGGAGACGATGATCGGGTTCTCGATCAGATAGGGAACTGGCGGATCGTCCGTCGAATACATCACCGTCGAGCCCGCTGGCGGCCGGCCGGAGATCGCCTCCCCGACCGGCATCGACTGGTCGACCATCTGGAAGGTCAGCTTGGCGGTCTGGCCGAGAATTTCCTTAAGTCGCTGCGGATCCTGAAGCCCAGGCACCTGGACCAGGATGCGGTCGGTACCCTGGCGCTGGATGATCGGCTCGGTCGTGCCAAGCTCGTTGACGCGCCGGCTCACCACCTCGATCGACTGGATCAGCGCTGCGGCGACCCGATAGTCGATACCGCCTTCGGTGAGGGTGAAGCGCAGCAGGCCCGGTTCCAGCTCAGCCATCTCCATCTCGGTCACCGAGCTGGCGGTGAAGAGGCCCGCCGAGATCGGCTGCGTCAGGCTGTCGAGCGCGCTCTTTGCTGCTTCGATCTGACCTTGGTCGCGGATGCGAACCTGGACATAGTTGCCGGCGCCGGTAAGCCCGGTATAGCCAATCTGGGCATCGCGCAGCGATGTGCGGATCTCGTCTCGCGCCGATTCCAGGCGCTCATTGGCGAGGTCCTGCCGATCGATCTGGAGCAGGATGTGCGAGCCGCCCTGCAGGTCGAGTCCAAGTGTCAGCTGCTGCTTCGGCAGCCAATCCGGCAGTGATGCTAATGTGGAGACGGGAACCAGGTTCGGGGATGCATACAGGACGCCGGCCAGGACCGTCAGCCAGATGAGAATGGTCTTCCAGCGCGAAAAATGCAGCATAATTCTTGTCCGTTCGGCCAGTCTCATCGGGCTGGAAAGCCTGGAGAAGGCACTGATCGGCGAGTGGCTCGATACGTGAAGATCGAGCAACTCGCGAGGTACTAATATCGGTGAATCGAGAGCCGCGATCGCGCGGCCAGGCTATGCCGCCCGGGTCGGGGGGCCGCGCGCATCGAAAGCGCGGATCGGCGGCAGTTTCGACCGGTCGTCAGGCCAAACAGCAAAAAGGATGCCTGACGCAGCTTCGAGCGGAAGATGGACATCAGGGACAATGCCGAGGGGCTTGCCATCTCCGTCGGCGACAGGCGCATAGGCTCCTGTCTTGAGACGGGAAGCCTCGGCACCAGAATGACGCGCCAGATCGCGGACAACAATGGTCGGATGTTCGATGGGCTGGGTCGCAGCCAGGCTCGATTGCCCGGCGACATGGCCCAAACCAAGCTGGATGGGAGTTGCCTCAGGAATGACCCAAGCCAGCAACAGAAACGATGCGATCAAGCGGAGACAAGCGCCCACGCTACCGAAAACGCCGGGACTATTGTATCTTTGACCGCGTCCGCTCATCTCACGACATGTGGCGCTTCATAGGCAATGCGACTAGATCCACGTGTGCCTCTTCCCTGCCCGCATTGCTGGCGAGCCGCAGTTTCTTAGTACACATTCCGCGCATTTGCATCATGAATGTTGGCGCAATTTTGACGATCTGGAGCAACGTTCCCCACGAGGATGCTCCAGAACTACCTTGGGGTCAGAACACGAGCATACCCGGTGCCATCGAACCACATCGGGGCGCCAATCAACACCATCCTAATCCTCAATCACTGGGATGACGCCGCTAAGTTGGAAACACACCAATCTGACCGTCATCTACACTTGGGACGCGGAAGATGCCTGAAGGCTTCCGGTCGCTCAGACCTCCGGCTCGGTTACGCCCGCTCCCTTCTAGGGGCAACCCTGAGTGTCAGCGTGGGCTCTAGGACGATTGTACGCCGCCCCTTTCGTGCGCGGGCTTCGGCGCTGTCCAATATTTCGATATAAAATTCGGCCAGCTTGCGACTGACCAAATTTTGTATATATTCTTCGGTCAGAAAGGTCATCGAGCAAATGCCAGATCCTACCTCGGACACCCAAGACCGCATTCTTGACCGGATCGCTCGGGCAGCGCCATCGGGCGTGTGGTCGCGCGCGGATTTTCTGGATATCGCGACGCCGAACGCTGTCGAGAAGGCATTGCAGCGTTTGTCGAATCGAGGCGAGATCCGCCGCCCATATCGCGGGCTTTACGACAAACCCGGAACCAGCAAGCTGACCGGCAAGCTGGTGTTTCCACCACGGTCCTCTTTCATCGATGCCATAGCAAGGCGGGACAAGCTGCGGGTGTTGGTCGACGGGATGACGGCTGCCAATGATCTGGGCCTGACGACGGCTGTTCCGGCACGGTCAACAATCTACGCCGATACGTATCCCCGAACCATAGAAATCGAAGCGAACGCTGGCGATCCTCAAGCTTCCCGGCCGATCTTCTATACATTGGACTTCAAGCGTATCTCGGCGAAGACGGCATTTTGGGCCGGACGGCCCGCCATGCGCGTGATCCAGGCCTTGGCCTGGTTTCGCGATGACCCATCCGCTCTCGATGCCGCCGTGAATGGCACCGCGAGATCCTTGGCAGAAAATCCCAATCGGGATGAAATCGAACGAGACCTGCGTGGGAACATCAATGCCGTTCCGGCCTGGATGTACCCATATGTGGACGCGATAACCCGGCGACTTGCCCCAGGCGACGATGCCGCCAGCGAGCACCCTGGTTCGCGAGGGAAAGGGCATAATGCTGCAGGGGTTCATTGAGATTCTTCGTTCGACCGCCGACGAACAGCGCGCGCTCTATGCGACGGTTGCTGCGGATCTGAAAACGCGCGCCGAGAATGTCGAAAAGGACCTCTACGTCTGCTGGGTCCTCGACTTTCTATTCAACCGGCGGCCTGACGACCCGATCGGGCTTTACTTCAAGGGCGGCACGAGCCTCAGCAAAGCCTATGGTCTTATCAGGCGGTTTTCCGAAGACATTGATATCGGGCTTTTCAAAGCAGACCTGAAGGCACCCCTCGAGGCGGAGATCGCGGCACTTCCATCGGTGAACCAGCAGCAGAAGGCTCTGGTCTAACGCGTAGACGATGCCGCACGCCAGTACATCTCCGGCCCGCTTCTGGATCTGCTGAAAAACGAGATCGCCGAGGTGGAGAAAGCCGCCGATCGCAGCGGGCATTTTTCGGTCGGCTTCGGCTTCGATCCCTACCGGAACCGGGAGGCGCTCGACATCCTCGTCGTCTCCTACCGCAGCGTGTTCGCGGCCGGCGACGACTATGTCCAGGCGGCCGTGAGGATCGAGGGCGGCGCTCGCCCCGATCCCGTTCCGGCCGAGCCTCGGGACATCCGCCCATATGTCGCGGCGGAGCTGCCATCGACCATTGTTCTCCTGGTGCGCGGCGTGACGACGGTCAAGCCAGAGCGAACCTTCTGGGAGAAGGTTCTCATCCTCCATGCGATGACCGAGATGACGGAGAAGCGGCAAGCGGACGGCAATCCGGAACGCCCCGTGCCCGATCTCAATCGGTACTCACGCCATTACTACGACGTCCACCAGATCTGGACGCACGCGGGCTATGGCGAGGCCACGGCATCGATGCGGGATCTCGCCGAAGCTTGTCGTCAGCATAAGGAACTGATGTTTCGCGCACCGGATCACCGCTACGACCGAGCGGTACCCGGCAGCTATCGACTTGTGCCGACCGAGGCCATGCGAGGCAAGCTTGCCGCCGACTACGAGCGCATGTCGGCCATGATCTTCGGCACGCCGTCATCGTTTGCCGAGGTGCTGGCCAGCATCGACGCTCTTGAGAGATATTTGAATGCGACGGTCGCAAAGTAGGCGTAGGCCAAACCGAAATCACCAGTTTGTCGGGCGCTCCATGACCGCCGGACACGACGAAAGTATTTCCACCATTCATCCATTCGCGGGGAGACCGGAGCTTGCGCGTATTATTTAGTCAACGGTACCTTCGCGCGATCGAAAGCAAGGCGCTCTCGGTGGAGATTCCTGAAATTGCCCGCCGGAAGGTCTGGGCTCAGCTTTCCGCTCTTAATGCGCCGATGCGGATTCAACGCGATCCCTACGACAATTGGGCCGACAACTCGTCGATCCTGGAAGAAGCCGAGAGCGACCTGCTCACCGAACACGGCTGGCAGCGCCTTCCTGTAACGCCATATCCGGCTGATACCCAATATCACGAGGCGCTACGTCTCCTGGTACTCGACGGCGAGGCCCCCTACGTATTCGACACGATCGAGGTCGCTTCGGGGTACATGGATGCGCCGGAGAAAGATGCACTGCGTCAAAAGATCAATCAGATCTTCGAGCTTCACGATTGCCCTTGGCGCATTTCCGACGGTGAATTCTTCAAGCTTGATGGGGATTTCGTCGGTGCGAGGCTTGCTTCCACTGCCCACGATTCCCTCGCGGTGAACCAGTTCGCCGGCGCCGCCCACGAGTATGCCAAGGCGCGCCAGTACCTGGGGAACGGGGACATCCGGGAAGCCATCTTCTTTGCCGGGCACAGCTTCGAAAGTGTCATGAAGGTGCTGACGAAGCTCGACCAGCCAACGGCGACAGACTCATCAAGGAACTGGGTGCTCAAGGGTACTTCGACGACTTGCCCGAGACGATCCGCGCCGGCTTCATGGATCAGGTCCTGCGCGCCCTTCCCTTCCTTCGGAACAAGCTGGGCGGGCACGGCCAGGGAGAAGACATCGTCGCGATCCCGCCCGCCTATGGCGACCTTGCAATCCAGATCGCCGCCGCGTTTCAGAACTTCCTTATTACCAAGCACCTCGAACGCGCGCCGGCCCCCAGGCCGGAACCGGAGCCCTCTGCGCCAGCGAAGCTTCCCGCCGATGACGACCTGCCGTTCTGACATCCCGTTCTGCGAGACATAGGCGGATGGGTGCGATCCTGGGCCAGGGCCTCGGCACGTGGAACGCAGCCGGCGCGCGGGGAGCCACTGGCGCTAGACGCTCACTCCCGGCGAGACTGGATCGGTGGGGGTCTGCTCTCTCACCCAACTCAGGAAGCTTGCGACATCGTCGGTGTGCGAAGGGGTTTGCGTGTAACGGTCGAGCTTTAGTCCAAACAGGACCAACAAGCGTCGAGCGATGCGCGAGAGGTCGTCGGTGCTCACGTGACCCGGCAGGTCCGTCGTCAATGTCGGCCACGTGCCATGCAATACCTGGGACCTCGTTTGAACCAGCTCCTCGACCAGCTTCTTCACGGTTATAGGCCTGGTGGTGCCTATGTTCTTTGAAGAATCTAGGCCCAGCAGAACCTCGAACCCTTCGAGGATGCGTCGGGTGCTGCCGGATCCATTTTCCGCCCGGAACAGGACCTCCAGGCTTGTTTCCAGACGGGCGACATGCATCGTCTCGAGCCTTTCTGCGCAGGCCTCATGATACCAATAAGCCGCTTCGCACCAGGACTCGTTGAGCTTGGGAAAATTACCTCCGTCCAGGTAGGTGCGTACACGTCGTCCAAGGGCTTCGAGCACGTTGCCGCTCTGCACCATCCAGCGTTCCAATTCGCCAATGTCGATCGAAGCGCCAGGCGGGTGAGACCTCGGCTCGAGGCCTGACGATCCGTCGAGATGGAACCATGTCTCGAAGCTTTCCCAGTTGGACAATCGTCCGCCTACACGTCCGATCTCGCTGAGGCCGGACGTTCCCACCAATGCCTGAAACGCACCGAGTGCTATATCGACGGTATTGTTTGCCATCGCTACCGAGACCGACTTTTCCCGATTGCTGACGCGGACGAGAGCGACCCATTGCGCATTGCGGCTCGCGAGCGTCTGGTCAATTCGCTGCATAGCCATCCGGTGGAATTCTTCGGATGCTGGCGTCGCGGAATGATGTTCGATGCCAAAATCAGCTGGCGATGCGAGATCACTGCGATGAACGATATCGACCGGCCCGATCGAGAACCGCGCGATGCGTTGGGGCAGAAATACGATGGGAACGGCATGAAGCCGTGTCTGCGTGATTTCGCTCAGCCAGGCGACCAGACGTGCCTCCAGCTTCGGGCGCAGCTCGGCGGCCTTCGGTTCACGATCATCTGCCAGAAGCGAAAGTAGCTCCGAGGCGAGCTTCTTTTCGAGCTGCTCTCTCGTGACTGCCTTCTGCCACGTTCCCGCGTTGCGAATTGACCTTGCGATCTCGCGCAACGCCAGTGCTCCTTCAGCGGTAAATCCTCGAGCCTCGGATTCAGGAAGATTGAGGGTAGCGTGATGAAGCTGATGTTTGACGTTCCAGGTAAGGAAGTTCCTCGGCAGGTCGAGCACATCAGCCGACAAGATCCGGAACCCCTTCAGGACCTCTGCGAGATGATTGAGAGGGATGGCTATTGTCATGTCGCTGCCTCCGCGCAGATGATCGAGGTCTCCGGCGCCGGTCGCCTAACGACGGCATAGGCACTAGCCTTCGATAGAGACCAGTGCGAAAGGCAGGCTCTTCGCGAACCGACCCATGCCGTCGAGGATGGCTTCCATCCGTGTGGGCATTTCCGCGATGGCCTCATCCGTAAGGTAGAAAATCCACGGCTTGCCATTGGTCGTCGCCGACTCGAAAAACCGGTCCCACCGCCGTTCGGCGATCTGCTTTTCAAATTGGTCCCGCTGGGCGAGTGACCACTCGAAGCCGCCGTGGAACATCTTGTTCCGATATGTGAGCATTGCGTCGATCCAATTTGACGTGTCGCTCGGCAGGTGCTCGATCAGACCTGTCGCGGCCGAGATCTGGCGAATGCCTCTGATGATATCCTGGTGGGCTCCTCCGTCTTCGCCGAAGTAAACCTGACAGTTCCACCGTTTCGGATGGTCGCCCGCCCGATCCCACCGCTGATGCGCTGGAGGCTTCATCGTCTTGGCTTCAAACATCTCGCCGAGGGAATAGAAGGACTGAGAGTAGACACTCTCAAGCATCGGAACGATCATCCCGATCGCTGCCATGCTGTTCGCCGCTTCGCTGTAGGATGACCGAAAAATCACGTCGACATGTTCGTCGACGAGGCGGTCCTGGTATGGACCCCTGTAGGTCTCCGCCTCCTGCCTGAGTTCTTCGATCTGAGCGGACACAGCTTGCGACGCTGCATGGTTACGGCGGAGCACCCCCTTGATGGCCTCAAGCTGCAAATCCCAGTCAAATATTTTTTCTGCCCTAAGTATTTGGTATGATTATAAAAAATAAAATCCTCGGGTGAGTATACCGTTGAAGATACCGTCAAAAACCTAGCCTTTTGATTTTGCTACGGTTTTTTGGAAATTCAGGACGGGGAAAATCCTGTGAACTATCGGCATCTATCGGCGGCGTCGCAGTGAGGCATAGACCGCAAACGTCGAATCTGACGCGCCGATAAAGTACCGTCAAAACCTACAAAATCAATGCTTACACCTCGATCCTGGTTCGCTAGAGCAAATTCGACTTATTCGGGGTCATATCCTGCTGCCTCGAAGTAGTGTCGGCATTCCTCGGTTGTGAACGCTGAGAGGCAGTCGGCAACGACGGACCAGAGTTCGTCGATGGTTCTGGCGGCGGCCTTTCTCAGGAGGGCCTTGAGCTTGGAGAAGGCCATCTCGATCGGATTGAAATCCGGCGAGTATGGCGGCAGGAGCAGGAGCCGCGCCCCGGCCTTTTCGATGGCCTCGCGCACGCCGCCGATCTTATGGGCCGGAAGATTGTCCATGACCACGATGTCGCCGGGCCGAAGTTCGGGTGCGAGAACCTGCTCTGCATAGGCGAGGAAGACTGGTCCGTTCATCGGGCCGTCGAGCAGCATCGGCGCCGCCATGCCGGACAGCCGCAGGCCGGCGGTGAAGGTCGTCGTCTTCCAATGGCCGTGGGGAACGGCCGCCCGGCATCGCTCGCCGCATGGCGCCCTGCCGCGCAACCGGGCCATCTTTGTGGAGGCCGCGGTCTCGTCGATGAAGATCAGCCTCTCGGGATCGAGGTCGGGCTGGGCATCGAACCAGGCTATGCGGCGGCGCAGGACGTCTGCGCGCTGCTGCTCTGCGGCGTGCGCCGTCTTTTTTTGAA
Organism: Nitratireductor soli; assembly: GCF_001050155.1. GTDB lineage: Bacteria > Pseudomonadota > Alphaproteobacteria > Rhizobiales > Rhizobiaceae > Nitratireductor > Nitratireductor soli. The sequence continues at coordinate 18,775 of NZ_LFVY01000003.1, forward strand.
CGTGATGCCGCGCCGGTCGAGGAACAGCCAGATCGTCGAGGGCGCGGCCCGCACGCCGTGCTCGGCGGCAAGGCGCTCCCCCATCTCGGCGAGCGTGATGTCCGGTGCATCCTCGATCAGGCTGAGAATGAAGGCCTCGTGTGCGTCGAGCTTCGAACGCGACGGCTGGCCCTGCTTGCGCGCCTCCGTCTCGCCGGTCTCGCGATAGCGGCGATACCAGGCTCCGGCCGTCGAAATTCCGATCCGGAAGCGCCATGCCGCCTCACGTGTCGAGACCCCGTCCTCGATCGCAGCAATCACCCGACCGCGAAGGTCTCCGCTCAGGCTCCTCGTCATCATCACCTCCTGGCATATCACCAGGAGCAGTGAAGCAGACAACGTCCATCGCGTGAATCCTCAAAGCGACTCCGTGTTCATCGAAGATGCTCTAGTGGAATTTCACGTGCCTCGAAATGAATCTTGTGGCCCATCAAATGAGGAGAATTCCGCTCAAACAGGCATTTTCACCCGTAGCGATGGAGGCTTCCGGGGTGTTGTCACGGTAACGGCTTGTTCGGACTCGCCACGACAGGCGCAGGCGCATGGACACCTCGCCCATCAGCTATAAACGCCACCGCCCCCCGATCATCGCCAATGCGGTGTGGCTCTACTTTGGCTTTCCGCTGAGCTTGCGCCTGGTCGAGGAAATGCTGCTGGAGCACGGCATTTTTTGTTTCCTGTGAGACCATTCGTCGATGGGGACTGAAATTAGGCCCGGACTATGCCCGCCAGCTCCAAAGGAAGCGTCCAGGCCCGAACGATATCTGGCATCTGGATGAAGTCGCCATCAGCATCACCGGTAAGAAACATTGGCTTTGGCGGGCCGTCGATCAGGACGGATACGTCCTTGATGAGATCGTCCAGAACCGCCGCAACACCAAAGCTGCCAAGCGATTGCTGATGCACCTGTTGAAGAAACAGGATATCGTGCCAAAGCGCATGATTACAGACAGGCTGCGATCCTATGGAGCAGCCCGGCGGCAAGTGATGCCGGCCGTCGAGCAGCGGTCGCACAAGGGGCTCAACAATCGAGCTGAGAATTCGCATCTGCCGCTGCGAAAACGCGAAAGAACGACGCAAGGTTTCCGATCGCCAGAAAGCCTCCAACGCTTCATCTCGATCTTCTCGGCTCTTCGCAATCTGTTTGTCCCGCCCCGCTCAAAGCGCTCTGCGCTCGCCATCCACATTCACCGCCTGCAAGCGATGGCGGAATGGACAGTTGCTGTTGGGAAACTCGCGTCAATTCAAGCCCCACCGCTATCGGCGCAATCATTTTCCGATAACGTGACAACACCCTGTCCGTGGATTTCGCCGATGATCGCGTCATAGACGGCGTGGAGCTGCGACAGTTCGCCGATATGGCACGCTTCATCGGGCGCTCCGAGATTTCTGGGGGTTAGCCCGATGACGACGCACGGATAACCGCCGCGTCTCCACAACCGTGCATCCGAACCACCTATCCGATTGTCGAACACGGCAGCCTCTTTGGAGACCTTTCGCGCGCCGTCGAGGCAAGCGGCCGCCAGCGGCGTCCTCGAATCCGTCCAACTCGGTTCATACCGACGCGTAATTGTCCACGCGACCCCCGGCCGACCACCGAGTAGCGCGTCGACGGATTTCTCGACCTCGGCAGTGGAGAGGCCCAACGGTATGCGGATGTCCACCGCGGCGGAAGCCCGCGCCGGAACGAGGTTGGGCGATGATCCACCGTTCATCATTCCGACATTGACGGTGACACGCTCCATCGTCCTGCGCAGCCCTTCGGATTCCCCCGTCTTGCGTGCAGCCAGTGCCATGACGTTGCGCGCGTCTTCAGGCGGCTCGGGGATCAAGCTTTCCACCTTGCGCAAGGCAATAAGGGCATCGACAAGCCGGTCAGCAGCATTCACCCCGACATAGACATGGGCGCTGTGGGCTTGTTTTCCCTCTGCCTCGATTTCCAGCCACAGCATCCCCTTCTCGCCCAATCTCACAGCGAAAGGGCCGCCCACATCAGCCACAAGCACGCCATCGCCATGGATTTCAGGTGCATTGTCCATCAACCATTGCGTGCCCAGTTCGCCCATCCGCTCCTCGTCGCCGGCAAGGGCCAGGACCAGGCTTCCCGCAAACGGACGGCGCTTCGCCCAATCGGCGAGGATTTCCACCAGGACCGCCACACCGCCCTTCATGTCCGCCGCGCCGCGCCCATAAATGAATCCGTCGCCGATCTCCCCCCCGAGCGGTAGGAACTTCCACATCGAGATGTCGCCGATGGGATAGGTGTCCAGATGGCCACTCAGGATCGTACGAGGACCCGGCAGCCCGCCGTCGAGGACGGCGACCAGGTTCTCGACCGGTTCCTCGCTGATATACCGCTTCAGGATCACACCCGGAATGCCCTTTAGGAAATCTTGCGCGATCGCCACAACGTCTCTCGTGTCGCTCGGCGGAGTCTGGCTGTCACTTCTCACGAGCGCCTGGGTGATCGCCGTCAGCCGATCGACGGAATCCTGGCTCATGTCCGAGCATCCGCCTGGCGGCGCCAGATCAACAGCAGAATCTCGTAGGTTACCGCTGCAGCAAGGAACGCGGTCATTCCGTTGATATCATGCGGCGGGCTGACCGTATTCACGTCAGCGCCCACGATGTTCAACCCTTCCAGCATGCGCAGGAGATCGATGCCTTCGCGCGACGACAGCCCTCCCCAGACAGGCGTGCAGACGCCGGGAGCGCAGGACGGATCGAAGACGTCCATGTCCCACGAGAGGTAGACCGGGCGTTGCGCCAACGTCTGCCTGAGCTCCTTTACCGCGTCCTGAAGGCCGCGGTTCTGCAACTCGGTCATCGACATGATGTTGTAACCGAGCTCGCGGGTATGGTCGTACACCCCCGGCCGCACCGTCGAGCCGCGGAGGCCCACATGCCAGGAAGCGCTGGTGAGGATCCGCTGCTCCAGCGCGGCATGCGTGAACTGCGAGGCTGCGTCGTATTGGTGGACAGGATCTATTGGATAGGCGTCCGTATGGCTGTCGATATGCAGAACGGCGAGACCGGGGTGAACTTTCGCGGCGGCGCGGACGAGGGGCAGCGACACGCTCCCGTCACCGCCGAAGCCGACCGGCACGGCGCCGGTGACTGCGATCCTGTAGGCCGCCTCCTCTATCAGCGGGAAAGCCTCTTGCGCACGTGACGGCACCAGCAGCACGTCTCCGGCGTCGATGACGCCCAGCTCGGTCAGAGCGTCGCAATCGGCGATTTCCGACTGATAACGCCGGAGAAGGCCGGACTGGGCGCGAATGGCCGCGGGACCCTGGCGGGCCCCGATGCGGAACTTGTGTGTTCCGCAATCGAATGGGCAACCCAGTATGGCCGCTCCCGCGCCTGTGGCGTCCGTGCGAAACGGAATGCCCATGAATGTTGGCGGCGCTTCGTAGAGTTCATCGGATGAAAGCGTGTCGAGACTGGTCATGTCGGATTTTCACTCGCTGAAGCATAGGAAGACAGACCCGGCCAGGAACGGTCGGGTCCATGTGAGGGATGTTGGCTTGCGGCGGTCTCTAGCGAGAAGAAAGCCTTCGCTCCCAAAGGCGGATGCCCATGGCCAGCGGCCAGCAGATCAGGAAGTAGATGATGGCGATGAAGGTGAAGATTTCGAGCGGACGGAAGATCGACGAGGAAAGCTCCATCCCGCGGCGTGTGATCTCACCGACGGATATTACCGCTCCCAGGGACGAATATTTGATAAGCTGCACGAAATTGGCGGCCAGGGGCGGCAAGGTGAGCCGGATGGCTTGCGGCAGAACGATACGGATGAAGGTCTGGACTGGAGACAGGCCAAGTACCTGCGCCGCCTCCCGATGCCCTTTTGGAACCGCCTGAATGCCGGCGCGGTATGCTTCGGCGATGAAGGCTGACGAGTAGATGCTCAGCCCCACGATGAGAGCAGTCCAGGAATCGAGATTGATACCCATGGCCACCGGCAGCACATAATAAATCCAGAGCAACTGCACGAGGATCGGCGTGTTGCGGATGATTTCTCCGACGGCCAGCGCAAGAAAGCGAAGCGGCGCGAACCGGGACATGTCCATGACCGCGATCATCAATCCGCCAAGCATCGCCAAGCTCAGGGTGATCGCAGAAATGAGAAGGGTCTGCTGAAGCCCGCTCAGGAGAAAGTCGATATTCTGAGGGATGACATCCCAACGAAACTGATAACCACCCATAGAAATTCCCCTTCCTTAAGCTTCAGCAGACCAACAGGCTTCTTCGAACAGGTTTACGGCGCGACGATCGGGCCGAGCTTGTTCTTTTCCGCGTAGGCAGCCAGGCGGCCATCGCGCTTGATGGTGCTGATGAAAAGATCGATGTGGTTGAGCCAGATCTGATCCCCATGCGGGACGACATAGGTGTACGGTGTCAGGAGCAGCTTCTGGTCCGGCTCGATGGAGCGCGCCCAGTCGAATTCGTCGGTTACCTTCACCGCGGTTGGAAAGTCGGTCATGATGACGTCGACCCGATTGGCGACAAGCTCGGCTTCGCGCGTGGCAGGTGGTGCCACGACGACGAGTTCGGCCTGTTTGAGATAATCGCGCATGAACGGCTCGATATAGCTGCCGAGAGACACCGCCACGCGGCGGCCGGGCTGGTCAATGTCACCCCAGCTCGTCACCGGGCTTCCCTCCCGCGTAACCGCGTAGACGCCCGAGATGAGGTATGGTTGCGTAAAGGCAACCGCCTCGCCGCGCTTCATCGTGGCACCGATCCCGAACATACCGATGTCGCACTTGTTAGCTTGGAGATCGGCGATGAAAGTGCCGAAGCTGGACTCGACGATGTTCAGCTCGACACCGAGTTCTTTCGCCAGCTCCTTGGCGAGATCGGCGTCGATGCCCTCGATCTCTCCGGATGCCGGATTGCGAAACGAAATGGAATAGTAGAGCGGATACTGGCATACGCGCAGCTTGCCGGACTTGGTGACTTCGTACAGACGCGAATTCACCTGCTGCGCCGATGCCGGCGACGTGAAGATGGCAGCGACGACCGCGCAAATGGCGAACGTTGCAAGAGATTTGGCGATCTTGCCCATTGATGAGTTCCCTTCTTCTGATAGTTCAGTCTTGCATTTGGCGCAGGAACCGCTGCGCTCGGTCCGTTTTCGCACTAGCAAAGAACGCGGCGGGCTCTGCGTCTTCGACAACCCTACCCTGATCCATGAAGACCACGCGCGACCCGACGTTGCGCGCAAACCCCATTTCATGGGTCACGACAAGCATCGTCATCCCTTCCTCAGCCAGGCTGCGCATCACAAGCAGCACCTCGTGCTTCAGCTCGGGATCGAGCGCGGATGTTGCCTCGTCGAACAACATCACACTCGGCTTCATCGCGAGCGCTCGCGCAATTGCAACGCGCTGTTGTTGCCCACCGGACAGGCGAGACGGATACTGATCGCGCTTATCGGCGAGCCCGACCTTTTCCAACAGGCGCATGGCGTTGGCTTCAGCCGCCGCCTTCGCGTCACCCTTCACGCGGACCGGTGCCTCGATGACGTTCTGCAGTACCGTGAAATGTGGCCAAAGATTAAAATGCTGGAAGACCATTCCGATGTCGCCGCGCGCGGCCTTGGCGTTCTGCCGTATGTCTGTCGGCAATTGCGGAGCGGCGATGATTCTGTCGCGCAGCGTCACCACGCCCTCGGTCGGTTGCTCAAGCAAGGCGAAGCACCGAAGCAGCGTCGTCTTGCCCGAGCCGGAAGGACCGATCACGCATACGACCTCGCCTTCCGTCACGGCGAGATTGACATTGCCGAGCACCTGGACGGAGCCAAAACTCTTGCTCAAATCCCTGGCTGCGATCAAGCCGCTTTCTGGCTGCTCGCCCACGGCGCTTGCGTCCATTCTTGACTCCCCTTCCATATCATAAAGAAAATTGATTGGATTAATACATTCTCCTTGATTTCGCAAAAAATGGCTTTAAATCGTACATATTGTCAATAAAGAAAATTTATGATCATGGATGTTAAGCTTCTCGAGACGTTCCGCGCGGTGATAGAAACCCAGTCAATGACCGGCGCCGCGAAACTGCTGGGGCTTACTCAACCGGCCATCAGCACACAGATCGCACGGCTGGAATCCCAGATCGGCTTTCCTCTCTTCGAACGCGTGAATGGACGCCTGAAAGCCAGCAGGCAGGGGCGGCTCTTCTATACCGAGGTTCGGCACGCCCTCGGCATGATCGAGCGTCTCACGCGGGACGCGGAGGGCATTCGCAAAGGCGTCACCGAATCCGTCACGATTGCCAGTCACCCCAGTGCATCAATCTCGATCCTGCCGGCTATCGTGGCGGAGCTACGGCGACGCCGTCCACTTGCCCGCGTTCGCATGATCAACCGAAGCTCCGAGGAAGTGAGGGCCATATTCGAAGCGGGCGGTGCCGACATCGCGATAGCGGAATGGCCGATTCATATCCCCGATATCGACCTGCGACGGCATAAGGTTCCCTGCGTCGCGATACTGCCAAAAGACCATGATCTTACCAAAAAGCGGGAGATCATTCCTGCTGATCTTGCCGGCGAATCCATGATCGGCATGCAAGTCTCCAGGCTGATAGGTCATCAGGTGCAGAGCGCATTCGTCGAGCAAGACGTTGAGTTTGATCCTGGGATTGTCAACGAGTATTTCAGCTCGATTTGCGCGCTCGTCACCACCGGCTGCGGGATTGGCATCGTCGACCAGTGGTCGGCACAGATGTTCGAGCCGCTCGGCCTCGCGATACGGCCCTTCAAGCCAACCATCATGTACGAGATCGGTGTTTTTGCGCGGCTGCAAGCCACGCCAGTACCGATCATCGATGAAGTGATCGCGCTGATCGACCAGAGGCTCGCAGCGGTCGAACCGATTATCAATTGTGACGGAGACGCATAATGCTGGATGCCTCGAGGATCTGGGCAGATCTGAGTGCCATCTGCGATACCGGCGGCCGCCAGACCGGCACTGAGTCCGAGTTGACGGCGACAGAGTTGCTGGCGCGCCTGGGTGAGGAAGCGACGGGTGTGGCGCCATGGCGGGAGGCGTTCCCCTATGATGGATGGGCCGGCTGCGGGGCATCGCTGACGCTGGGGAACGGCGAACGCCTGCCTGCAAATCCCCTGCTGCGCTCAGTCCCAACGCCGGCGGGCGGCCTGGAGGCTGAAGTCATCGATCTCGGACGCGGCACGCCCGAGGAGTTCGCGGCTCATCGGGGCGAGATTGCCGGCCGCATCGCACTGGTACGCCATGAATTGATGTTCGCCGCCGGTACTGTGCATCGCCGCATGAAATACAATGCCGCGGTCGAGGCGGGCGCGGTCGGTTTCCTCATTGCCGGCCCACTCGCCGGCAACCTCGTTGCGGGTTCCTCCGGACGTGGAAACGAGGCGGGGATTCCTGCTGCTGGGGTTTCTCCCGAAACTGCAGCCATTCTCGCCCGCACGAGTGCTGGCTACGCCAGGATTCGATTGGAAGTCGATGGGTTCGACCAGCCCGGATCTGCAACCAATCTTATCTTTGATCTTAAGGGCCAGACGCAGCAACAGGTGGTCTTGTCCGCACACATTGACGGCCATGCCCTCGGCGAAAGCGCGCTCGACAACGCCTCGGGCCTGGCGGTTGCGCTCGCGGTCGCCCGCGAGTTGCGCCCGAAAATGGAGAACCGGAAGCGTTCGCTTCGCCTCGCCTTATTCAATGCCGAGGAATGGGCGCTGACGGGGTCGGACATGCATCTCCAGCGCCAGAGCGCAGCAGAGCGGAACGCAACGGTCCTGAACGTGAATCTTGACACTGTCGCAGGCGGCGATCGCCTGACTGCCCTGACCTCCGGCTATAAAGGCATTGAACCGTTTCTGTTAAGCTGTTCCGAAGCGGAAGGCGTACCGCTTGGCCTGTTCCGTCCGCTTCAGGTCAACTCCGATCACGGCAACTTTGCGCAGGCCGGAATCCCCGCATTCAGGCTGGTCGATGGGTTCAACAACCATATGGCGAACACCCGCCATCTGCTGACCACGCTGGATCGCCGCGACCTCGCCACGCCAGAGGAATTGTTGCGTTCAGCAAGACTGACCCTGGAAATCGTTCGCCGCGCGCTGGACGCCACCGACGAAGAAACGGACGTCTGGCGCAATGCTTCGTAGCGGTGTTGTCACGTTATCGGAAAATGATTGCGCCGATAGCGGTGGGGCTTGAATTCACGCGAGTTCCCCAACCGCAACTTTCCATTCCGCTGTTCCGTATCCGTGGCGTAGATGCCGGTCAGGTTGACGTGTTCCCAACTGAGCGGTGAGACGTGCTTGAGCAGCATGTCGGGAACATTTCGCCCCCCTCGCTTCAGATGAGTGACAGCGCGATCGAGGTAGATGGCGTTCCAATGGACGATGGCGCTGACGACGAGATTGAGACCGGAAGCGCGGAACGCCTGGCTCTCGAATGAGCGATCACGGAATTTGACCTGGATCCGGGACAGTAGTCCACGCTGACTGTTAGACAGATCACTGTTTTACGGAAACGGTGATCTGCTCTAACGTCTTGTTTTACCGCATTTATGCGGACGTCAGGTGATTCCACTGACTGCAAAATGCTCTAGCTGGGGTAACTCTCGAGCTGGACCACCAAACAGACCCCGGTCAGCACAGCACGCCGTCATCGCCCTGCTTTAGAATGAACGCCTTCTGCGCGTCCGAAAACTTCATTGTTTTCATCGCTATCCGCTCCATCCCAGCCAGGGAACCCTAAGCGGAAAACTCTGACCAAGAACGATCCAGTTTGCGCGGATCAGTGCATTTGCCATCTTCGGTCGAGCGCATCCCCACCTAATGCGGATCTGATTTTCTACAACAATTCCATATTCTTGCGGAGGGTTATCTCCTTCATCATTCGAAATTCAATTACCAAAAATGCAATAACCATTGCATGATTTTATATTTATGATAATTCTTTTGCATGAATTGATGAGGCTCAGATGGCACAGGCGACCTCTTTCAGCACCGCACTCGAAGCGTTTGACGGGAAGCTGACAACGGCGGACCGGACACTCATTTCCATCATTTTGAACGACCCGGAAGCAGCTCTCTACCGATCGGCATCTGAGCTGGCCGGCATGGCCAAAGTTCATGCCTCGACGGTTGTCCGTCTTGCGAACAAGCTTGGCTTCGACGGCTATCCCGATATGCAGGGCCATCTTCGTCAAGATGCCCGGTTCGGAACCCAGACAAGCGACAGAGCTCAACTTAGGCGCGACCAGATTGAGCGTGGTTCGAACCTGGCGAAGCTAATCGAAAGCGAGATCGCGGCCCTGGCGGCCATCGCGAATACACTCAGCCAGGATCGGATCGACGAAGCGGCCGAGTATCTGCGCGAGGCGCGGACCATATTCATCTTCGGCCGCGGCAGCGCCGCCCCGCCGGTCGCGCATCTCGACCGGCGGCTGCGAAGGATTGGTTGTCGCACTGAAGTCGCTCTCAACATGCAACGACGTGACCTTGCCGAGCATCTGATGGCCGTTCGCAGGAACGATGCCGCGGTGATCTTCGCCTTCCAGGCACCACATTCCTTGCCTGCCGGATACGGCGCCATGATCGAGCACATCGCGGAAACAGGCGCGCGCTCGATCGTCATCAGCGACGCGACCGGACCGACCCTTCGGCCGCGACCGGATCTCATCTTGAGCGTCACCCGCCCCGATGAGGGGGAGATGCAGCTTCGCTCCGGACCTTTGCTGGTTTGCGAGGCGCTGGCCATGACACTGGCGCATCAGGACCCCGAACGGGCCGTGAAAGGACTCGAAGCTCTCGAGACACTGCGGACCAGGCTCAACAACCACAAGGATTGAGAATGACAAGTCTTTCCCTGTCGGATCACCGCTTCCGCGCAAATTCGATGCGCAAGCTCCTTGATCCCGTGAACATTCTGATGATCGGGTTTCTTCTGGTTCTGGTCTATCTCGTGATCTGGCCCTTTATTCAGTTGGCTCTCCACACCTTCACCTGGGGCGACACCGACGGCAGATTGTCGCCTGACGCGGTTCCGGGCGCGTTCACCTGGTTTCACTGGCTCCAGGCAACCGCAGGACCGCTGTCGGGGAAGATGCTCTACGGACCGCTGGTCAATACGCTCGTCACGGGCATCGTCTCCACAATCCTGGCGCTCGTGACCGGCGGCATGCTCGCCTGGTGCGTCGTCCGATCTGACATGCCGGGAAAGCGCTGGCTGCAACCGCTCCTGACCCTGCCCTACATCGTCCCGTCCTTCGCCATCGCGCTTGCTTGGGAGACGGTCTTCCGCAGTCCAAAGGTCGGCGGCCAGCCTGGGCTCTACCAATCGCTGATCGGCGCCGCCCCGCCGGAATGGCTCTCCTATGGCGCCGTGCCGATCTCGATCACGCTGGCCATCCACTATTTTCCCTTCGCGTATCTGCTGGTTGCGGGAGCCCTCGCCACCATCGATTCGCAGATGGAGGAAGGCGCGCTGATCTCCGGCGCCGGCCGGCTGACCATCCTGCGCCGCATTACGTTTCCGGTGGTCGCACCTGCTTTCGCGGCCGCGTTCATCCTGACCTTCGGCAAGACCATCGGCCAGTTCGCCCTGCCCTTCCTGCTTGGCGCGCCGACCCAATACCACACGGTGGCGACGATGGTTTACGCCAACCTCGCGCTTGGGCTCGACTCCCTCGCCTTTGTCCTGGCGATCGTGCTGATCGCCATGTCGCTGGCGGCGATCTGGATGTCCAACCGTTTCGTCGGCAAGAAGTCCCGGCGGTTTGAGACCATCAGCGGCAAGGGTTTTCGCAGCCGGGTCATCGCGCTCGGCGGCTGGCGCTGGCCGGTCTTCACGGCGGTCGCACTGTTTGCTTTCGTCGTCGGCATCCTGCCGCTGATCCTGCTCGGCGTACAGTCGGTCATGCTGATCGACGGCTTTTACGGCTGGGAGAACCTGACCGCGCATTTCTGGCTCGGCACGTCGAACCCCAACATCGCCTTCGGCGAGCCCGGCGTGCTGCACAACAGCAACATCCTCGGCGCAACCTGGAACACGCTGAAGCTGGCCTTCATCACCGCCATCATCGCGTCGGTCCTTGGGCTGATGATCGCCTATATCGTGGTCCGGCGCGGCGACAATCCCCTGGCGCGGCTGCTCGATCAGATCGCCTTCATTCCCTTCATGTTCCCCACGATCGCCTTCGGCGCGATGTATCTGACGCTTTTTGCACAGCCCGTCGGCCCCATCCCGGCGCTCTACGGCACCTTCACGCTGCTCATCCTGATCTCCGTGGTCAGCCGCCTGCCCTACTCGGTCAAGACCGGCGTGTCGGCCATCACGCAAATCGGCAAGGAACTAGAAGAGGCCGCCGAGCTGGCCGGGGCAAGCTGGTCGCTGCGGTTTCGGCGCATTGTGATGCCGCTGGCCAGTTCCGGCCTGGTGTCCGGCATGATGGTCAGCTTCGTCGGGGTGATGCGCGAGCTGTCGCTGATCATTCTGCTGATCACGCCATCCACACGCGTGCTGATGACCGTTGGGTTCGGCTACGCCGAAGAGGGACTGACACAGCTTTCCAACGCGCTGGTGCTGATCGTCGCCGTCCTGACCATGATCGGCGAGCTGATCCTCTGGGGCATCGGCAAGGGCCGCCTGGCCCGGCTGCGCGAAAAACAATCCTGAGGAGGAGAGGGAAATGTCGAAGATTGAGATCCGAAACCTGGTCAAGCGTTACGGCGACGCCACGGCCCTGAACAATGTCTCGCTCACCATCGAAAGCGGCGAATTCCTCGTCCTTCTGGGACCTTCGGGTTGCGGCAAGACCACCCTCTTGCGCTGTCTCGCCGGCCTGGAGACGCCCGATGACGGGGAAATCGTCATCGGCGACGAGATCGTCTTCTCCTCCGAGAAGGGCATTCTCATACCTCCCGGCAAGCGCAATCTTGGCATGGTGTTCCAGAGCTACGCGCTCTGGCCGCACATGACGGTGCGCGACAACGTCAAGTTCGGCCTCGATGTTCTGAAGATGCCCAACGCGGAGAGCCATCGGCGCATCGACCAGGTCCTGGCCGATCTCGGCATGGCCCATCTCGACCAGCGCTATCCATCGGAGCTTTCCGGCGGACAGCAGCAGCGCGTCGCGCTGGCCCGGCTTCTGGCGACCCGGCCGCCCGTCTTCCTCATGGACGAGCCCCTGTCCAACCTCGATGCGCGACTGCGCATGGACATGCGCGTCGAATTGAAGCGCATCCAGGGCGCTACCGGCGCGACGACCGTCTACGTCACCCATGACCAGACCGAGGCGATGACGATGTCGACGCGGGTCGTCGTGATGAAGGACGGCAACATCCAGCAGGTCTCACCGCCGCGGCAGGTCTACCGCCAGCCGGAGAATGTCTTTGTCGCCGAATTCATCGGCATGCCGCGCATCAATCTCGTCGAGATGCAGCGCAAGAGCGCCAGCCGCTATGGCAATGGCGACATCCAGCTCGATCTGGACTGGACCCCGGAGCCGTCAAACATCGTGGTCGGCGCACGGCCGGAGGACCTGACGCTATCCGCCGGCGAAGGACCGGGACAGCCCTATGACATCACGGCGGTTCTGCCGAACGGTCCGGAGACGATCGTGCAGCTTACGCGCGGCGCGACGGCTGTCATCGCGCGCGTCGGCCACGACACCGAACTGAAGCAAGGCCAAACCGTTCATGTGAGCTTCGATGCCGAGGCCCTGAACATCTATGACGCGAGCACGGGCGCGATGGTGCGGCGCCCGGGCGACAGGGACGCAACTCCCCGCACGCTTACCTACGCACCCACACAAGGGAGGAAGAGTAATGAAGCTGTCAGCATTTAAGTCGCTGATGCTCGCCACCGCCATCGCCGTCACGGCGACGGCGGCGATGGCCGACGAAGCCTGGCGCAAGCGCGCGGGCATCGGCGAGTTCGCTCCGGCCGCGCAGAACTGGGAGGAGATCGAGGCTGCGGCGCGTGAAGAAGGTCAGGTGGTCGTTTACTCGGTCTCCTCACGCATCGCCAAGCTGGTCGACGATTTCCGCGAACGCTACGGGGTCGAGATCATCGGCCACGATATCCCCTCCGATCTCCAGATCGAGAAGCTGCGGCGTGAACACAAGTCCGGCGTCTACGGCGTCGACGTGCTGTTCAATTCCGAGTTTCCTATGCTTCTGAACGAGGCCCTGCCAAACGAGCTGGTCTGGAACTTCCTGCCCGACAGCGTGACTGGCGATCTTGCTGAGAACGAGAAGTCGCCCCTCCTCGTCCAGCGGCACAGCAGCCGGGTGCTGTTCTACAACACGGCCCTCAACCCCAACGGAGCGCCGGTCGATTCTCTCTGGGATCTCACCCGCCCCGAATGGGCCGGCCGGACCCTGCTTCCCAGCCCGCTCGAGGATGGATTGTCGGCGAACTTCATCCAGACGATCCTGGCGCATCCCGACGAAATGGCGGCCGCCTATGAGCGGGAATTCGGAGCGCCGATCGAATATTCCGAAGCCGTGATCGAGGCTGTCACCAGCAATCCATTGGTGGACGAGCCAAACGCTTCGATGGAATGGCTGCATCGCTTCCTCAGGAACGAACCTGTCTTTCAGGGATCAACCACGAAGATCTTCCGCAACGTCGCAGATGTGAAGCAGGAGAATCCGCCGGTCGGAATCACCAGCTTCTCGAAGATGCGCTCCAATGAGGAAGGCGTTTATGCGGCCGCCCCGATGATGAATCTCGATCCGGTCTTTGGGGTCACCTATCCCACGGCTCTCATGATCGCGGATATGGCGCCTCATCCGAACGCAGCAAAGCTTCTGATCCGCTACATGATGGAAAAGGACGGGCTCGAGCCCTGGAACGAACCTGGCGACTATGCGGCCCGTTCCAGCTTCGAAGCCGATCAGGTCAAGGAATTCGACCTGCCGCCGTTCGAAACCCTCAAGCTGTGGCCAATCGATCCCGACGAAATCTATTCCTCCAAGCATAACTTCCTGGCGCTCTATCTCGCGCTTGGTTGAGATCGGTATCGCCCCGGCCGGATCGCGAACCGGGGCGACCTCCTCCAAGCCCAAATCATCCAGTATCCGCAGGAAAGGACACACCTTGACCATCGATACAATACTGTTTGACGCTGGCGACGTCCTCTACAGCAAGCCGCGGCGCGACGCCGAGGTGGCCCGGTTCCTGACCGAACGGGGGTTTCCCGCTCCTGCCCGGAAAGATCCCGTTGAACGCGGAATGCGTCTTGCAGCGCATGCCGGCAAGATCGACGCCCCAGCGTTCTTCGGTTGGCTCCTGGCGCATTATGGCATCACCGATCCGGACCAGATGGCTGACGGGTTGCGCCTGTTGCACGAACAACAAGGCGACGTCCAGTTTTTCGACGGGGTCGCCGACACGCTGCACGCGCTGAAGCAGCGCGGTTTCCAGCTTGGCATCGTGACCAACACCTTCAACTCCCGCGATGAGAAGACCCGCTGGTTTCGCAGCGTCGGCATTCACGACATCTGGGACAGCTATGCAGATTCCCGGGAACTGCAGATCGTCAAGCCCGAACCGGAAATCTACCTGGCTGCCCTGACGCCTCTCGGCGTCAGCCCGGGCAATGCGGCTTTCGTCGGTCATGCGCAATATGAACTGGACGGCGCCAAGGCGCTCGGCATGACGACAATTCTGTTCAATCCAGATACGGATGCAAACAAGGCGGATTTCTCGGTCGAGAGCTTCACTGATCTACTGGCTCTTCCAGTCCTGCAGAGATCGCGCCGGGGCACCTCCCCTTCCAGCAGCAAAGCCGATGTCAGCCAGACAGGGACCGCGCACGCGTCCGAGGGCTAAGCCATGACGACATCGCTCATCTTGATCAAGTTGATCGGGGCCGCCACGCTGCTTGTCTGGTCGGTTCGCATGGTGCGAACGGGGGTGGAACGCGCCTGCGGTTCCGAACTCAAGGACCTCCTGCGACAGGCCGGCAACAGACGGGCCGTTTCTGCGCTCGCCGGCACCTGCCTTGCCGTCTTGCTGCAAAGTTCGACCGCCGTCGCCATGCTGTCGGCGGGTTTTGTGGCCAGTGGTTTCCTCAGCGCCTCGACGGGCCTGAGCCTGATGCTCGGCGCGGATCTCGGATCCGCTCTCGTCGTTCAGGTACTATCGTTCGACTTGAGCTGGCTCACGCCGGTGCTGCTTGCGACGGGAGGAGGGTTGTTCCTGAAGTCCCCCACCCGGCTGCTGAAGCAAATCGGCCGTGTACTGATGGGGATCGCGTTCGTGCTTCTGTCGCTTCAGCTCATCGGCGAGGCCACTGCACCTTTGCGCGGCAGCACTATTCTGCCAACGATCACGCGGTCGCTGGCGGGGGACATCATCATGTCGTTCATTGTCGGAGCGGTCTTTACCTGGTTGGTTCACTCCAGCGTTGCCACCATCCTGCTTATCGCATCGCTTGCCGCACAATCCCTGATCCCGCTCGAGTTGGGAGTTCCGCTTGTGATTGGCGCGAATGTGGGAAGCGGACTGATCGCAATCGGGCTTGCGCGCGGTCTTGACACGGAAGCACGCCGTGTTCCGGCTGGAAACTTTGCCTATCGCGCCATTGGCGCTGTCGTTCTCCTGGTAGCCGTAGCCCAATGGCCGCATCTGCTCGACGCTCTTGGCCAGAGCACAGAGCGGCAATTGGTCAATCTACACCTGGCCTTTAACGGGTTCTTGCTGATTGGGGCCTTGCCGACGGTTACCCTTACGGAAAAGCTTCTGCTGCGCATGATGCCGGTCCCGCAAATCCGGTCTCAGGATGATGTCGGGGATAGCGCGCGGTCTGCCCTCGATCGCACGGCCCTCGACACCCCTACCCTCGCCCTCGCAAGCGCAACGCGCGAGCTGCTGCGCATGGGTACACTCATCGAGAAAATGTTCGCTCCGCTGATGCACATATTCCAGACAGGCGATCAAGCAGCCATCCTGCGCTGCCGCAGGACCGATGCACAGATCCGGAACATTCAGTCCGACCTGAAGATGTTTCTCGCCGAGCTTACTCGGCGTGAGATGCGAGCTGAAGATGCCGAGCGATCGATGGAAGTCGCAAGCATAGGTGTGAACCTCGAGCATGTCAGCAGCCTCATTTCCAACAATCTGCTGCGGCTGGCGGAGCAGAAGCGCAATCAGAAGCTGGTGTTTTCCAGGGATGGGATGGAGGACATCACGCGCATGCATGATCGGGTCCTGGCCAATCTTCAACTCGCACTCAACATCGTGGTGTCAGGCGATCCGGATGCGGCGCGACAACTCGTGTCGGAAAAGGACAAGCTCCGGGATATGGAGCGCGCCAGCCGGGAACGCCACATGAAACGCTTACAAAGCAGCATCCCGGCGAGCATCGAAACCAGCAGCATCCATCTGGAAACGATCCGCGATCTAAAACAGATCAATGCGCTGCTGACCACGGTTGCTTATCCCCTTCTCCGGGAGCGCGGCGACCTTCTTGAGAGCCGGCTAGTAATGATTCCTGACGAGTACGCCTAGCTGTGCTCTGATTGCTCTGATCTGCCACGGACTCCGCGCTGAAGTGGAAGAAACGCGGGTCTCAGGTCAAGGCTGGGACGGGGGAACCTGCCGCACAGGCGGGGTTCCTCGTGCTTATGGAGAAACCGGAACCAGGCATCGAGCCTGTTTCCGGTTACTCTGGCAGCAGCCAGGCAGGTGGTGGTGGGGGCCGTGGATCGACATCAACAGCCCGGCAATCATCCGGGTCATCGACCGGTCGCGACAGCAACCTCACGCCGGCCGACGTCCGGTCACGTAGTTGACCATGGCGCGCGCGATCTCCCGCTCGCCCATGACAACGGTATTCGCGCCGAGCTTTGTGAGATGTTCCACCCCCGCGTCGGAATGCGCTCTGGCGATAATGTCGATCGAAGCACTCGCTTCTCTCGCCTGAAGGACAATTTGCCCGGCCTCGAAGGCATTGGGGATTGCGATAACCAGTCGGCGCGCAGCGGCAAGATTCGCCGCATGGAGCACATCGGGCGCCGCGGCATTGCCGACGACCGTCTCGATGCCACTTTCTCGGAGCGACGAGACGGCCTTGTCGGCATCCTCGATCACGAGCAGCGGTTGTCCGCTTTCCTTCAGCTCTTGTCCGACCAGACTTCCGACCCGACCGAAGCCGACGAGGACGTTGTGCGCCGTCAGCGCCGTCAACGGGATGGGAGGGCTATTCGCGTGAATCTTCGATCTTGACCCCTCGTCGCGAGCCGCCGTTCCTTCCTGCTCACGACCCGGCTTCATCCAGTCGATGGCGGCAAAACACAACGGATTGAGAAGAATAGAAAGAATCGCACCGGCCAGGATCAGGTCTCGCCCCTGCTCCGGCAGCAGATTTAGCCCCACGCCGAGTTCGGCGAGAATGAAGGAAAACTCGCCGATCTGCGCCAGGCTCGCTGAAATCGTCAGTGCCGTCTCGGCCGAGTGGCGGAAGAGCCTGACGATCAGAAAGGCAATGATCGACTTGCCGAGAACGATGATGAACAGCACACCCAGGACGGGAATCGGGTCGCGCATCAGGCTTGTCGGATCGAACAGCATGCCGACGGACACGAAGAACAGAACCGCAAAGGCGTCGCGCAGTGGCAGTGATTCCTCGGCCGCGCGATGGCTAAGCTCGGACTCGCTCAAGATCATGCCGGCAAAAAATGCCCCGAGGGCGAGCGAGACGCCGAAGAGTTTCGCCGCGCCGAAGGCAACGCCAAGTGCAATCGACAAAACGGCAAGGCGAAACAGCTCGCGCGATCCGGTATGCGCGATGTAGTGCAGGATCCATGGAATGACCCGTCGCCCGACCAGGAGCATGAAGGCGACGAAGGCAACCACCTTGATGATCGTCAGGCCAAGCACACCCCAAATGCCCAGGCCAAAACGGGCTGCAATGGGATCGCTTCCGGCTGCGTCGCTCGTTCCCAAGACACTTGCCAGCGCCGGCAACAGAACGAGAGCGAGAACCATCGCGAGATCCTCGACGATCAGCCAGCCGACGGCAATTCGTCCACGCTCGGTGTTGATGAGTCGGCGCTCCTGTAAAGCGCGCAGCAGAACGACCGTACTGGCGACGGAGAGTGCGAGACCGAACACGAGGCCCGCCCCGATCGACCATCCCAGCCACCAGGCAAGGCCAGCCCCCATAGCGGTCGCCGCCGCAATCTGGGCAAGCGCTCCTGGTACGGCGATAGCCCGCACCGACAGCAAATCCTTGAGCGAGAAATGCAGCCCCACACCAAACATGAGCAGGATGACGCCGATCTCCGCGAGTTCCGGTGCTAGGCTCTGATCGGCCACAAACCCGGGCGTGTGCGGACCGACCAATACGCCCGCAACGAGATAACCAACCAGAGGCGGAATGCGTAGCCGATTTGCGACGGCTCCGAGGACAAAGGCGATGCCGAGTCCGGCGACGATGGTTGCGATCAAGGGTGTGTCATGGGGCATGCTGCAAGAGCCTTCTGAGTATTGTTCACTTTGATGCGACTGTGCTGATTTTGCCAGTAGCCCGCCCGAACATTTCGGGCGGGCTACTCGTTGTTGGGTTTTGGGGATTGTTATCCCTCCGGCGCCAACTCCGGATCCGTCGCGGCCACCCGTGCGCGCCGCCGCTTGCGCCAGTCGCCGAGGAAGAGAAGGATCGGAGCCGCAATGAACACGGATGAACTTGCAGCCACGATGATGCCGAACACCATCGGCACAGCGAAGCTCTTGACTGCGCTGCCGCCCCAGATCGCCATCGGCAGCATGGCGAGAAAGGCCGTGATCGACGTATAGAGGCTGCGCGCCAGCGTCTCGTTGATCGATTTGTCGATCATGTCGCGTAGGCTCATTTGCTTGTAGAGGCGCATGTTCTCGCGCATGCGGTCATAGACGACCACCTTGTCGTTGACCGAATAGCCAACCAGCGTCAGCAGCGCGGCAATCGCCGTGAGGTTGAAATCAATGCCGGTCAAGGCGAAAAAACCGACGGTCTTGGTTACATCAAGCACCAGTGTCGCAATGGCGCCCACGGCAAACGGCCATTCGAAACGTGCCCAGATATAGACGAGCATGGCAAGACTCGCGAAGATAACCGAGAGAATGCCGGCGGTAGCAAGCTCACCGCTCACCTTCGGTCCGACAACCTCGGTCCGCTCGACGGTCGATCCCGGCGCGATCTGCGAGAGTCTTTCCCTGATCTTTTGCACCCCCGCCGTCTGCGCCTCCTCACCGCCGGGCTGGCGTTCGGCGCGCAAGAGCACGGTCGACGCATTGCCAAACTCCTGCAAGGCAACCTCGCCAAGACCGAGTCCGTCGAGGCCCGAACGCAACGTCGCAAGATCGGTGGGGCCTTGTGTCACCACCTCCATCTGAATGCCGCCGCGGAAGTCGACGCCGTAGTTGAGGCCGGGTTTGACGAACAGCCCGATCGAGACGAGCGACAGGATGACGGAGACGGCGATCCCGACGAAGCGGCCCCGCATAAATCGAATACTGGTACCGTCGGGAATGAGCTTGATGCCGAACGCAGGCTCGATGACGAGCGTCTTCAACCGCCAGCGACCCACGATCGCAGTCATGATGACGCGCACGATCGACACGGCTGTGAACATCGAGATCACGATGCCGAGTCCCATGGTGACGGCAAAACCCCGGACCGGTCCGGATCCGAACCAGAACAGGAGAGCGGTGGCGATCAGCGCCGTGACGTTGGAGTCGACGATCGTCGCATAGGCGCGCTTGAAGCCAGCGTCGAGCGCCGCCAATGCGCCGAGACCTTTGCGCGTCTCCTCACGGATTCGCTCATTGATGAGCACGTTGGCATCGACCGCGAGGCCGATCCCGAGCACGATACCCGCTATACCCGGAAGGGTGAGGGTGGCGCCAAGCAGACTGAGCGCCCCAAGAGTCAGCAGGACATTCAGGGTAAGCGCCAGATTTGCCACGAGTCCCCAACGGCCGTAGAGCGCGATCATGAAGGCGAAGACGAGGCCGAAGCCTATGAGACCTGTCTTCAACCCCTTCTCAATTGCATCGGCGCCGAGATCGGCGCCGACCGTGCGTTCCTCGATCACCGTCAGCGGCGCCGGAAGCGCGCCCGCGCGCAGCAGGGCCGCGAGGTCCGATGCCTCAGCGACGGAGAAGTTTCCGCTGATCTGGCCCGAGCCCCCTGTGATCGGCTGTTGGATCACCGGCGCACTCAGCACCTTTCCATCAAGCACGATGGCGAAGGGCCGGCCAACATTTTCCGTCGTGATCTTCGCGAACTGCCGCGCACCCGCGGTGTCGAAGCGGAACAAAACGATGGGCGCATTCGTCTGCTGATCGAAGCCGGCGCGGGCATCGCTCAGCCGTTCACCGGACAGGGCTACCCGATCCTCTATCGGGTAGCGTGCCTGCCCGTCGCTCGCCGGCAACAAACTGACGCCCGCCGGCACCCGCCCGGACGGATCGGCCCCGGACAGCATGTGAAAACTGAGCTTCGCGGTACTTCCAAGCAGCTCCCGGATGCGCGCAGGATCCTGGACGCCGGGCAACTGAACGAGAATGCGGTCGGTCCCAACGCGCTGGATGCTCGGTTCGGCGACACCGACTTGGTCAATGCGCTGGCGGACAATCTCGAGGCTCTGCTCGGTCGCGGCGTTGACGCGATCCCGCATACCTCCCTCTGTAAGCGTAAGGCGCACCTGGCTCCGCCCATCAGGCGTTACCGTCAGATCGGCACCCCCGACCGTGCCAAGCGAAAGGCCGCCGACCGGGTTCGCAAGCTGCCGCAATGTGCCGACAGCATCAGCCTGCCGTCCCGGATCCTTCAGCGCGATAACGACGGCGTCTCCTTGACGGCGGATGGATGTGGTCTCGATCCCTGCTTGCCGCAGCTCTTGCCGCGACTGGCGAACAAGATCCTTCAGGCGCTCCTCAACGAGCGCCTTGGCATTGACCTCGAGCACGAGATGCGATCCGCCGCGAAGGTCGAGTCCAAGCGTGATCTGCTGTTTTGGAAACCGGCCCGGGAGGGCGCTGAGCTGAGTCGGCGTGAGAAAATTTGGGAGTGCCACGAGCAGGCCGACAAAAACGACGGCAAGATAGACCGCAAGCAACCAGCGGGAGGTGCGCATGATGAGAATCCATGTATCACGGCGCCCGCGCACGGACCCAGTCCGCCGGCGACACCGATCGTGAATAGAGGAGTGTTGTGTTGGGGGACGCCGCCAAGCGGCGTCCCGGGTCAGACCGCGCGAACCGGCGGTGCGCGCGCGTCAAACCCAAGCGTCGGAGCAATCAGCTCAATCGCACGCTCGGTCGAGAGAAATTGGGCATGCCCGCTGGGAGCGACGAAAGGAACGTCACTGGGAAGCAATCCAACCGGATCGCCGCCTTTAGGCTTCGGCGACCCGGCACGCTCCTTGCCTGGAGCGCGCCATTCGAGCATAGCGACGCGCGCAATATCGCGAACGCGAAGGGCAGGATCAGCAGCTCGTGCGCCTGTAGCGAGCTCTGCATCAGCTCGCAATGGCCCCGCTCCGGCCCGTTGGCCAGGCGCTGAGATCCATTGCAGCGAGGCGAGCACAACCAACAGCATGATCGGCAAAAGAAGAGCCCGTACCCTCAAGCCGGTCTTCTCCTTCAAACGATTCCTGCTTTCGCGCGCTTCGGTCATCCAGTTGCTGTTGTTCGAGTTATTTCACTTCGATCATCCAACCTAAGTAGTGGAGTTTTCACCCTACCGCCAGAACTTCTCCACGCTGGCCCACGTCCCCATTGATTTCTCGACGGGGTCGTGCGGGCCTGCTGCCGGTTTTTCGGACACGAGGTTAAGCTAACATAGCTCGTTCCTCGAACTCCACGGGGCTCAGGTAGCCCAGTGTCGAGTGCCGGCGCCGCGGATTGTGGAAGCGCTCGATGTAATCGAACACATCCGCCCTGGCGTCATCCCTCGTCCTGTAGACCTTGCGAGCCGTCCGCTCGGTCTTGAGCGAGGAGAAGAAGCTCTCCATCGCCGCATTGTCCCAGACATTGCCCGACCGGCTCATCGAGCAGATGATGCCGTGGTCGGCCATCAGGCGCTGGAACTGCTCGCTCGTATATTGGCTCCCCTGGTCCGAATGATGCATGAGGCTGTCGGGCCTGCCTCTCCTCCAGATCGCCATGATGAGGGCGTCCGTGACGAGCTGCGCCGTCATCTCGGCTTTCATCGCCCAGCCGACGACGCGGCGGGCGAACAGGTCGATGACGGCGGCGACATAAAGCCATCCCTCGGCGGTCCACAGATGGGTGAAGTCGGCCACCCACTTCCGGTTCGGAGCCGATGCCGCGAACGCGCGGTTGAGAAGGTTTTGCGATACCGCTGCCCGCTCTCCTGTATCCTTCGGCAGTCCCCGCCAGCGTGGTCGCGCCCGCAGGCCGTTCTCCCGCATCAGCCGCTCGATGTGGTGCAGGCCGCACGAGACCCCATCGGCGAGGACATCGTGCCAGACACGGCGTGCACCATAGGTGCGATCGCTGCTCTTGACGCTGCGGTCGATCGCGCCGAGGAGCGCCTGTCGTGCCGCGACCGTGCGCTGGGAGCCCGGGTGAGCCAGGCATGAAAGCCCGACCGCGACACATCCAGCGCTTCGCAGAGCCATGCCGCCGGCCAGATCGAACGTTGCTTTGCAATGAACGCGAACCTCATATCGCGTCCTTTGCAAAGTAGGCTGCGGTCCTTTTTAGGATGTCACGCTCCGCCTTGAGCTTTGCGACCTCCTTGCGCAGCCGCTCGATCTCGACCTGCTCCGGTTTCATCTGCCCGTGACCGGGAAACGCACGCTGCTGGACGGCTGCCAGTTCCCTGACCGATTTGCGCAGCACATTCTCATGGAGATCAAGATCGCGGGCAGCCTGGGCGACTGACACGCCTCATTCCCGGACCAGTCTCACCGCCTCAAGCTTGAACTCGCCGCTGAACTTCCTTCTCCGCATTCACAAACTCCGGCTTCGTCAAAAACATCTTATCTCGGTGTCCAAGAAACCGGCAGCAGGCCAAATCTGATCTCTATGGCCGATATGGGGACGCGTAGCTGCCGTGGGAAATCGCGGCGTCCAAGGGCGGCTATCCTCAAGCGGCGCCCCGAAACCTACTTTTCCCTACTCCCACTCAATCGTGTTGACCAGGCGGAACAGATAGTCCCGATCCTCCATGAGATGATCGAGGCTCAACTGCCGCTCGACCGGGGTGCCGTCCTGAACCGAGCCCGTCACGAGCTGGCTCCCCGCCGAATGAGAATAATTACCGCCACTTTTATACCCCCTCGATATTCTAGGAACGCGTCGCCCCGGTCGGCACGGTTCGCGACAATCAATTACCCGCCGGCCGTTGCTCTGAACCACTCGTCATTCGTCATCTTTCCGGCCGCATAGAGATAGTGAGCTTCGAGCCGGTTTCGAGCCTGTTCCCCGCTCGAACCGGAGCCTACGTTGAGGCGAAGCTTTTTTGCCATGGCTGTCTTCGGTCGAGCCATCGCAGTGAACCTCTCCTTGCCACCCCGCGGATCGGATTCAATGACGACGTCGTAGTCCTCGAACCGCGGGAAACGCGGATCGTGCGGACACGGTCTGTCTAGCGAACCGCCATAACGTCGGAAACCGCACTCGAATTCTTCGACGACGTCCCTATGCTTTTGTTCGTCATCCATGGGGGCATCGGCGCGTATTGAGAGCGCCGCACCACAATGAGGGCACCGATATTCTTCGAGTTCAGATTGAAGACCTTCGATTTCGGCCTGGAGCTCGGCAATTGCGGTGCCATTCGCCAACCGTTCGAGCTCGGCGCGGGGGTGCGCCGATTAGAGATCCGGTCGGACAGCGCGCAGAATCCGGATCGCGGCCTCCATCGCGTCCACTTGGCTCGTATCGATCGCGAACTTGTCGGCGAGGGACGGGCTGAAATACGAGACATCCTTCTTGGTGACGCCATGCCAGACAGGAATGATCCGGATATCCTGGTCGACGTCGCGGCTAACCAGGCCGCGAAGCTCGTGCTGCGTCCAGTTCCACGAGATAAAGGCCTGGCTGATCACAACGATACCGAATCGCGCGTTAGCGATGCCTCGATCGATCTGCTGCGAAATGCTGTCGCCGAGCTCGAAGGAAAACTCGTCGTACCATACCGCAACGCCCAACCTGCGAAGCGCCTCCGCGAGAGGCCGAACGAAGGCGTCCTTGTCCGGTGACGCATGGCTGATGAACACGTCCGGTTTGTCGGTCACGCAACGGATTCCTTTTTTGCTTGCGCCAGGAGCTTGTCTCTGGCCGCAAGGATCTGGTTCTTCACATCATGGGACAACTGAACATTGGCCAGAAGCCAATCGCACACGCCAGCGAGACCAATTGCGTCGCTGGCCCTGAGCCGGCCGCTTTCCGCATGGACGATGATACGGCGATAGAGCACCGGGTTGTCGGCCGACCAGCCATTGCGCAGCTCACCATGATCATAGTCATCGGGAGCGAAAGGCAGGTTGTGAGTAAGGGCCGCCTCCCGCACGGCTTCGGTGCCCTTGCGACCGATGAGATCGTAGAACTTGGTGCCGACTCTGCGCAGCACGGATTTTGGATGCGCGATGAGCATCTGCCGGAAGGTCTTGTCGTTGGGCGCATCTGCTCGGCGCCCCCAGAACGGCGCGTCGAGAGGGACGCAGAGCTGCCGCACCGCGAACACCAAGACATCGAGCTTGTGCAGGTCCTCGGGCTGCTGCGAGAAACCGAAGACATTGTACCGATTTTCGGCTTGGCCCAGCCCGTTCAGCCGTCCCAGAAAATCCTCGACGGACTCGTCGCGCCAACGTTCCATCTGGAGGTCCGACGGGCGCTCGAGCGTCTGCGGGAAGTGGTCCGGGGCCAACGACCGCACTGTCGCAAAGAGCTTGATGATGTCGTGGCCATATTTACTCCCGTCGTCGGCGAGCTTCGCCGACAGGCCGTTCACGAGCAGGACCGCCTTCAGATGCTTTTCCAGGGCATGCAGTGCGTTCCAGTAGAAATCGAGGTAGAGGCGATTGAGGAAACACCAACGAGCGACCACGTAGGTCTGGTCGGCGGTCTTCAGGAACAGCTCCTTGGCAATGTCGTGCTTGATCGCCGCAAACTCGTCAGTCGCCGATGAGAGTGACGTGGAGGTCATGCCGAGAGGCCCTCCTCGTCAGCTCCCTCGAAATGATCGGATACCATGCCGAGGCTGGGCATGCTCGCGGTCGTACCCTCGTGTCGATGGAGCAAGCCTGCATCCTCGAGTGCTTCCAGGTCGGGTAGATCGCGCAGGGTTTCCAGGCTGAAGTGCGATAGAAACGCTTTGGTCGTCACATAGGTGAATGGCGCTCCCGGCGTCGGGCTGCGCGGCCCGGCGGTAATCATGTTCTTGTCGCGCAGCGCCCCGATCACATCGCGGGAGGCTTCGCGGCCGATGATGTCGGAAACTCCGCCCCGGGTGATCGGCTGATGATAGGCGATCGACACCAGCACCATGAGCTCCGTCTGGGTGAAATCGATATGCCGATCCGGCAGGGCCATCGAAGCGTGAATCGCGTCGGCATAGGCCGGTCGCGTGCGCATCTGCCAACCGCCGGCGACGCCGACCACGTCATAGGGCTTGCCCTTGAGGTCGGCGCGGATGTCCTCGATCAAGAGCTCGATACTGGCCTCGCGACCGACGATGCGGGCGAGCGCCGGCCGCTCGACCGGCTGCGGTGCGGCGAACAGCACCGCCTCGATGCGGTTCATCCATTCGCGCCAGCGAATCTCGACCGGCAACTCGGCGAGTTCAGGATCGAAGGCCAGGCTTCGGGATTGCTTTGCGCGCTTCGCCATGGTCACAACCCATAGAGCCGGAAGGTCGGACGGCCGCTGAGCTCGCGCACTGCACCGAGGTCCTGCAGCCGTTCGAACAGCCGCCGCGCCCCGCGCTCCGACAATTTGGCGCTCGACCACGACGCCGGCAGCACGTCGTCGTCGAGCAGCAGCTTCACCACGTCGGCGGACCCCTTGGCCCGCAGCTTCGGCGCCACCTCGAGGACCCGCGCGGCCCGCCTGCCAAGGTCGGCGCCGAGATCGCAGGCCTCCGCCGCCGCCTGGGCATAGACGAGCAGCACCACCCTGCCCCAGCCCTCCCCTCCCGGACGAATGCGCCGGCGCGGCGCGCCGGTCTTGAACGCAGAAGACGCCACATGCCCCATGAGCAAGGGCACCGGCAAGGGCCAGCGGAGTTTTTGCGCCAGCATCGCATCGGCCAGCCAGAACGCCAGCAGTTCCGCATCCGGCCGCGCCCGGTACAGCTCGGCACCAAGCTCGGCCGCCACCACCGGCGCCGGCCGGGGCGAGCCGGCCAGGTCCTCGGCATTGGCGAGGACATCGGCGAGCGCCTCGTCCCATTTCACGTCGAGCAGATCGGCGACCGGCCGGATCGCCTCCTCCTCCAGACCTGTCGATCGGCCCGCGAGCCGCCTCCAGGCAAGCAACACCTTTCCGGCCGGTCCCGGATCGTCGCCGGCGGCGCGGAACAATTGCGCGTCACGGAGCGCCGGCTCCTCTTCCGTTCGCCCCAGCAAACGCAGCGCCGCCGCCGCCGATTTCAGGGCGAGGCGCTGCCGCCAAACCCCGGCCCAAACCGGTTGGCTGCGCACCAGATTGTCGAGTGAATTCAACGCCGCGCCGGCGAAATAGCCGGCGTCCGCATCGCGCTGGACGTCGCCGCGCGGCCGCGCCCAGGCCGGCACTCTGGGGACGATGTCGCGGTCGACAGCAGCCAAATCAGCATCAGATTTCATGGTGAGAGGCTAGCACATGACGGCGCTTTGTGCCATATATTTGCGGGAGAACCGCCCTACCTGTCGGTGATTAAAAACGACCGATAATCTTGCATTATCGCTCGTTTTATGCGACCCATGCAAAATGGCCTCTCTCGTCGCGCAAGATGCTGAAAAGCGTGCTCGGGGACACCCCGCTCGACAAGAGAACGCGTTTCAAGGTGTCGTGTAAATTGGGGCAGAATGCGCTATATAGGTAGAAGATAGATAAATAGGAACCAAGGAACACCCTATGGCCCTCAGCATCAAGGACCGTGAAACAGAGCTTCTCGCGCGGAAACTCGCCGAGCGGACTGGCGAGAGCATCACCCTTGCAACCAAACGCGCGCTCGAGGAGCGGCTGCGCCGTGTGGGATCCGATGCCCGCAAGGCGGCACTCCTGGAAGATCTCGCCGCCATCCGCCGGCGCTGGAGTATCCTGCCTGTCCTGGACAGTCGCAGCGCAGACGAAGTTATCGGCTACGACGAGAACGGACTGCCGAACTGATGGTCATCGACACCTCCGCCATCGTCGCCATCGCCCTCAACGAGCCGGAAGCATCATCGTTCGAGCAACGGATCGCCGACGATCCCGTTCGCCTTCTATCGGCCGCGACCCTGCTCGAGGCAGCCATAGTGCTCGAGACGCGCCTCGGTGAGCCGGGTGGCGCCGAGCTCGACTTGTGGCTGCACAAGGCCGACGTAGAGATCGTTGCCGTTGCGGCGGAGCACGCCGATCAGGCAAGGCGTGCCTGGCGGCGCTTCGGCAAAGGCCGACATCCCGCCGGACTCAATTATGGCGACTGCTTTTCCTATGCCCTTGCAGCCGTGACCGGCGAAGCCCTGCTCTATAAGGGCGAGGATTTTGCCCGAACCGACATTCAGGCGGCAGGAGGTTCGTGATGACTGCACGATCACCGCTTTCCGACTACGATCTGCCCGACATTATCGATATCGTTGCGGAAATGGGCCAGACGCCAGCCGAAGCCCCCTCCCCTCCCCCGCAGCCGGCGTCCGATCTACCGGCCCATCTGGAGACGCTCGCCGAGCGCGCGCGCAACTATGTGGAGGCCGCAAGCTCGGCCAACACCCGCCGCGCCTACGCGTCCGACTGGCGGCATTTTTCGAACTGGTGCCGGCGCCAAGGCCTTGAAATGCTTCCACCAGATCCGCAAACCGTTGGGCTCTACATCACCGCCTGCGCTTCGGGCACGGCGACCGGCGACACGAAGCCCAGTTCCGTGTCAACGATCGAACGACGCCTTTCCTCCCTTTCCTGGAATTATGCCCAGCGCGGCCAGCCATTGGACAGAAAAGACCGCCACATCGCGACGGTCATGGCCGGCATCCGCAACACGCACGCCGCCCCTCCCCGGCAGAAGGAAGCAATCCTGCCCGAGGATCTGATCGCCATGCTCGAAACGCTCGACCGCGGCACGCTGCGCGGCCTGCGCGATCGCGCCATGCTGCTGATCGGCTTCGCTGGCGGCTTGCGCCGCTCCGAGATCGTCGGCCTCGACTTGGGCCGAGATCAGACCGAGGACGGCCGCGGCTGGATCGAAATTTTGGACAAGGGCCTGCTGGTTACGCTGCGCGGCAAAACCGGTTGGCGCGAAGTGGAGATCGGCCGCGGCTCCTCCGATGTCACCTGCCCCGTTATCGCTCTGGAGACCTGGCTGAGGTTTGGCCGTATTGCCCATGGGCCGCTGTTTCGGCGAGTGAACGGCCAAGGAAAGAAGGTCGGCAGCGAGCGGCTGAACGATCAGGAAATCGCCCGCCTCGTCAAACGGACCGCCATGGCCGCCGGCGTACGCGGCGACTTGCCGGAAGGCGAGCGCGGAAGGCTCTTTGCCGGACACTCATTACGGTCTGGCCTCGCCTCATCGGCCGAGGTCGATGAGCGCTACGTGCAGAAACAGCTTGGCCATACCAGCGCCGAAATGACCCGAAAATACCAGAGACGGCGCGATCGCTTTAGGGTCAACCTCACCAAGGCGAGCGGGCTCTGAAAAGCCCCCTCCCGCTTTCGGATCCCGCATGGCGGTTCGGGCAAGCGGCGACAGGAGCGCCGGGCGGTCCATATCGATGATTTCGTAAACCGTTCCATCAACACGATGAATCGGTCGCGCCGGATCGATTCATCGAATGCGTTGGACCCGTGGGCCCGTCTCGGCGAGCCTCCGGGCCATGCAGAACAACCGCCACCAATGTCTCCTGACCCAGTGCGACCCGGCCCGAAACAGGGCGCGGTTCTATGCGCTGTCGGTGGAACCCAGCCTGTTCGGCGATGCGGCGCTGGTCCGCCAATGGGGACGGATCGGCACACACGGGCAAATGAAGATCGAGCTGTTCGAGACCGCCGCCGCCGCCGAAACCGCCCTCGCCCGCCTGGCCCATCGCAAACAGCGACGCGGCTATCGGGGCTGAAAGCGCTCACAACCAGGATGCGGGATCCTTCGGCAGGCGGCTTTCGGGATCGACGACCGCCAGTATCGGGGCATCCTTGCCGTTCCAGCGCCACAGGGCGACACAACTGCCGCCATGCGACATGAAGGAGGGATAGGTCACGCCGTCGAACCCCTCCGCAAGCAGCTTATCACGCGCCCGGTGCGTGTCCGGCACCTCCCCTGCATCGAGCATGGCGCGCCACTCGCATTGGTGCAGGTCTGTTGCAAGTCCGAGCGCCCGCAGCGCATCTTCAACGGTGAGATCCGCCAGCCGCGCGCCTGTCAGCAGCAATTGGGCAATCAGCGCCGGGTGCTGGACAAAACCCTGATTGTACTCGGCCCAGGCCGTCGACAATTCACGCGCGGCATAGATCGCCGGCGTTCCCACCGGGTTCCAGCGCCCGCCGAAACGCGCCGCACCCTCGCCCGACAGCGGTGCATGAGCCCAACGCGGCACATAGGCGCGCCACAAGGTCTCGGACGTCGGCGTGTCAGGCATAGACGCCGGCGCGCACGGCTTCAAGATAGGCAAGCACCTTGTTGGCCTTGCCCTCGCCGACCAGATCATAGGCCGTCTTGCCGGCCCAGCCGGGGATTGGCTGATGCTTGAACCAGATCACTGCGCGATGCTCATCGCCGGCCATCGCGCTCGCCATCGCCAGGATGCGCACCACCGGGCTCAACGCCTGGTCGACCTTGCGCTGGCCGGATTTCGCCGTCAGCGTGTTGCGGGCAACGCCGACGAGGCGCGCCAGCTCGGCCAGCGTCACGCCGAGAAGCTCCGAAACCCGCCTTGCGGACAGGAAAGGCGCGCTCTTTTCGGCGAAATGCGCCGCTGCAAAGTCCAGTTCGGCCGCTGTCATGGGTTCATCCTCACACATATTGAACGCATATTGATCGAATACCGAACGATCCACTGTCAATTTATGCGCAAAATGTGTTCGGTTCAAGTCCCGCCACTGCCCTGTCCTGCGGCAACCGCCTTCCGCCGCGCCGCAAGCAGCGCATTCAGCATCGGCTTGACGGAGAAAGAGCCGCCCTGGGCACGCTCGGTCAGCCGGCGCAGATACCCGCCCGGCGAGCGGATCGCTTCGGCCCGTTCGAGCATCGCCGCAATGGTGATCGCCGCGTTGATCTCGCCCATTTCCGTCCGCGCTTCAGCCCAGGCATCGGGGGAAACGCCAAGCATGGAGCGCACCGTCTCGGCAGCCTTGACGAAATCCCGCCAGCCGGTCAGCCCGCCGGGCGCGTAATCGCCCATTTGCGGGCAGGCGGACGTCGCCACGTCAAAGCCGATCGCCGGCGCCCGGTCCTGCGTCCCATCGTTGCCGCCAAGCTTCACCCGCTCCGGCCTTTCGCCGGCCGCCTCTCCCCGTCGCAATTGCCCGTTGGCAACCGCCGCCTTCGTTTCCAGTTTCAGCGCTGCCCGCTCTTCAACAGTTTCTGTGCCTTTTTCAAATTGGGAGTCTGGGTTTGAATTATGAATATGGCGCTCATTTTGATGGTCATTGCCGCTCATATTTGTGGAATCATCATACAGCACCATAGCGTCGGACGCCGCCAGATCGGCCTCGCTCAAACCCTCGATATAGGCACGCTCGACCTCATGGCGCAGGCTGGTCAGTCCATCGCGGCGCAGTTTCAGCGTCTCCCAGTCCGTGTTGCGGCCAAGCCGGCCGGACAAGTGCGCCAGGCGCTCGGCGAACGGCGCGAAGGAACGCCCCCTGCCCTCCTCCTCGGCAGCCCGGACAATGGCCGCGATATCGCGCAGATGGATCGTCACCTCGCTCCTCAGCGCGCGCAAGGCCCGTGCATGACGCCGCGTCTCGACGGCGAACGTCTCGATTTCGGCGGCGCGCAGCACCAGCGGCGAAAGATCGAAGCCGAAGGCCTCTTCCACCTGCCCGTCTTCGCCGCGCCGCGCGTAACGCTTTCCATTGGCGCTGTCGCGGCGCGTAATCAGGCCGGCGTGCACCAGGGCCGCCAGATGCCGGCGCAAGGTCGCCGGCGCCATGCCCCGGGCACGCAGCGAAAGCTCGGCATTGGACGGGAAAACCACCAGCGCGCCGGCCGGATCGAGCAGCCGCTCGCTGTTGAAACTGACCAGCGCTTCGAGCACGACGATCGCCCGGTCGGCCAGGCCGAGCATCAGCCGCGCCTCGGTGACGGCCCGCAGCAATTGCCATTTATCGACCGCATTGACCGCCTCGCCCCCGGTCTGCCCGTCCTGATCGGCCGAGACCGCGTCGAGCGCCTTGCGGGCGCGCCGCACCTGCTCATTGACGATGAATTGGGCGCGCGCCAACCCCTTCCCGCCGAAAGGCGAGATCGCAAATCTGTCCGTCATTGTCTTACCTTTCAATCGGCAAGAAAAAGACACCCACCGGAACGTACCGGTGCTTGACATTGAACGGTGGAAGTGATTCTTTCAGATTGCTACATCGAAAGGGGCTTCCGGAATGGCAACGTTCTGGGGGCCTTTTTTCTTACGCGTTTTCCTCTCTCGTCTTCCTCGCTTCACCCGATCCGTCTGATCGGCAATTCGTGCAACCGGACCTTCCGGCTGGATTCCTCATGCGTCCGACGCACGGTCCTTGTCGAACCGCTCCGCCAGTTCCGGCAGCAGATCCGCCAGGAACCCGGCAAAACCCGGTCGTGCCGCCTCGTCGAAATCGAGGCGCGGCTTTGCACCGAGCGTGATCTTGGCCAGCGGCCGCCCATTCGTATCGGCGATGGCGCGGCTTTTTCCGCCATCGGCCTTCTTCGCCGAGCGGCGCGCCAGACGCTCATGGAGCATGCGGAAACGGACATCGGACTCTGCATCCTTGAAATCGTCCGTATGAATCAGATCCTGGGCGATGACGATCGCCGCGTCGCGCTTGAAGAACTCCGCCAACGCCATCCAGCGCGGCCGGCCGGCCTTCGGCGCCGGACCGATGGCGCTGGCGATCTGTGCCGGAATGGCGTCGGCCACTTGCAGCAGCCGCGTCATCTCCGCCTTGTGCAGCGACAGCGCCCGCTGCACCACGCCGCGCTCGAAACCATGCCTGATCAGCGCCGCGGCAAAGAAAGCCCGTTCGATGAAGGAGAGGTTGCGCCGCTCGGTGTTTTCCTTGCCTTGCGCCAGCACCAATTCGTCATCGCTGAGCGTCCGGACGATGGCCTGGACGGGTTGCTTCAGCCGGGCGGCGGCCCGTACGCGACGATGGCCGTAGGCGACCTGGAAGCGGCCGGCGGCGGTCGGGTGAGGGCGCAGGAGAACCGGAACCTGCTGGCCGCTCTCGCGCACACTCTCGACCAGGGCGGCGAAATCCTCGTCGCCATCATCCTCGCGGCTCAGCCGGTCGCGCACGAACGAGGGGTCGATCAGTCCCGGATCGACGGGAATGACCCGCTCGCCCTTGGCCAGGCTCTCCTTCAGCGCGCGGGCGTCCTCCACCTCGCGCGTCATGGACGACAGGGACAAGCCCATCGCCTTGACCGCGCCGGAGGCGCTGCGCGGCGCCTCATTCGCAGCAGGCTTGGGCGCCGACTTCACCTCCGGCGCGCGCGGCGCGGCTTGCGGGGAGGGCGCTTCACCCTCCATCGGCCCGCCGCCGAACAGCGCCTTCAGATGGTCCTTGCGCTTGCTCATGCCGCATCCCCCGCCCCGCTGCGGCCCCAGGCCTCCTCGATCAGCGTCTCGATCTCGGCGTTGACAGATGTCAACGCTTCCATCGCCCGGTCGTAGGTGGTGCGGGTGAAGTTGTCGCGGCCCACCTCGTAGAGGGTCTGCTTGGTCAGTCCGGCATCGGAAATCGCCGTCGACTTGACCATCGGCGCTGTCAGGACGCGACCGCCGAACTGCGAACGCAGGAAACCGACGATCTGCGTCTGCGGCCCGTCATTCGGTTCGTAGCGCGTCACCAGATAGCGCAGGAAATCGAAATTCAGCGTACCGCCGGCCGCCCGCACCACCGACAGGAGATCTGCCGTCATGAACAGGAACTGGCTCATCGAGGCGACGTCCAGCATCTGCGGATGCACGGTAACGATGACGGATGTCGACGCGCACAGCGCCGACAGCGTCAGGAAGCCGAGTTGCGGCGGACAGTCGATCACCACCACGTCGTAATCATCGGCAACCGAGGCCAGCGCACTCTGGATGCGGGCGAAGAAGAAATCGTCGGACCCGCCACCGGCCTCGCGCTCGGCCAGCATGCGCGGCGTGGTGTGCTCGAACTCGTGCAGCTCGAGATTGCCCGGCACCAGGTCGAGCCCGTCGAAATAGGTCTTGCGGACGATCTCCGACAATGGCCGGCGCTCGGCGTCATAGCGGATCGCCCCATACAGCGTGTCGTTGCCCGACAGGTCGATTTCCGGTTGGTAGCCGAACAGCGCCGACAGCGAGGCCTGTGGGTCGAGGTCGACCGCCAGCACCCGGTAGCCTTCCAGCGCCAGGTGCTGCGCCATATGGGCGCTGGTCGTCGTCTTGCCAGAGCCGCCCTTGAAATTGGTGATGGCGATGACCTGCAGATGCTCGCGCTCCGGGTCGCGCCACTTCACATAGGAGCGTGCCTTGGCCAAATTGCCCTTGGCGCGCGCCTGCGTCGCCAGATGGTGGCGCAGTGCGTGGATGTCGGCCAGTGAATAGAAGCGCCGCCCGCCGGCGCCGGTCTCGGGCTGCGGCCCCTCTCCGGCGATCGACAATTGCCGCAGATAGCCATCCGACACGCCGATCAGCTTGGCGGCCTCGCCGCTGGAAAAAGTCCGCAGTGTCTTTTGCGCCGCCGGTGGAAACAGCCGGTCGCGCATGGCGCGCAACTGCTCTGAAAGCTGCGCCGCATCGGCGGCGATGGCTTCGTCGGCAGCCAGCACCTTCGTGCTCCCCGCGCCGTCCATCGCTATCTCCGCCATCTTGTCCAAGTCCCGCTCTCCATCGTGCTCGCCGGCAATGTCGCTATGGTCCATGCCACGCTGCTCCTCGCAATCCAGTCCCGCCAGGCGCGCGTTGACAACTGTCAACACCGTAGGTTCAGTGCTGGCGTACGCAGGCGGAATGCGTGCTCCGCAGCGGATCGACCCCCACACCGCCAGGCGGCGCGGACCGGCAAACCGTTACGACAACGTAAACCGATTCGCCGTGATACGGCGAGTGGCCTACGCCTGGGGGCGAAGATACGCCTTCCATACGAACGCAATACAACGAACACGGCAATCGCCGGCAGCCGCTAGTAACATCCTTGCCGCGTGGTTACGCCGATTTCACTTGATCGCCGCCAACACCGTAACTATTGGCGCTGAGGGTCGGTCTGGCGTCAAGAAATTTTTGGTTAACAAAGGGTTAACGGCGGCAGTTCGCATCGAGCGCCGTCACAATCGGCGCACCATGCGTGCCCCAATTCCCGAATGTTTCCACGTGCTTAGGATTGGCGAGCCGCCATGCGAGGCTGAAACGTTCGCGGCGATGAAAGTTAATATCCGCCAGCGCCCATCGATAGCTGCCAGCAGCCTTCAACACAAAACCGCCGCGCCGGAAGGTTCTTTGCCGGTTGACGAACAGAATCACCGGCGGGGAGGGGAGGGGAGGGGTGCGCACTTGCCAATCCCCGCCGATTGCGATCCAGTCGTCACCAATCGATGACCAGCGCCAGGAGGCAGGAATGAAGACCGTCACGAAGGCATCTCTGGCGACGACGCGGGCGGCGATGCTGTGCGCCACGGTCGCGGCACCGTTGATCGCCGGCCCGGCCGGCGCGGTGGATGCACCCACCAGCGCAGTCGAGGCGATCACGCTGTCGTCTGGCGGCCTTGCTGAAATCAATCGCGGCGCGCGCGTCGACGGTGCCGGCACGCTGGCCATCGACGTGCCGCTCGAACAGGTCGACGATATCCTCAAGAGCCTCGTCGTGCGCGATCCCTCGGGAACCGTCGGTGGCTTGACGCTCGACGGATTGTCGCCGGTCGAGGAAACATTCCGCCGCCTGCCGTTCCGGCCGGAGACGATGGGTTCCCTGCCGGAGCTGGCCGCCTCGCTGCAGGGCGTGCCGGTTCGCGCCACATCCGGCGGGCGGACCGTCGAAGGCACCGTGCTCGGTGTCGGCAGCGAACGACACGGCACGGGCGATGACGCCACCACAGAGCGGACCCTGTCCGTCATGACCGAGACCGGCCAGGTCGAGGCGCTGCGGCTTGGAACGGACACCGTCTTCGAGATTCTCGATGCGGCAATGCGCGACAAATTGCGCGAGGCTGCGGAGGTCAGCGGCCGCGGGCGCATGGATGATGTGCGACGGATTTCCATCGCGCTCGAAGGCGACGGCGCGCGCGACGTGGGCATCTCCTACGTCGTGCCGGCGCCTGTCTGGAAGACCGCTTATCGCCTGGTGTCGCAAGAGGGCGGCGCGGCGCGGCTGCAGGCATGGGCGGTGATCGAGAATGCCACGGGCGAGGATTGGCGCGATGTCGCCATCACCCTGTCCTCCGGCGCACCGGTGACGCTCGCCCAGCGCCTGCATCAGCGCTATTGGCACGAGCGCCCGCAAGTGCCGGTGACCGCCGGCAGCACGACGCCGCCCCGCCTCGACAATGCCGCCGGCATGGATGCCGAGTTCGCCCAGGACGCGATGGGCGGAGCGCGCCGGCAGAAGCGGGCGCTCGCCATGGCGCCCGCACCGACGATGGCCATGGAAGCGCAGCTCGCGGCACCTTCCGGCGCGGTCACCAGCCAGGAAGGGCAGACGACGGCCACTTATCGCCTGCCGTTCCCCGTCGCGCTGAAGGCAGGGCAGACGCTCTCCCTGCCGTTCATCGATGCCGAGGTGCCGGCCGAGCAGGTTTCCGTCTTCCAGCCGGAACGCGGCGACATCCATCCGGTCGCCGCCCTGTTCCTCGAAAACAAGACAGAGGCGAGCCTGCCGCCCGGCATCCTCACGGTCTATGACCAGCGCGACGGATATGTCGGCGACGCTCAGCTTGCCGGCGTCCCCGGCGGCGAAAGCCGCATGGTCAGCTTCGCCGCCGACCGCAAAGTGGAGGTCACCACGCAAACGGAGCCGCAGGAGATTGTCGGCAAGATCGCCGTCGCCGACGGCGTCCTGCGCGCCACCTCACTCTCGCGCCTGACCACCACATACGCGATCAAGGGCGCGGCCGACGCGCCGCGCACCGTCATCGTCGAACATCCGCGGCGCGACGGCTGGCGCGTCACGTCGGAGGCGCTGGCGTCGTCGACGCCGACGCATCATCGGCTTCGCGTCAATGTGGAGACGGGCGGCACCGCCGAAATCGAGGTCACCGCCGAGCGCAGCCGCACGGACGCCTTCGCGCTGGTCGATGCGGACGCCGAAGCGCTGTTCGGCTGGGCCGGCGCCGCCGCCGATCCCGGGACAGCGACCAAGCTCGGCGAACTTGCCGAGTTGCGCCGCCGCGCGGTCCGAGCCGAACTGGAAATGCAGGACATCGAAGAAGCGATCACCCGGACGGCAGGCGATCAGGCGCGCATCCGCGACAACCTTGCCGCGGCTCCAAGTGACAGCACGCTTTCCAAGCGTTATCTCGCCATGCTGGAGAAGACCGAAGACGACATCGCCACCCTGGCCGGACGTCGCGAGACAGCCGAGACGCAGTACAAGGCGCTGCAGAACGAGGTGAGGGACTTCATCCGCACATTCTGACGGCCGGCCGACATGAGCGGCGAGGCTTGATGCCGATCATTGCATTTGTGCCTCAAAACCGGTTGAGCGCGCCGGCGGCTTCCGCCGCCAGCGGGGCAAAGCGGCGGCAATAGGTTTCGGCATCCCACTCGCTCAGCGAGCCGGCGATGTGGATCGCGCCGAGCGGCGTGCCGTCGGGCGCCAAAAGCGCCGTGGCGATGGCGATCTCGCCCTGCAGGATTTCCTCCAGTGCCAGGGCGTAGCCGTTCTCACGCGCCTCGCGCACCTTGGCGCGGATCTTCTCGGGATCGGTGATCGTCTTCGGGGTAATCTCATGCCGGTCCGAGCGGGCGATGATGTCGTCCACTTGGGCGTCACTCAGATGCGCCATCACGGCACGGCCGCCCGAGGTGCAATAGATCGGCACGCTTTGGCCGACCAGCGTGGCGAAAAATGTCTCGCGCTTGCTCTGCAGGCGCGCCGCATAGACGAGCCGCAACCCGTCACGCAGGCTGAGATCGACGCGCTCGCGCACGGTGCGACGCAGTTCCATAAGCACCGGTGAAGCCCGCGCCACCAGCGGGTTGAGGCGCAGATAGTCGCGCGTGTGGTCGAGGATGCGAATGCCCGGCACATAGCCGCGATCGTCCGCATCGCGCTGAATGTAGCCCAGTTGGCGCAGCGTGTGGACAACGCGCTGCGCAGCACTCTTGCCCATGCCGCTCATCGAGGCGATCTCGTTCAAAGTGAGCGGCTTTCCCGTGTCGTGGAAGGCGGAAAGCAGCTGCATGGCGCGGGCGATCGCCTGCACGAACAACGGGTCGCCATCATCGACGCTGGTTGCCGGTGGCACGCCGTATTCGGCTCTTTGCACATATCGCAAGCCGCACCTCCAAAAACCGTTTGACTCATCAACCGTAGCACACTTATCGTATTAACGATACAAATGTATCGCTCAGCGATACTTTGCCTTTCACCCTATCACGCATTTTTCGGGCGTCGACCCGAAAACGGCGTTTGTGCAGAGACGGTAGCCTTCGCATGCAGCAACGCATCGCAATTAGGGGAATGGAATGACAAAGCGGGTGGCGTTGGCCGGGTTCCTGCATGAAACCAACACCTTCGCGCCGTCCAAAGCGACCTATGCGCAGTTCGAGCAGGGCGGTGGTTACCTGCCGATCTCGCGCGGGGCGGAAATCCTGGCGCGCTGCCCGGGGGTCAATCTCGGCATTTCCGGCGCCGTTGCGCATGGCGAGAAGTCCGGCTGGGACATGGTGCCCGTGCTATGGACCGGCGCCATTCCCTCGGCCCATGTGACGCGCGACGCCTATGAGCGGATCGCCGGCGAGATCGTCGACGGCATCGCCGCGGCCGGCCGGCTCGACGGCATCTGCCTCGATCTGCATGGCGCCATGGTCGCCGAGCACCTGGACGACGGCGAGGGCGAGTTGATCGCCCGCGTGCGCCAGGCGGTGGGACCGGACGTGCCGATTGCCGTCAGCCTCGATCTGCATGGCAATACGACACGGCAAATGGTCGACGCCGCCGACCTGCTCGTCGCCTTCCGCACCTACCCGCACATCGACATGGCCGAAACCGGCCGCCGCGCGGCCGAGGGTTTAGACCGGCTGATGGTGCGCGGCAGACCCTTCGCCAAGGCGTTCCGGCGGCTGCCCTATCTGACCTCCATTCCCTGGCAATGCACTTTCATCGAGCCGGCCAAGAGCCTTTACGCAGAAGTGGCGGCGCTCGAGACCGGCGACATCGCCAGCATGTCCTACTGGATGGGCTTTCCCGCCGCCGACATCGAGGAGTGCGGCCAGACCGTGCTGGCCTATGGCGAGACACAGGAGGCCGCCGACCGTGCCGCAGAACATCTTTATGCGCGCGTCATGGCGAGCGAGAGCGCCTTTGCCGGGCGGGCCTATCAGCCTGATGAGGGCGTGCTGGAGGCGATGCGAATCGCTCAAGGCGCCAACCGCCCGGTGGTCATCGCCGACACGCAGGACAATCCCGGCGCCGGCGGCGATTCCAACACCACCGGCATGCTGCGCGCATTGCTGCGCAACGGCGCCCAAAACGCCGCGCTCGGCATGCTGGTCGACCCGGATGCGGCGCGCGCCGCCCATGACGCGGGAGAGGGGGCCGAAATCGATATCGCCCTCGGAGGACAGTCAGGTGTTTCGGGCGACGTGCCCCTGGCGGCAACGTTCCGCGTCGAAAAATTGTCGAACGGCGATCTGCATGCCACCGGCCCCTATTATGGCGGCACCCACATGAATGTCGGCCGGTCCGCCTGTCTGTCTGTCGGCGGCGTCAGGATCGTCGTCGCCAGTCACAAGGCGCAGATGGCCGATCTCGCCATGTACCGTTTCGTCGGCATCGAACCGACGGAAATGGCGATCCTGGTCAACAAGAGCTCCGTACATTTCCGCGCCGATTTCGATCCCATCGCCGAAACCGTACTGGTCTGTACCGCGCCCGGCCCGATGCCGCTCGATGCGGCCGACCTGCCGTGGACCAAGCTCGCCGACGGGATGCGCCTTTCGCCCAACGGCCCGGTCTTCCGCCGCGCCGCCGCGCGTCAACAGATGGAGGCCTGAACGAAACAAGCGCGGCAGGAGAACCGCGATCACCAACGTCACCGAACGCAAGAATTCACCTGTAACAAAAAAAGGGAACATCATGCTGCGTATTCAGGAGAGACTTCACCACTTCAAGGGGCACGCCCGCGGCGCTACCCTGGGACTGTTAGCCAGCGCGGCGCTGATAAGCGGCGCCGGGTTTGCAACCTCCGCCATGGCCGAAGGCAAGACCATCACCGCCGTCATGCACTCGGGCCTGCGCGTGCTGGACCCGATCATCACCACGGCCCACATCACCCGCAACCACGGCTACATGATCTACGACGTGCTGGTGGCGGTGGATGAGAACTTTGCACCGCAGCCGCAGATGGCCGACTGGACCGTATCCGACGACAATCTCGTCTACACCTTCACGCTGCGCGACGGCCTGAAGTTCCATGACGGCGCGCCGGTGACAGCCGCCGACGCGGTCGCCTCGCTGCAGCGCTGGAGCAAGAAGGATTCGGGCGGCCAGTTGATCGCCGACGTCACCGAAAGCCTCGAGGCAAAGGACGACAAGACCATCGTCTGGACCTTGAAGGCGCCATTCCCGGCGCTGCTCGACACGGTTGGCAAGCAGTCCGCCGTGCCGCCCTTCATCATGCCGGAGCGCGTGGCCAGCGGCTCGGCCGACGAGGCAATCACCGACTATACAGGCTCCGGTCCCTTCGTCTTCGTGCAGGACGAGTATCAGCCGGGCGTCTCCGTCACCTACAAGAAATTTGCCGATTATGTGCCGCGCGAGGGCGCCTCGAGCTGGATGGCCGGCGGCAAGAACGTCATGGTCGATACGGTAAAATGGGTGACCATGCCCGACGCGCAAACAGCCATCAACGCCATCATGTCGGGCGAGATCGACTATATCGAGCAGGTGCAGATCGACCTCCTGCCGATCCTGGCGGCCAGCGAGGACGTGACGGTCGAGACGCGCGACGACCTCGGCTACCAGACCATCGGCCGCATGAACTTCAAGCATCCGCCCTTCGACAATGTGAAGATCCGCCAGGCGGCGCAGATGGCGCTCAGCCAGGAGGACGTGCTCGGCACGCTGATCGGCAATCCCGACTACTACAAGGTGTGCGGAGCGATCTTCGGCTGTGGCACGCCGCTCGGCGACGAGTCGGGCTCCGACACGCTGACCTCGGGCGGTGACGTCGAGGGCGCCAAGAAGCTGCTCCAGGAAGCCGGTTATGACAACACACCGATCGTCCTGATGCAGCCGACCGACGTCGTCAGCCTGACGGCACAGCCCGTGGTCGCCGCCCAGGCGCTGCGCAATGCCGGCTTCAACGTCGACATGCAGGCGATGGACTGGCAGACCCTGGTGACCCGCCGCGCCAGCCAGGCGACACCCTCCGAGGGCGGCTGGAACATCTTCTTCACCAACTGGATGGTGCCGGAGATCAACTCGCCGCTGATCAGCCCGATGCTCAATGGACGCGGCGACAATGCCTGGTTCGGCTGGCCACAGGACGATACGATCGAGGCGCTGCGCGCCGAGTTCATCGCCGCCGACACGCCGGAGAAGCAGAAGGAGGTGGCGGTCAAGATCCAGCAGCACACGCTGGAGAGCGTGCTCTACGTGCCGCTCGGCCAATATACCTCGCCGCAGGCGCGCAGCAACAAGCTGACCAACATGATCCCGTCGCCGGTACCGGTGTTCTGGAACATCGAGAAGGCTGACTGAGGGAAAAGGAGGCGGGCGCAAGTTCGGAACTGCCGGCGCCGCCCCTCACCCTAACCCTCTCCCCGTAAACGGGGAGAGGGGCACGCCAACATTGCCACCCCGTTCGTCTAACCGTTTGCGGGAAGAAGATGCCGGCAGGCGGATGAGGGGCAACACCGACATCTGAAAACCAGGGGCACAGCACCCAATGCTAGGTTACATCATCCGACGCATCCTGGCCGTCATCCCGGTCATGGTCATCGTCGCCGTCTTCGTCTTCCTGCTGCTCAGGCTGACGCCAGGCGACCCGGCGGCGATCATCGCCGGCGATATGGCGACCCCCGCCCAGCTCGAACGCATCCGCACCTCGCTCGGCCTGTCGGATCCACTGCACGTGCAGTTCGTCACCTGGGTCGGGCTGCTCTTGAAGGGCGAGCTCGGCACCTCGCTGATCTCCAACACGCCGGTGACGCAGATGATCGGCCAGCGCATCTGGCCGACCTTCAACATCGCCGTCATGACCATCATCCTGTCCGTCGTCATCGCCGTGCCGATGGGCGTCATTGCTGCCTGGCGGCACCGCACCTGGGTCGATTATGCGGTGATGGCCTTTTCCGTCCTCGGCTTCTCGATCCCTGTCTTCGTCATCGGTTATCTGTTCATCCAGGTCTTTTCCATCGAGTTGCGCTGGCTTCCCGTACAGGGCTACGCGGCGCCGACGGACGGGTTCGGCAAGTTCCTGGCGCGCGCCATCCTGCCGTGCCTGACGCTCGCCACCATCTACGTGGCGCTGATCGCCCGCATGACGCGCGCCTCGATGCTCGAGGTGCTCGGCGAGGATTACATCCGCACCGCACGCGCCAAGGGCGTCAAGGAAACCGTCGTCCTGTTCCGCCACGCGCTGAGAAACGCCGCCGTGCCGATCATGACCATCATCGGCACTGGTTTCGCCCTTCTCATCGGCGGCGTCGTGGTGACGGAAAGCGTGTTCAACATTCCCGGCGTCGGCCGGCTCACGGTCGACGCCATCCTGGCGCGCGACTATCCCGTCATCCAGGGCATGATCCTTCTCACCAGCGGGCTTTACGTGTTCATCAACCTGGTCATCGACCTGTCCTACACCTTCTTCGACCCGAGGATCCGCTACTGATGACCGCCACCCCACAACCCGCAGCCCGCCTGCAATGGCTGTTCGGCGCCATCGCCCTGCCACGGGGCTGGCGTATCGGCGCCGGGCCGATCATCGCCGCAATCGTGCTTTTCGTCATCGTCCTGGCAGCGCTTGCCGCCCCGCTGTTCGTGCCGCACGACCCGATGGCCATGGACGCGTTGCAGCGGCTGAAAGGCCCGAGCGAAACCTACCTGCTGGGCACTGATGCCTATGGCCGCGACGTGCTGTCGCGCGTGGTGACGGGCGGGCGCGTCTCGCTGTTCATCGGCATTGGCGCCGCGGTCGTCAGCGTGATGATCGGCCTGATGATCGGCCTCGTCTCCGGCTTCTTCCGGCTGGCCGACGCCATCATCATGCGCATCATGGACAGCCTGATGGCGATCCCTTCGATCCTGCTCGCCATCGCGCTTGTGGCGCTCAACGGGCCGAGCATCTGGTCGGTGATGGGCGCCATCACAATTCCCGAAATCCCGCGCGTGGTGCGGCTTGTCCGTTCCGTCGTCCTGTCGGCGCGCGAGGAGCCCTATGTGGAAGCGGCGCTCGCCCTCGGCTCGTCCATGCCGAAGATCCTCTGGCAGCACCTGATGCCCAACACGCTGGCACCGCTGATCGTCCAGGGCACCTATATCTGCGCCTCGGCAATCCTGACGGAGGCCATCCTGTCCTTCCTCGGCGCCGGCGTTTCGACAGAAATCCCCACCTGGGGCAACATCATGGCGGAGGGGCGGGTCTATTTCCAGCTCAAGCCGTCGCTGATCTTCTGGCCCGGCCTGATGCTGTCGCTGTGCATCCTGTCGATCAACCTGCTCGGCGACACGGCGCGCGATCTGCTCGACCCGCGCCTGAAGAAGCGGGAGGGGTGACCATGCAGTTCAAGACCCGTACTTTCGACGCCGCGCCGACAGTCCTCGACATCAAGAACCTGACAGTCGAACTGCCCGGCAACAAGACCGCCGCCCCCGTGCTCGATGCGGTGTCGCTGAGAATCCGTCAGGGCGAGACGGTTTGTCTCGTCGGCGAATCCGGCTCGGGAAAATCCGTCACGTCGCTGTCGGTGATGGGGCTTCTGCCGAAGGGCGCACTGGCCGCCACGGGCGGACGCATCGAACTTGAAGGCAAGAACCTGCTCGAGCTTGGACCACAGGCGATGCGCGACATGCGCGCGCAGAAGATATCGATGATCTTCCAGGAGCCGATGACCGCGCTCAATCCGGTGATGCGCGTCGGCGACCAGATCGAAGAAGTGCTCGACACGCATACGAGGCTCGCCGCGCGCGAGAAGCGGGCGCGCGTGCTGGACATCATGAACCAGGTGCACCTGCCCGATGTGGAGCGCATCCACCGCTCCTATCCGCACCAGCTTTCCGGCGGCCAGCGCCAGCGCATCATGATCGCCATGGCGCTGATCCTCGAGCCGCTACTGCTGATCGCCGACGAGCCCACCACGGCGCTCGACGTGACGACGCAAAAGCAGATCCTGAGCCTGATCGCCGAATTGCAGGAAAAGCATGGCACCGCCGTTCTGTTCATCACCCACGACATGGGCGTGGTGGCCGAGATCGCCGACACGGTGCATGTCATGAAGCTCGGCCAGATCGTCGAGCAGGCGCCGGTGGAAGAATTGCTGCGCCGGCCAAGGCAGGACTACACGAAGCAATTGCTGCAATCCGTGCCCAGCCTGACGCCGCGCGCGCCACGGCCACAGCCGCAGGGTGAGGCCGTGCTTTCCGTCAACGGCCTGCAGAAGATCTACGGCGCCCACGGCGTGTTCGTCCGGCGCGAGCCGACGCGGGCGGCAAGCGACGTCAATTTCTCCATTCCGCGCGGCCGCACGCTCGGCATCGTCGGTGAAAGCGGCTCGGGGAAATCCACCGTCGCCCGCTGCATCATGCGGCTGATCGATCCGACCGAGGGCGAAATCCGCGTCGGCGACAGGGAAATCGCCACGCTGTCGCGGCGCGCGCTCAGGCCCTATCGCAAGCATATCCAGATCGTCTTCCAGGACCCCTTCCGCTCGCTCAACCCGCGCTGGACCATCGGCCAGAGCCTGATCGAGGGGCCGCTGAACATCGGCACCGACAAGAAGGCCGCGCTGAAGCGAGCCGCCGAACTCCTGACCCTGGTCGGCCTGCCCGACGACGCGGTCAACCGCTACCCGCACCAGTTTTCCGGCGGTCAGCGGCAGCGCGTGGCGATCGCCCGCGCCATCGCCATGGAGCCGGACGTGCTGGTCGCCGACGAAGCGGTTTCGGCCC
Source organism: Nitratireductor soli (assembly GCF_001050155.1). GTDB lineage: Bacteria > Pseudomonadota > Alphaproteobacteria > Rhizobiales > Rhizobiaceae > Nitratireductor > Nitratireductor soli. The sequence goes on from NZ_LFVY01000003.1 coordinate 63,429, forward strand.
TCGACGTGTCCGTCCAGGCACAGGTGCTGCAATTGCTCGACGAGTTGCAGCAGAAGCTCGGCATCGCCATCCTGTTCATCACCCACGATTTGCGCGTTGCCGCGCAGATCTGCGACGAGGTCGTGGTGATGCAGCATGGCCATATCGTCGAGCACGACACCGCTGCCAACGTGCTTGCCAACCCGCAGCACACCTACACGCGCGCGCTGATCGAAGCCGCCCCCGGCCGTGCCTGGGACTTCGCCAATTTCCGTGAACTGCAGACCGCCTGAAACGGTCTCATGTCTTTGTCTGGGAGAGAAAATCCATGCCAGTGCTGCCGAGAATCGCCGACTATGCCGACGAGCTGACGGAAATCCGCCGCGACTTCCACGAGCACCCCGAGATCGGCTTCGAGGAGGTGCGCACCTCCGGCATCGTCGCCGAGCTGTTGCGGAAATGGGGCGTCGACGAGGTGCATACGGGCCTCGGCAAGACCGGCGTCATCGGCATCATCAACGGCCGCAAGGAAGGCGGCCGGACAATCGGCCTGCGCGCCGACATGGACGCGCTGCCGATGGACGAATTGACCAATCTGCCCTACGCCTCGAAGAATCCCGGCGCCTTCCATGGCTGCGGTCATGACAGCCACACGGCCATGCTGCTCGGCGCCGCCCGTTACCTGGCCGAGACGCGCGATTTCGCCGGCCGCGCCGTGATGATTTTCCAGCCGGCGGAGGAGGGGCTGGGCGGCGCGCGCGCCATGCTCGCCGACGGGCTGTTCGAGAAATTTCCCTGCGACGAGATCTACGGCATGCACAACAACCCGCTGGCGCCGCCCAACCAGTTCGGCGTCAAGCCGGGGCCTGCCATGGCGGGCGCGACCTTCTTCGACATCACCATCAACGGCGTCGGCAGCCACGGCGCCATGCCGCAGCATTCCAGGGACCCGATCGTCATCGCCACGGCGCTGGTGCAGAGCCTGCAATCCATCGTCAGCCGCAACGTGCCGCCGACGGAACCCGCCGTCGTCTCGGTGACGCAGATCCATTCCGGCTCGGCCTACAATGTCGTGCCTGACAAGGCGGTCATCTCCGGCACGATCCGCTATTTCGCCGACAGTGTGCGCGACACGATCCTCGACCGGGTGACGAAGATCTGCGCCGGCTTCGCCGAAAGCTACGAGGTCGAGATCGTCCCCGACCTCAGGCCGACCTTCGACGTGCTGATGAACGACGCCGATCTGAGCCAGGCCTATCTGGAGGCGGCAAGCGAGATCGTCGGCGTGGACAACGCCACCGTGACGACGGAACTGGTCACCGGCAGCGAGGATTTCGCCGACATGCTGAAGGCGGTGCCCGGCGCTTATTGCACACTTGGCCACAGCGGTTCGGTGCCGGTCCACAATCCGGGCTTCATCCTCGACGACGCCATGCTGCCCGTCGGCGCCAGCATCATGGCGCGCATCGTCGAAAAGCGGCTGGCGGCGTAGGCGCGCGGTTTTCCATGCCGTGCCCTTGCACGCTCCCCCAACCAGGACCGATTTGATGAACTTTCAGAAACTGCCTTTCGACACCGACACGATGCTCGCCGGCTTGCGGCCATGGATCGAATGTGAAAGCCCGACCTTCGATGCCACAGCCGTCGACCGCATGATGGACCTTGCCGCCTACGACCTGGCGGCGGCCGGCGCCGAGATCGGGCGCATTCCCGGCCGCATGGGCTTTGGCGGTTCGGTGCGCGCGCGCTTTCCGCACAAGGATTTCGGCAAGCCCGGCATCCTGATTTCCGGCCATATGGACACGGTACACCCGGTCGGCACGCTGGCGAAAAACCCCTGGCGCATTGAGGGCGGGCTCTGCTACGGCCCCGGCATCCAGGACATGAAGGGCGGCAACTATGTGAGCCTCGAGGCGATCCGCCAACTGGCGCTGGCCGGCATCGAGACGCCGCTGCCGGTCACCGTCCTGTTCACGCCCGACGAGGAGATCGGCACGCCCTCGACGCGTGCGCTGATCGAGATGGAGGCGCGCAAGAACAAATACGTCCTCGTGCCCGAGCCGGCGCGGCCCGATGGCGGCGCGGTGACCGGGCGCTATGCCATCGCCCGCTTCAACGTGAAGACCACCGGCCGGCCGAGCCATGCCGGCTGGGCGCTGAAGGACGGCCGCTCGGCGATTGCCGCCATGGCGCGCAAGATCATCGAGATCGAAGCGATGACCGGCGAGGATTGCACCTTCTCCGTCGGCGTCATCCATGCCGGCCAGTGGGTCAACTGCGTCTCATCCTCCTGCGACGCGGAGGTCCTGTCGATGGCCAAGCGGCAGGCCGACCTCGACCGTGGCGTCGAGCGCATGCTGGCCCTGTCGGGCGAGGAGAACGACGTGGTGATCGAGGTGACACGCGGCGTCACCCGTCCCGTCTGGGAACCGGACGAGGGCACGATGGCGGTCTACGAGCTGGCGCGCGAGATCGCCGGCAAGATCGGCTTCGATCTGAGCCACGCCAGCGCGGGCGGCGGCTCGGACGGCAATTTCACCGGCGCCATGGGCATTCCGACGCTCGATTCGATCGGCGTGCGCGGTGCTGGCCTGCACACGCTGAACGAACACATCGAGATCGACAGCCTGGTCGAGCGGGCGCAGCTCGTGGCCGGCCTGCTGCTGCGGCTGAAATAGCGCCCCTGCGGTCTCCTGGATCGTTTCGGGTTTTGGTGACAATACTCTACATCTTATTGCATTGATCCGGTGCGTGGTTCGACAGGCTCACCATGAGGGAGGTATATGGTTGCAAAGCCAATCTGCGACGTCCCGGAACCAGGCCCCCTGCCAAGCCCGACCGCCCTCATGGTGAGCCTGTCGAACCACGCATGGCGCTCTAGAAATCGAGCTGGGCGCCGTCCACCACCTCCTTCATGACGAAGAAGGTGCGCGTCTGCCGCACGCCGGGCAGGGCGATCAACTGGCTGCCATGCAGCCGGTTGAAATCGGCCATGTCGCGTACGCGGATTTTCAGGAAGTAATCGAAATCACCGGCCACCAGATGGCAGTCGAGGATGAAGGGCAGCTTCCTCACCGCCGCCTCGAAAGCGGCGAAACTCTCCGGCGTCGAACGGTCGAGCACCACGCCGACCATCACCAGCGCGCCGCGCTCGACCCGCTCCGGCGCGATCGCCGCGTGGACGCCGCGAATGTAGCCCGCCTTGAACAGCCGCTCCGTGCGGCGGTGGCAGGTGGCCGCGCTGACGCCCGCCAGCCTGGCCAGTTCCGCATTGCTCAACCGGCCATCACGCTGCAACTGACGCAGGATCCTGCGATCGATCCGGTCCAGCATTTCGTCTTCGGAAGCTTCTTTCATTTATGACAGAGAATCCTCTGCTTTCATCCGAAGATTGATCAAATCGCTCCTGATTTATATGGCCTAGCATCGAACTTTGAAAGCACCTTCCGCATATCCTGCGCTAGCCTTGCGGCACAATTCGCTCATCCGGAAAGGCAGCCCATGCTGGAAAAGTTCGACCGCTACCCGCTCACCTTCGGCCCCACCCCCATCGAGAAGCTGGCGCGTCTTTCGGCGCATCTGGGCGGCGGGGTGGAGCTTTACGCCAAGCGCGAGGACTGCAATTCGGGCCTCGCCTTCGGCGGCAACAAGCTGCGCAAGCTGGAATACATCGTGCCCGACGCGATCGCGTCAGGCGCCGACACGCTGGTGTCGATCGGCGGCGTGCAGTCAAACCACACGCGCATGGTGGCGGCGGTCGCCGCCAAGATCGGCTTCAAGTGCCGGCTGGTGCAGGAAAGCTGGGTGCCGCACGAGGACGCCGTCTACGACCGGGTCGGCAATATTCTCCTGAGCCGCGTCATGGGGGCAGAGGTGCAGATGGTCGACGAGGGGTTCGACATCGGCATCCGCCAGAGCTGGGAAGACGCGCTTAAGGACGTCGAGGCGAAAGGCGGCAAGCCCTATCCGATCCCCGCCGGGGCTTCGGTGCACAAGTATGGCGGGCTCGGCTATGTCGGCTTCGCCGAGGAGGTGCGCGCCCAGGAGGCCGAACTGGGCTTCAACTTCGATTACATCGTCGTCTGCACCGTCACCGGCTCGACCCATGCCGGCATGCTGGTCGGTTTTGCCGCCGATGGGCGCGCCCGCAACGTCATCGGCATCGATGCCTCGGGGACGCCCGGCCAGACCCGCGCACAGGTGCTCGACATCGCCCGCCGCACGGCTGAACTGGTCGAACTCGGTCAACCCATCGCGGACGAGGATCTGGTGCTGGTCGAGGACTATGCCTATCCGGCCTATGGCGTGCCTTCGGAGGAAACCAAGGAGGCGATCCGACTCTGCGCGCGGCTTGAAGGCATGATCACCGACCCGGTCTACGAGGGTAAATCCATGCAGGGCATGATCGACCTGGTGAAGAAGGGGTACTTCCCGACAGGCTCGAAGGTGCTCTACGCCCATCTCGGCGGCGTGCCGGCAATCAATGGGTACAGCTACGCCTTCCGCAATGGCTGACCCGGCGCCGGCGCAAGCCGTGGCGAGGAGCTGCGCCGTGGCCACGCCGCCGATCGCTAGACCGGTTCATCGTTTCGTTGAAACGCTGCCCCGCTCTATCTGTTTGTTTTCCCGCATTTATGCGGACGTCAGGTGATTCCACCTGACTGCAGAATGCTCTAAGTCCAGCTTGGCGGGCGGACCACAAACATTGTTGGCAGTTTCGTATTGCTCTCGGCGGAATTCATCCGTGTGGCATTCGCTCGAATGTCTGCAGTGAGGAGTCCATCGTGTCCCACGCATGGCCGCGAATGGCGTATGTGACCGCCTGCGGATTGAACTGGCCAGGGTCGTCCAGGCTGGTCGCGGCGACCGCAATCAGGTCCGGCATTGCGACGAATGTCAGATAGACAGGCGTTCCACAGGTCGGGCAGAAAGCGTGGACCTTTTCGTTGCCGCTGTCGCCAGCGACCCGCCAGGTGTTCGCTTCGCCACTAACCGTCACATCGGCCCGCCGAGGGAAGGTCAGATAGGACCCATGCCCCGTGCCGCTTCGTTGCTGGCAATCGCGGCATTGGCAGTGGTTCTCGAAGATGGGTTCGCTGCGCGTTTCATAGCGGATCGCGCCGCACGCACATCCGCCGCTATAGGTCTTGCTCATCATCATTCTCCCGCTGGCATGCGTGTTGATTGACGCGTCAAGCGATCACGTCGATTTCGGCTTGGCGAAGACGTCGATGCCGCGACCGGTTTCCAGGAAGGACTTCAGGCTGGAAAGCACGGCCGGCCATCCCTTGCTGACACCGTTCGCCATTCCGCTGCCGGCTTCGAGTTCGTCATGGCTGACCGTCAGCCGGACCATGTGGTCGTATTCGACGATCTCGAACGTCACCCGGCTATGGCTTTCTGGATCTGAGGCCTGCGAAGCGTTAGCCCAGCTCATGACGAGGCGGGTCGGTGGCGAGATCTCGATAACCTTGCCAACGAGTTCGACAGTCCGCTCATCATCGGCGCGGACATGTTCCCAGTTCGATCCGGGCTTCCAGTCGGAGACGTTCTCATGGCCCCAATAGCGCCTGGCGACGTCCGGTTTGGTTATGGCCTCGAACACCTTTTCCGGCGTCGAGAGAATATAAGTCACGTAGACAAAGCTGGTCATCTCTCTGGTCATCATTACTCTCCTTCGAGTTCCTTCTTCAGGTCGTGCAGCAGGCTGAGCCGCTGATGTTCGAATTTCCGCACCCACCGTTCGTAGACCTCGTGGAGCGGCACGGGGTTGACGAAATGCAGCTTTGCCCGACCACGCCTGACCGTGCTCACCAGATTGGCCGCCTCCAATATCCCGAGGTGCTGCGTGGCGGATTGCCGGGCCATGTCCAGGCCTTCACAGAGCTCGCCGAGCGTCTGCCCGTTCCTCTCACAAAGAAGGTCAAGCAGCTTTCTGCGTGTCGGGTCGCCCAGCGCTTTGAAAACCTTGTCTGCGTGCATCGGCGTCCCTCGACTATGAGAGCACGTTATGCAGGTAAATACCTGCATGTCAAGTGAAAGCCAAGCCCGAGGTCCAGCCGTTCAGATCAATGACGGCAATGTGGGCTTGCCGTTCGCCCTGGCGCTATCCGATGACGATCAGCCGGCTGCCGCCGGGCGCTCGTCAAAAGCACGTGCTGCGCGACCGACACGGCGCAACGCGCGTTTGGTCAAGACTGGAAACGCCTCACTTGCCCGCAATCAGCCGCCTCGGCCCGGCGCCCTGCCTGCCAAGCGCATCGGCGGGATTGCGGAGCGGGCATTCCTCCAGCGACAGGCAGCCGCAGCCGATGCAACTGGCGATCTGGTCGCGAAGCTGCGTCAGCCCGTCGATGCGCTGCTGCAGCATGTCCTTCCAGGCATCGGTGAAATGCTGCCAGTCGCGGGCATTGGGCACATGGTCGTGCGGCAGGTCGGCCAGCGCCTCGCGGATGACCGCCAGCGGAATGCCGGCCTGTTGGGCGATGCGGATGATGGCGATACGGCGCAGTACGGCGCGGTGATAGCGGCGCTGGTTTCCCGCGGTACGCCATCCCTCGATCAGCCCCTTCGCCTCGTAGAAATGCACCGTCGAAACGGCAACGCCGCTACGCCTGGCCACATCACCCACCGTCAGGGCCCGCTTGATGAAGTCGCTTGCCATCGTGTCCATAACCTCAACTATGAATGAGGTTATGGACATTCGGCTGTCCGGATGCAAGTGGCTGCGGGCCACGGCTTCAGACGATGCGGAAAACCTGTCCGCCGCCGGCATCGCGGTAGAGATCCACCCGCGCGCCGTCCCAATGATAGTCAAGGTGGCGGCCCTGCACCGGGGCGGCCGCGCAGTCTGGATAAAACAGGCCAACGCATTCGCCGCCCTCGCGGCGCACGCTCGGATAGGCGATCCCATCCGAATCGTCGGCGTGCAGGCGCGCGGCGAGTGCCTGGCTATGCGTATAGTCGTCGGGCGACAGCGCCGACTGCCAGCCGCCGCCACGCAGATCGTGCAGCCGGGCATCGACGTCGACGATGATCTCGCGAAACTGTGCCGTCCAGCCGGCCGGCTCGGCGGTCGCCGCCATGAAGCGGGCGTGGTGGTGGATGGTTTCGAACAGTGCCGTCTCGAACGCGTCGGCCACGTAGAGCACACCGTAGCTTCCGGCGCTGAAGCGGCTCGGCCGGTCGGGGCTGACATGGGTGAAGGGCGCCATCAGATAGCTGGCGCCGGGTCCGGAGACGCGGCGGTGCGGCGGCACCAGGTCCAGATTGCCGATGCTCTCCATCAGCCGCGGATTGGTCTTCTGCTCGGCGGCCAGCAGCAGCGGCCAGTCGGCCGGGTCTGCAATGTCCTCGAACAGGTCGATGGGCGGATGGATGCTGCGGATGATGCGCACCGCGCCGGCCCATTCGACATGCGTGAGGGGAGGGGTGTCCGCCCCGCTCACCAGCCGCCCCGCTCGGCATCCAGGTAGCGGCGCACGCGCATCAGGTCGGTCAGTTCGCCGCCGAGCATGATGTCGAGCGCCGAGCGGCCGGCGAAGGCGGCGTTAACCTTGCCGATCCATTGATAGGCGCGCTGCGGTTCGCGGAAGATCAGGCGCAGCGCCTTGTGGATGCCCATCAGGTTGGAAAGCCTGGCCTTGCCGTCGCGGTCGATGCGGCCCATCTCACCGCTTTTCCAGCGGCGATAGGTGCGCAGGGGCATGTCGAGCAGTACGGCAGCCTGCTCGTCGGTCAGATCCCACAGGCGAAACAGGTTGACCGCCGCGCGGAACATCGCCGCCGCCTCGTCATCGCTGATCGGGCTTGGCCGGAAGTCGCGGGCCAATGTGTCGACAGGTTGCAGAAGCGCCATTTCGCTTTCTCCTTTTGGCATTAAATAGATTATTCAATGCCATTTGGCAAGATCAGGCCGTAAATCGCCTGTCGCGGCCATCCGAAAAGCCTGCCTTTCAGAGAATGCGCTCCTGCGTCTCGGGGTCGAACAGCAGCGCCTTGTCGAGGTTGAAGGCGAGACGGGCCGTCTGGCCGGCGGCGATCGGCGCGTCGGCGCGCAGTCGGGCGACGATCTCGCGCCCCCCGAGACGGGTGACGGCGAACGTGTCGGAACCAGCCGGCTCGATCACCTCGATCTCGCAATCGAGTTCGCTCACCTGCGTGGCGTTGCGGTCGGCGCTGTCCAGGTCGGTCAGCGCCTCCGGCCTGATGCCGAACACCACCTTCTGCCCGTGCCGGGAGGCAAGGCCGCCGGCGCTGTTGCCCAGTGGCAGCAGCAGCGGCTGGCCTTCATCGCGCTGCATGGAAATGCCGACCTTGCCGCCATCAACTTCGACGGTGGCCGGGATGAGGTTCATCGACGGTGAGCCCATGAAATCGGCGACGAACAGATTGGCCGGCTTGTTGTAGATCTCCGCCGGCGTGCCGAATTGCTGCAGCACCCCGTCTTTCAGGACGGCGATGCGGGTGGCCAGTGTCATCGCCTCGATCTGGTCGTGCGTCACATAGACGATGGTCGTCCCCATGCGCTGGTGCAGGCGCTTGATCTCGGTGCGCATGTCGACGCGCAGCTTGGCGTCGAGATTGGATAACGGTTCGTCGAACAGGAACACCAGCGGGTCGCGCACCAGCGCCCGACCCATGGCGACGCGCTGGCGCTGGCCACCGGAAAGCTGGCTCGGCTTGCGGTCGAGCAGCGCGCCGATCTGCAGCGTCTCGGCCACCTTGGCAATCGCCGCATCGCGCTCGGCTTTCGCCACACCGCGGATCTCCATGCCGAAGCCGATGTTCTGCGCCACCGTCATGTTGGGGTAGAGCGCGTAGGACTGGAACACCATGGCGATGTCGCGCTGCGAGGGGTGCAAGTCGTTGACGACCTTGCCGTTGATGCTGATCGAGCCGCTGGTGATGGCTTCAAGCCCGGCAATCGTGTTGAGCAGGGTCGACTTGCCGCAGCCCGAGGGGCCGACCAGCACCAGAAAGCCGCCTTCCTCTATCTCCAGGTCGATGCCCTTCAGCACATCGACCTTGCCGAAGGATTTTTTCAGTTTCTCGATCTTCAGAAACGACATGGGTTACCCCTTCACGGCGCCGGCCATCAGGCCGCGCACGAAATAACGTCCGGAGACGACGTAGACGATCAGTGTCGGCAATGCGGCGAGGATCGCCCCGGCGAAATGGACGTTGTACTCCTTCACGCCGCCAGACGAGGAAACGAGATTGTTCAACGCCACCGTCATCGGCTGGGAATCGAAATCGCCAAACGAAACGCCAAACAGGAAGTCGTTCCAGATGTTGGTGAACTGCCAGATCACCGTGACGACGATGATCGGCGCAGAGGACGGCAGCAGGATGCGGCGGAAGATCTGGAAGAAGCCGGCGCCGTCGATCTGCGCCGCGCGCACCAGCTCGGTCGGAAAGGCGGCGTAGTAATTGCGGAAGAACAGCGTCGTGAAACCGAGACCGTAGACCACATGGATCATCACGAGCCCCGTCGTCGTCCCGGCGATCCCGAGCGTACCCAGAATGCGCGCCGCCGGGATCAGGGCGATCTGAAACGGAATGAAACAGGAGAGCAGGATCAGCCCGAAGATCACATCGTCGCCGCGGAAGCGCCATTTGGTCAGGATGTAGCCGTTCAGCGCGCCGAGAATGGTGGAGATCGCCACCGCCGGCACCACCATCAGGACGGAATTGAAGAAATACGGCTTCAGCCCCGTTGGCTGCACGCCGATCTGGGCGCTCGACCAGGCCTTGGCCCACGGCTCGAAGGTCAGCACGGAGGGCAGGGACAGCATGTCGCCCTGGCGGATCTCGGCCAGCGGCTTCACCGAGTTCACCGTCATCACGTAGAGCGGCAGCAGATAATAGAGCGCAAACAGGATCAGGACCGCGTAGAGCAGCACGCGCAGCATCTTGTTGCCGGCGCTGACGGCGCCGACGGGGATTGGCTTCGCGCTCATCGCTGCCTCCCCGGCCTGAGCTCGGAATAAAGATAGGGGATGATGATCGAGAAGATCATCACCAGCATGATGATGGCCGATGAGGCGCCGATGCCCATCTGGTTGCGGGTGAAGGTATAGGAATACATGAAGGTCGCCGGCAGCTCGGTCGCCTGGCCCGGCCCGCCGCCGGTCAGCGCCACCACCAGGTCGTAGGATTTGATTGCCAGATGCGCCAGGACGACGAAGGCCGACAGGAAGACGGGCCGCATCATGGGGATGATGATGCGGCGATAGATGGTGACGTTCGAGGCGCCATCCATCTGCGCCGCCTTGATGATCTCGCCGTCGACGCCGCGCAGGCCGGCCAGGAACATCGCCATGACGAAACCGGAGGACTGCCACACGGCGGCGATCACCACCGTGTAGATCGCCAGGTTGCGGTCCTTGATCCAGGCGAATTCGAAGCCGGTCCAGCCCCATTGATGCATGGTGTTTTCCAGGCCGATGCCGGGATCGAGGAACCATTTCCATGCCGTTCCCGTGACGATGAAGGACAGCGCCATCGGGTACAGGTAAATCGGCCGCAGAAAGCCTTCGCCGCGGATCTTCTGGTCGAGCAGGATGGCCAGGAACAGGCCGAGCACCGAGCAGATGACGATGTATAGAGAACCGAAGATCGCCAGATTGCTCAGCGCCCGCCACCAATGGCGCAGGGCCCACAGCTTTTCGTAATTGTCGAAGCCGACGAAGCCGTAGGACGGCAGCATGCGCGAATCCGTCATCGACAGATAGAAGGTATAGACGATGAAGGCGTAGACGAAGACCACGATCAGCGCGACGCTGGGGCTCAGCACCAGGCGCGGGATGATGTCCTGCAGGCGGTTGCGGTTCATGCGGGGTGTCCGATCGAAGGTCGTGGCGCCACGATGCCCCTCTCTGGCCTGCCGGGCGAGGCGCTCTGCCCCGCCCGACAGACCCGGTGCTACTGCGCTGCGGCGATGGCGTTCTTCAGCTCGTCGACGGCTTCCTCGGAGGTCAGCTCACCGTTGAAATGCTGCGTGACGACATCGTTGACCGCGTTCTTGACGGCGGCCGGCGCGCCATGGCCATGCGCCATGGAACCGAACAGCGAGCCGCTGGTGTTGGCCTCGGCCAGGTCCTGCATGCCCTTCTTTCCGCAATCGTCGAACGCGTCGTTCGGCACGTCGGTGCGCGCCGGCACGGAGCCCTTGACCACGTTGAAGGCCGACTGGAAGACCGGATCCATGACGGCGGATGCCATCATCTTCTGCGCCTTCTGCTTGTCCTCACCAACCTGGAACAGGACGAACTGGTCGGAGTTGAAGGTCACCGAGCCCTGCGTGCCGGGGAAGCGTATGCAGACGAAATCCTCGCCCGGCTTCTTGTCGGCCTTGAGAAACTCGCCCTTGGCCCAGTCACCCATCATCTGCATGCCGCCGGTGCCTTCGATGACCATGGCCGAGGCCAGGTTCCAGTCGCGGCCGGAGAAATTGTCGTCCACATAGGTGCGCAGTTTCGCCATCCGGTCGAAGGCTTCCTTCATCTTGTCGGAGCCCAGCGCCTCGGGGTCGAGGTCATTCAGCGCCGCCTTGTAGAAGTCGTTGCCGAGCGACAGGACGACAGCCTCGAAGACGGTCGCGTCCTGCCAGGGCTGGCCGCCATGGGCGAGCGGCGTGATGCCGTTCTCCTTCATCTTGTCGAGGACGGCGACGAGTTCGTCCCAGGTCTCCGGCGCCTTGCCGCCGGCCGCATCAAGGGCCGCCTTGTTGATCCACACCCAATTGGTGGAGTGGACGTTGACCGGCGAGGCGATCCAGTTGCCTTCATACTTCGAGAAATTCTGCAAGGCGGCCGGAACCACGTCGCCCCAACCTTCCTGGTCGGCCACGTCGTTCAGATTGGCGACCACACCCTGCTGGGCCCAGTCGAGAATGTCGAAGCCGAGCATCTGCACGGCGGTCGGCGCGTTGCCGGACGTGACGCGGGCGCGCAGCACCGTCATGGCTTCCGTACCGCCGCCGCCGGCCACCGGCATGTCCTGCCAGGTGACGCCCTTCGATTCGAGATCTTCCTTCAGGACGTTAAGCGCCGCGGCCTCGCCGCCCGAGGTCCACCAATGCAGAACCTCCACATTGTCCTCGGCCACAGCACTGCCGGCGGTGAAAGATAGAATGGCTGCTCCCGCCGCGAGCGCGGCGATTTTGCGAATGATCATGACAGTCCTCCCAATGGGATCGCTTGCTCACGCGATCTATCTATTTATAACGTTATAAATCCCGGTGCGGTCAATCAGATTCTCATCGGCGAAAGGCGAGGAGGCAAAGCGTTGATTATCAAAGGATTTTCTCGCATAAGCATGCTGCCGTCAGGTGTCGGGCAGCGAATTTGTATCGATTGAAATGTGCAAAATCGACGATTTAGGCATGTTGCCGCGTAGCGCCGCCCCGTCGCGAGGGACATGAGATGGCGGCGTCCTCGGAGCGGCCCACCCTGCGCACCATCGCCGACCTGACCGGCCTTGCCGTGACGACCGTTTCCCGCGCGCTTCTCGATGCGCCGCAGATCGCGCTCGAAACCCGCCAGCGAGTGCAGCAGGTGGCGCGCGAGGTCGGCTATCAGCCCGACCGCGCGGCACAGCACCTGCGCACCGGCCGCACCAATGTCATCAGCTTCGTGCTCGATCCGCATGACGAGCTTCTTGGCTTCTCGACATCGATGATCCGCGGCCTGACACATGCGCTGCGGGACACGCAATATCATCTCGTCATCACACCGCATTTCGCCGAAACGCCGGCGATCGAACCGATCCGCTACATCCTGCGCAACCGCATGGCCGATGGCGTCGTCTTCTCCAGAACCGAGCCCTTCGATCCGCGTGTCGAACTGCTTCTGGAGAACGACTTCCCCTTCATCTCGCACGGCCGCACCAACCTGCCCGACCCGCATCCCTTCGTCGACTACGACAATGCCGCGTTCTCCTCCCTGGCGGTGCGCCGGCTGGTGGCCAAGGGCCGGAAACGGCTGGCGTTGATCCTGCCGTCCGACCGCTTCACCTTTCATCAGCATCTGCGCGATGGGTTTCTGGCTGCCGCGCGGGAGTTGGGGGTCGCCTGCGAACTGCCCAGCGACATCAATCTGGACAGCAGCACGACTGATCTCTCCGCCTGGCTGCGTTGGCGCCTCAGCGAACCTGCGGCGCCCGACGGCATCGTCTGCGCCGGCGAGGTCTCGGCCCTGTCGATCATGGCGGCGCTCAGCGACCAGGGGCTTTGCGTCGGCGAGGACCTCGATCTGGTCGTCAAGCAGACGTCGCGGCTTTATGACGAGGTCCGGCCGCGCGTCGATGCCGTTTATGAGGATATCGCCCAGGCGGGGGAATTGCTGGGCCAGCTTCTGATCCGCCGGATAGCCGGCGAAGACCCCGCCGGTCTGCGCCATCTGCAGGCGCCGGCGCCGCGCTTTGCGGAATCGCACAAGCAGCCGATGCAGCCGGCACCTGCGTCAGGCGTCCGCCCTCAGTAGCCGGCGCAGCGCTTGCGTGACCTCTTCGGTCTCGACATCGTCGACGACGTTGATCGACAGCAGTTCCATGGCGCGGATTCCATGCACGACGAGCAGGGTGATCACAGCCAGGGCCGGATCGCTGGCGCCCGCCTTCATCCGGTCGAGAACAGCGCGCTCGAACCGCTGAACCGGCTTGAGAAACTCCGGATCCTCGGCGAGTGCGGCGAGAAGGCCGGAAGGCGGCGGCTGACGGCGCGCCCGCTCACCGACAAAAAGGTCGATATAGGCCTGGACCGAACCGTTGACGACGCCGGCATTGGCCGCTTCGCGCTGGCGCAAATCAGCATCCTCCTGGCGCAGGAATTCCTCCACAAGCGCCTCGAAAAGCTTCGATTTGCTGGAGAAATGATAAAGCAGGCCGCCCTTGGAGACGCCGGCGCGCGCCGCCACCGCGTCGAGCGACATGCTGCCTGCCCCCGTCTCCCGGACAATCTCGCCCGCGGCTTCCAGAATCTTGTCGCGCGCGCCGGAACGGGATTTTGTCATGGCGATCCTCATGGCATCTTGACATTACCGTCCAGACGGTACAGTAACGCGTCAAGGGTTTGCAAGCCTTATCTGCGGTCTGCCCTCTTGAGTCTTGCAATCCATGTCGCTATTTGCGCCACTCCTGATTAAGCTAACACCATACAGATACGCTGCCGGGGTCTTACGACATGATCAAGCGCCTACTCATCGCCATCGTTCTGCTTGCGGTCGTCGCAGGCGGCATAGTCGGCTTCAACATGTTCCGCGACCAGGCGATCCAGCAGTTCTTCGCCAACATGCCGGTCCCCTCGGTCGCCGTCTCGACGGTCGAAGCCAAGGACGGCAGTTGGACGCCGTCCGTCGACGCGATCGGCACCGTCAACGCCATTCGCGGCGTCGACCTGACCGTCGAGACGACCGGTATCGTCACGGAAATTGGCTTCACCGCCAACCAGCAGGTCAAGGAGAACGACAATCTCCTGCAACTGGACGACAAGGTGCAGCAGGCCGATCTGCAGGCATCGCGCACCCAGGCAACCCTCGACCAGCAATCGCTCGACCGGGCGCGCGAGTTACGCAGCCGCGGCGTCGGCTCCGGCGTCACGCTTGAAACCGCCGAGGCAGCCGCCTCCGCCTCCGCTGCCCAGGTGCAGAAACTGGAGGCCCTTCTGCAGCAGCGCCAGCTGCGCGCGCCATTCAACGGCACCATCGGCATTCCGCGCATCGACAGGGGGCAATATCTGTCGCCCGGCACGATCGTCGCGACGCTGCAGGACCTGGAGACGATGCGCGCTGACTTCACCGTGCCGGAGCAGCAGCTCGGCCTTTTGAAGATCGGCCAGCCCGTGCGCCTGTGGCTGAACGACGGTGACGATGTGTTCAACGGCGAAATCATCGGCATCGACCCGAAAGTCGATCCGTCGAGCCGGCTGGTTTTGGTGCGCGCCGAGATTTCCAACCCCGAGGGCAAATTGACGCCCGGCCAGTTCGTTCGCGTCAAGGTCGACCTGCCGCAGGAAGACGGCGTTATCGCCCTGCCGCTGACGGCGGTCGTCACCAGCCTCTATGGCGACTACGTCTTCGCCGTGCGCGAAGCCGAAGGCGACAAGGATGCGACGAAGGACACGGCTGACGGCGCAGGCGAGAAGAAATTGCAGGCCCGCCAGGTCTTCGTCCAGGTCGGCCGCCGCTCCGGCGCCCAGGCGGAAATCCGTTCGGGCATCGAGCCGGGCGACATCGTCATTACGGCCGGCCAGAACCGCCTGTCGAACGGCACGCCGGTGACCATCGACAACACGATCAACCCGGGCAATCCGGACCCCGCATCCACACAGGCGGATGCCGAGACCGACAAGGCGACGGCCCAATGAGCTTCTCCGATATCTTCATCCGCCGGCCGGTCCTGTCGACCGTCCTGGCGCTGCTGATCCTTCTGCTCGGTTTCCAGGGCCTGTTCAACCTGCAGGTTCGCCAGTACCCGGAGGTCGAGGAAACGGTCATCACCGTTACCACCATCTATCCGGGCGCCAGCGCCGACCTGATCCAGGGCTTCATCACCGCGCCGATCTCGGCGGCGGTGGCGACGACGGAGAATGTCGACTATGTCACCTCGCAGAGCCGGTCCTCGGCCAGCACGGTGAGCGTGCAGATGCGGCTCGGCTCCAATCCGGACGTGGCGCTGACCGAAGTCATGTCGAAGGTGCAGCAAGTGCGCAGCCAGCTGCCGGCCGACGCCAAGGACCCGACCATCGTCAAGGGCACGGGCATGCAGTTCGCCACCATGTATCTGGCGATGCAGAACCCGAACATGACCGGCGAGCAGCTCACCGAATACATCGAGCGTGTCATCCGCCCGCGCATGTCGACCATTCCCGGTGTTGCCGAGGTGCAGGTCATCGGCGCGGCGAACTATTCGATGCGTGTGTGGATCGATCCGGTCAGGCTCGCGGCGCGCAAGCTGACGGCCGCCGAGGTGTTGGCCGGCATCAAGGCGTCGAACTTCCTCGCGGCTCCCGGCAAGACGAAGAACGAGTATGTCGCCTATGCCATCACCATGCAGTCGACCCTGCAGACACCGGAGGCGTTCGGCGCGTTGCCGCTGAAGGCGACAGGCGACGATGTGGTGCGCCTGCGTGACGTGGCCGAAGTGGAGCTTGCCGCCGAAAGCACCGACATGGTGGTGAATTTCAACGGCCAGCCAGGCACCTTCATCGGTGTTTTCCCGACCCCGGGGGCCAACCCGCTCGACGTGGCCGGCGCCGTCACCGAGGAACTGCCGACGATCCAGGCAAGCCTGCCCGAGGGCATGAGCATCGAGATGCTCTATGACGCCACCGAATCCATCAGCGCCTCGATCGACGAGGTGTTCAAGACCATCGCCGAGGCGGTCGCCATCGTCGTGGTGATCATCCTCCTGTTTCTCGGCTCGTTCCGTTCGGTGCTGATGCCGATCGTCACGATCCCGCTGTCGCTGATCGGCGTCTGTTTTGTCCTGTTCGCCCTCGGTTATTCGATCAACCTCCTTTCGCTGCTGGCCATGGTGCTCGCCATCGGCCTGGTGGTCGACGACGCCATCGTCGTGGTGGAGAACATCCACCGCCACATCGAGGAAGGTCTGACGCCGCGGCGCGCAGCCTTTGTCGGCATGAAGGAAATCACCGGCCCCGTCGTCGCCATGACGATCACCCTGGCCGCCGTGTTCGCGCCGCTCGCCTTCACCGGCGGGTTGACGGGTTCGCTGTTCCGCGAATTCGCCATGACGCTGGCGGGAGCCGTGGTTATTTCCGGTATCGTCGCCCTGACCATCACACCGATGATGTCGGCGCGCATCCTGAAACGGGGCAATCACAGCCGCTTCCAGATCTTCGTCGACCGGACCTTCGACCGGCTGGCCAATTTCTATGAGCGCATGGTTGGCGGCTCGCTGAAATACCGTCCAGTGACACTGCTTATCGTCCTCGTGCTGATCGGCCTGACGGGCTTCATGTTCATGAACACGTCGAGCGAGCTGGCACCGGAGGAAGACGAGGGTGCGCTGTTCTCGCTGATCACGGCGCCTCCTTACGCGACGAGCGACTACACCAAGCTCTACACCGACCAGATGCGCGAACTGACCAAGGACCTGCCGGAACTGAAAGCCAACTTCTCCATCGTCGGCTTTGGCGGGCAGACCAATTCGGGCATCGCGCTGTGGGCGTTCAACGACTGGGCCGATCGCGACCGTTCGCAAAAGGAGATCCAGCAGGACATTCAGGCGCGGCTGTCGAAGGTGGCCGGCGTGCAGGCGCTGGTCTTCGCCCCGCCCTCGCTGCCTGGCGCCGGCGGCGGCTTGCCCATCTCGCTGGTCATCCAGTCGACCAGCGACGCTGCCCGTGTCTTCGAGGTGGCCGAGAAGATCAAGGAAGAGGCGCAGGCTTCCGGCCGCTTCATCGTCGTGCAGAACTCGCTGGCCTACAATGCCCAGCAGGTGGTGGTGACCGTCGACCGCGACCGCGCCGCCGCGCTGAACCTGCCGATCAGCGATGTCGGCACGACGCTCAGCCTGCTCGTCGGCGGTGGCGCGATTGCCCAGTTCGATCGTGATTCCAACAGCTACGACATCATCATGCAGGTGCCGGAAGAATATCGCGAGAACCCGGAACGGCTCGGCGATTTCTTCGTCCGCAGCACGACCGGCGAAATGGTGCCCCTGTCGGCGGTGGTGACGATCTCCACCGGCGTGACGGCGGCCGCCATCGAGCAGTTCAACCAGCTCAACTCGGCGACCATCTCGGCGCTGCCCGTGCCCGGCGTCTCGACGGGCGACGGCCTCGCCGTGGTCGAGGAGATTGCCAGGAACACCATCCCGGACGGCTTCTTCATCGAGTATTCGGGCCAGTCCCGCCTCGAGGTGGAGCAGGGCAGCACGATCCTGATCGCGTTCGCGCTCGCCGTGATCGTCATCTACCTGGTCCTGGCGGCGCAGTTCGAAAGCTTCCGCGATCCGCTGATCATCATGATGACGGTGCCCTTGTCGATCTTCGGCGCGGTGCTGCCGCTCAATCTCGGCCTGTCGACGCTGAACATCTACACGCAGGTCGGACTGATCACGCTGATCGGCCTGATCACCAAGCATGGTATCCTGATGGTCGAGTTCGCCAACCAGCAGCGTGAGGAACACGGGATGAACCGCTTCGAAGCGATCATCGCCTCGGCAAAGGTGCGCCTCAGGCCGATCCTGATGACCACGGCGGCCATGTCGCTCGGCGTCGTGCCGCTGATCATGGCCGATGGCGCGGGTGCCGCGGCCCGCCACTCGATGGGTCTCGTCATCTTCACCGGCCTGATCATCGGCACCTGCTTCACATTGTTCGTCGTGCCGATGTTCTACACCTTCATCTCGCAGGAGAAGATGCGACACGAGGAAGACGATTACCCGGTGAGCGCGGCACCGCCGACGCCGGCCGAATAGCGCAGGAAGAGACCAGGCCTCCGGTACGCCGGAGGCCTGATCAATGCCGGCTACAGCGCTTTCAGACCGGTTCATCGTTTCATGGAAACGCTGCCTCGCTCTATCTCATTGCTTTTCTGCATTTATACGGACGTCAGGTGATTCCGCCTGACTGCAAAATGCTCGTGTGACGGGTGAGACTGCCGAGATGCCTTGGCTTGTCGGGGTTGCGCATTGCGCAGACTGCCGTAATCCTGCAGCCCTCGACTGCAGCGTGATGGTCTGCAACGCGTTGCCGTCCTCGATCGCCACGAAGCCCGGCAAGCCGTCGATATACGGCATGAACCGCGGACGAACCTCTTCATCGGATAGCGGCCGGCCCGATGCCCGCAGGCACCGGAGGCCATGCATGCCCACAATCCCACGTCATTTTTTATGTTGCCAGGCAACCCGAATTGATCGCTGATTTGCGGGTCGGCATTCCTTTCCGCCACATTCTTCGCGTCGGTTGCACGCGGGATAGCTTCGGGTTTGGGCCTTAGTGACATTGGTGTGAAAGGAACAACATGATGATTCTACGCAAAAACCCGCGCAAGCTTGTCGCCGTGCTCGGCGTAGCACTCGGCACCGCGCTCATTGCTCCCGTCTTTGCGCAGGATGCCGCACCGGCAGCCCCTCCGGCAGCGCAATCACAAACCTTCGACGACCAGAAGCTGGAGGCTTTCACCGTCGCCTTCCTGGCTGTCAGTGACGTCAAGGAACAATACACGCAGCGCTTCCGCGAAGCCCCGTCGGACGGCGAAAAGCAGAAGATCCAGACTGAGGCAACGCAGAAAATGGAGCAGGCCGTGGCACAGACCAACGGCATATCCGTCGATGAATACAACCAGATCATCCAATCGGCGCAGACCGACGAGGCCCTGGCGCAGAAGCTCAACGGCATGATCGGCCAGGCAGCACAACCGGAGAACTGACGGAAACCTGCGCAAAGGTTGGGCCGGCGCCTCCACCAAGTGAAGACATTGCCTGAATGCCGGCCCCGCGGTTGCCCAGACGGTCCGCCACGAATCGCAAGCTGACACAGCCGGCTCATTATGTCGAGATCATCCGGGAAGCCAGGCTTGTCACGCGCTCCGACGGGGCGAGCGGCTCCGCATCTTCAACGATGCGGCCGTCGAATGTGGAACGCCTGATCTTCAAACACCGTCCCAGCGCTCGGCGACATGGGTCTTCGCCGCCTTGATGCTCTCTTCGAGCCCTTTGCCGCGCGCCAATCCGGCGGCGATGGCGCTGGCAAGCATGCAGCCCGTGCCGCGCATCGTGCCCGTCAGGCGCGGGCCTTCGAAACGCAGTGGAGCTTCATCCGCCCGGATGAGAACATCGACGGCACGCCGGCCCAGCCCGTGCCCGCCCTTGACCAGGATTGCCGGCGCGCCGGCGTCCAGAAGCTGCCTTGCCTGGGCGTGGATTTCTGCTTCATCATGCGCTGGAGGACCTTCGGCGAGGATCGCCAGCTCGGGCAGATTGGGGGTGAGGAGCGCGCAGAGCGGCATCAGCGCGCCACGCAGCAGGTCGAGCGCGTCATCCGACAGAAGCGGCCGTCCTGACGAGGTGGCGATCACCGGGTCGAGCACCGCCGGCACCGACCCATGCGCGGCAAGGACGGATGCCACGCATCCGACGACATCCCGTTCGCCCAGCATGCCGATCTTGATCGCCGAAACACGGTTGGCTTCGAGTGCGGCGCGCATCTGTTCCTCGACCAGACCGGCCGCGCATGTCTCGACCCGCGTCGCCGCCGCGTGCGTCTGCACCGTCACCGCCGTCACGGCAAGACAGGCGCGCAGGCCGAAGGCCGCGACCGTTTCGATGTCACGCACAATGCCCGCGCCGCCCGAGGAATCGGAACCGGCGACCACCAGCACATGTGGCGTGTTCAGCGCCATTGCGCCGTCGCTGCCAGCCATTGGCGCATGCGCGCTTCCGGGTCGGCATTCAGCGTGATGTCGGTGACGACGGCAGCACTGTCGGCGCCGGCCGCAAACACGCCCGGCAGCCGCTCCGGGTTCAGCCCGCCGATGGCGACCAGCGGCATGGCACCGATCTGCTTCTTCCAATCGGCCAGCCGGGCGAGCCCCTGCGGCGCCCATGTCATCTTCTTCAGAATGGTCGGATAGACAGGACCGAGCGCCACATAATCGGGCTTGGCCGCCAACGCCGTCGCCAGCTCCGCCTCGTCATGCGTGCTGATGCCCAGCTTCAGCCGCGCCGCGCGGATCGCGCCAAGATCGGCCTCCGCCAGATCCTCCTGGCCGAGATGGACGAAGTCGCAGCCCGTCTCGATGGCGAGCCGCCAATGATCGTTGACGATGAGCTGGCAGCCATGCGCCGCGCAAATCCGCTTCGCCACGACGATCTCCTCGCGCAATGCCGCCGCGTCCATCTCCTTGATGCGCAATTGCACGAGCCTGACGCCAAGCGGCACCAGCCGGGCGATCCACGCCGTGCTGTCGACGATCAGATAGAAGGGATCGAGCGTCATTCGAACACCGCCTTGCCGATGACCGGCGTCGAAGGCACCGCCATGTCGCGCGGCGCGAGCGGGCCGGCGAGAAAGCCGCGCCGGCCGGCCTTGACCGCCTCGGCGAACGCCGACCCCATCGCAACCGGATCGCCCGCCCTGGCCACCGCCGTGTTGAGCAGCACCGCGTCGAAACCCAGCTCCATGACCGCCGCCGCATGCGAAGGCCGGCCAAGCCCCGCATCGACCACCAGGGGAATATCCGGGAAATGCGCCCGATAGGCACTGAGCGCATCGGGATTGACCGGTCCCCGCGCCGAGCCGATGGGCGCGCACCAGGGCATCAGCACCTGGCAACCCGCCTCCAGCAATCTCTCGCCCACCGTCAGATCCTCGGTGGTATACGGGAACACCTTGAAACCGTCGTTTGCCAGGATGCGCGCCGCCTCGACGAGGCCGAACACATCCGGCTGCAACGTGTCGTGATGGCCGATCACTTCGAGCTTGATCCAGTCCGTGCCGAACAATTCGCGCGCCATATGCGCAGTGGTGACCGCCTCCTTCACCGAATGGCAGCCGGCCGTGTTGGGCAGGACGCGCACACCCAGTTCGTTGATCAGTTCCCAGAACCGTCCGCCGGTGCGCCCGCCGGCGGTTTCGCGACGCAGTGAGACCGTGACGAGATCGACGCCCGCCGCGCGCACCGCATCGGCCATGACGGCCGGCGAGGGATATTGCGCCGTGCCGAGGAACAGCCGCGAGGATAATTGCGTGCCATAAAGTTCGAGCATCGTTCAGCCCCCCTGCATCGGCGCGAGGATTTCGATCCGGTCGCCATCGCTCAGGCCGCACGCGGCCCGCTCGCCGGCCGGCACGACGTCGCCGTTCAGCGCCGTGGCGAGGAAGCTTGGATCGTAGTCGAGTTCGTCGAGAAGCGCGGCAAGCGTCCGCGCGTCGACGGCGTGCTCTTCGCCGTTAATTGTGAGCTTCATTGAAGAACTCCCTGGACGGCAATCTGATCATGATATCTGTAAGGGCAGCGCATTTTTGAACCCGCCCCTTGCGGCAGATATTTTATGGGGGTACATTTAATATGAAAACGCCCCGGCGCTTTTCCTGGGATCCCGCCAAGAACGAGCGCAATGTTGCCCTGCGCGGGCTTTCCTGCGATGCCGCGGGCGAATTCGTGTTCGGTTCGGCGGTTATTGCTGTCGATGACCGGAAGGATTACGGCGAGCAACGGCAGGTGGCGTTGGGTGTCATTGGCCACAGGCTCCATGTTCTCGTCTTCACCCTGCGCGCCGAAACATGTCATGTCATCTCGCTGCGTAAAGCCAACAGGAGAGAAATCGGGCGCTATGTTGAGCAAACGGAAGCAGATGGCTGAGGCCCGCCGCATCGCTCTGAAGAATCTCGCCGAGATCACCGACGCGGAAGATGCGGCGATCACAGCGGACGCTGTTGCCGATCCCGATAATCCGCCAGCCGACGATCTCATTCGCCGACGTGGCCGGCCGCCGCTGGAAAACGGCAAGCGTCCAGTCAAACTGCGGCTCGATCCGGATGTCATCGAGCATTTCCGCGCCAGCGGTCCGGGTTGGCAAACCCGCATGAACGATGCCTTGCGCGAAGCCGCAGGCCTCAAGAAAGCAGGATAGGCATTCAACAAACCGGAACCTCCACGCTCAAGATCATCGCTGCCGCCTGCCGCGCCATCGCCGGCGACAGCAGGAAGCCGTGCCGGTAGAGCCCGTTGACGCGGACGCCACGTTGCGTCCGCGTCACGCGTGGCAGGTTGTCGGCATAGGCCGGGCGGATGCCGACGCCCGTCTCGACGATCTTCGCTTCGCCGAAACCCGGATGCAGGCTGTAGGCGGCATTCAACAACTCCATCATGGACCGCGCGCTGATGGGACCGGGATCGTCGCTTTCGATCATCGTCGCGCCGACCATGAAACGCTGATCCGCGCGCGGCACGATGTAGAGGGGAATGCGCGGATGCAGCAGCCGCACCGGCCGCGACAGCGTCACATCGGGGGCATGAAGGATCAGCATTTCCCCGCGCACGCCGCGCAGCGCCGCGTCCTGCGCCGCCATTCCGGTGCAGTCGGCTTCGACATCGGCGCGAAAAACCGTCTCGCTGCCGAAATGAACCTTGACGCCCATGGCCACCAGCCTGTGGCGCAGCGCAACGAGCGCGCGACGCGGATCGAGATGCGCTTCGCCGGGGAAGAACAATCCACGCTGGAAACGGCCCGCCAGGTCGGGCTCCAACGCCGCCACGCCCGCACTGTCCAGCCAGTCGTGTCCGCCGGTGCGGGCGGCAAAACGGGCAAGCTCGCCCACATCGCGCGCCGGCGCGACGACCAGCGTGCCGTTGCGCGTCACATGGCGGGGCGGGGGGCCGGGCAGGGCGCTGTCCCACCAGTCCGCCGCCACCCGCCCGAGCGTCAGCACCGGCGCCTCGGCGCTTTCGCGCTCGCACCACGGCGCCAGCATGCCGCCGGCAAGCCACGAGGCGCCGCCGGCGGCATCGGCCCTGATGTCGGTGATCGTGACGGCAACACCTTGCCGCGCCAGTTCATGCGCCAGCGTGAGGCCGGCAACGCCGGCTCCGCGGATCAGGACCCGCATCGCCTCAGCCCTCGTGCTCCGCCGCCGTCTCCAGCGGCATGTAGAGGTCGCCGCCCTCGCGGAACTTCTCCGCCATCTTCGCCATGCCCTCCTTCTGCGCTTCCGCGCGGATGTCATGAGAGATGCGCATGGAGCAGAATTTCGGCCCGCACATGGAACAGAAATGCGCCACTTTATGCGCCTCCTTGGGCAGGGTCTGGTCGTGGAAGTTGCGCGCCGTTTCCGGGTCGAGAGACAGGTTGAACTGGTCTTCCCAGCGGAATTCGAAGCGGGCGCGGGAGAGCGCGTCGTCGCGGATCTTCGATGCCGGATGCCCCTTGGCGAGATCGGCAGCGTGCGCCGCGATCTTGTAGGTGATGACGCCCGTCTTCACATCGTCGCGGTCGGGCAGGCCCAGATGCTCCTTCGGCGTGACGTAGCAGAGCATGGCCGTGCCGAACCAGCCGATCATCGCCGCACCGATTCCGCTTGTGATGTGGTCGTAACCCGGCGCGATGTCCGTGGTGAGCGGCCCGAGCGTGTAGAAGGGGGCCTCGCCGCAGACTTCGAGCTGCTTGTCCATGTTCTCCTTGATCTTGTGCATCGGCACGTGGCCGGGACCCTCGATCATCACCTGGCAGTCCTTCGCCCAGGCGATCTGCGTCAGTTCCCCAAGCGTTTCCAATTCGGCGAACTGCGCCGCGTCATTGGCGTCGGCGATGGAGCCGGGGCGGAGACCGTCGCCAAGCGAGAAGGAGACGTCATAGGTGCGGCAGATGTCGCAGATTTCCTCGAAGTGCTCGTAGAGAAAGCTCTCCTTGTGGTGGTGCAGACACCACTTGGCCATGATCGAGCCACCGCGCGAGACGATGCCGGTCACCCGGTCGACCGTCAGCGGAATGTAGTGCAGCCGCACGCCGGCATGGATGGTGAAATAGTCGACGCCCTGCTCGGCCTGCTCGATCAGCGTGTCGCGGAACACCTCCCAGTTGAGGTCCTCGGCGATGCCGTTCACCTTCTCCAGCGCCTGGTAGATCGGCACCGTGCCGATCGGCACCGGCGCGTTGCGGATGATCCAGTCGCGGATGTTGTGGATGTTGCGGCCGGTCGACAGATCCATCACCGTGTCGCCGCCCCAGCGCGTCGCCCAGACCATCTTCTCCACTTCCTCGGCCATCGAGGAGGTGACGGCGGAGTTGCCGATATTGGCGTTGATCTTGACCAGGAAATTCCGGCCGATGGCCATCGGTTCGCATTCGGGGTGATTGATGTTCGACGGAATGATCGCCCGCCCGCGCGCCACCTCGTCGCGGACGAATTCCGGCGTGACGAAATCGGGGATCGCCGCGCCAAAACTCTCGCCGTCGCGCTCAAGCGCCCGCTTGGCGGCGGCGCGGCCGAGATTTTCACGGATCGCCACGAACTCCATCT
Organism: Nitratireductor soli; assembly: GCF_001050155.1. GTDB lineage: Bacteria > Pseudomonadota > Alphaproteobacteria > Rhizobiales > Rhizobiaceae > Nitratireductor > Nitratireductor soli. The sequence continues at coordinate 88,399 of NZ_LFVY01000003.1, forward strand.
CCGGCGTGACGATGCCGGCCCGCGCATAGGCAAGCTGGGTGACGGCCTTGCCTGCCTTCGCCCTGAGCGGCCGATGGCGCACGGGGAATTCCGGCGTCAGCCGCTCGCCGGAAACGAAGCCGTTGTCGGCCGGCGTGATTGTCCGGCCCTGATACTCCTCCACGTCGCCGCGCGCCCTGACCCACGCTTCGCGCGGGCGCGGCAGGCCCTTGTCGATGGCGATCAGCGCGTCGGGGTCCGTGTAGGGGCCGGAGGAATCGTAGACGATGACCGGCGGTTCGCCGGCGCTTGGATGGACGGAAATCTCGCGCATCGGCACACGGATGTCGGGGTGCAGCGTGCCGGGTTTGTAGATCTTTCGCGACGCGGGGAGCGCGCCGGTGGTGACGGTCGGGGCAAAAGCATCCATGGTCGGAGCCTCCTCTGCTTGACGTGCATTTTGCAGCCGGGCGGCGAGCCCGGCGCAGCACAAATGCGCCTTCTCAACGCAATGGAGACCCAGTTCTTCGCCGAGAGGAGGAAAAGCGTCGCTGGTCTTTCTTGGATTCCCGCCCATCGATTGCAATGAGCATGTGACCCGCGAGGCTAACACCATCCCTACGCCAGTATGAACTGGATCAGGTTCATCGGGTCACTGCGCTGCATGATGCCGAAGCACATGCCAGCAGAATCTCAGCCCCTTGGCGGGACCCCCCAGGTGAGCCTCTAGGGTGGGCGATGGGAGGGATGGTTGTCAAGCCGGGTAATGGAGGCGATTTGGAAGGCGCGTTCGAAGCCCTCCGCCCGTCAAACGCCCCAGGCGCGCCGCACCCGCTCGCCAATCCCCGTCAGGCGCTTGACCGGTTCATTGGCAAAGACGAAGCGCAGATAGCGCCCGGCGCGCGCTTCGTCGCCCCAACCGGTCATCGGCGTGGCGGCAATCAGCCCCTTGTCGAACAGAAGCCTGGAAGCATCCGCCGGCTTCATGCCGAGCGCCACCGTGTCGATCAGCAGCGACCAGCCGCCATCGGGGCGCACCACCGGCAGACCGGCAAGCTCGTCGAGGATCACGTCGCGCCGCGCCCGCCATTTGGCGGTGGCTGCGGCGATGCCATCGTTCGGCGCGGTGATGGCCGCCGCCGCGCCCGGCATGGCGATGCCCACCTGGCAGACGACATTCGATAGGCTGACCAGGCCGATGTCGTTCATGATGGCGCGCGGGCCGGTCACCCAGCCGACGCGCCAGCCGATCATGCGGTACTCCTTCGACACGCAGCCGACGCTCACCGTACGCTCCGCCAGCCCGTCGAGACTGGCCGGATGAATGACCGGCTCGCCGGTGAAGAGAATGCGCTCCATCGCCGCGTCGTGCAGCAGCCAGGCCCCGGTCCTACGCACCACATCGGCGATTGCCTCCCACTCGGCCCGTGTGTGGACGATGCCGGACGGCATGGATGGGCTCATGGTGAGGACGGCTTTGGTCTTGTCGTTGGCGGCCTTCGCCAGGGCCTCCAGATCGAGCCGCCAGCCGCCGTCGATCACCGCCAGTGGCACCAGGCGCGGCACGCCGCCGGCCAGCCGGATGCGGTTCAACAAGCCGGCATAGGCGGGGTCGGTGATGATCACCTCGTCGCCCGGCTCGAGCATTGCCAGCAGCGCATTGAGGATGCCCGAAAGCCCGCCGGCCGAAATCACGCACTGGCTTTTCCAGTCATAGGAAACGCCGGTGGTCTCGCCCAGCCGCGCGCAGGCTGCCTGACGCAGCGCATCGATGCCGAAAAAGGGCAGGTAGCTGTTGGCGTCGTCGCGGTTGATCGCCGCCCGCGTCGCGGCGATCGCCTCGCGCGGCGGGGCAATATCGGTGTCGAGATTTTCCAGCCGCAGCATCTCGGCGCTGCCGGCCGCATCGGCGGCGTCGCCCATCTTGTCGACGCCAATGCCGGGAATGTGACGCAGTCGCTCAACAGTCATGGCTTCTCCTTTCGTATCCACTACATTAAATTGGATACAGAAAAGTGAATTGATGTCAATCATCGTCGGGATTAGACAGACCGATCGGCATCGGCGGTTTGGACAGGCATGGACCCACACATGGACCAAGCAACGGAAAAACGCGGCGAGCAGGCCGAACGCATCGCCGCCGGCCTCAGGTGGGAGATCGTCTCGGGTGGCCTTGCCGCCGGCGCGGCGCTGCGCCAGGAGAAGATCGCCGACAGCTACGGCACCAGCCGCATGCCGGTGCGCGACGCATTGCGTCTTCTCGAGGCCGAAGGGCTGGTGCAGATGATGCCCAATCGCGGCGCCATCGTCGCGCCGCTCGATGCCGGCGAGTTCCAGGAAATCTACGAGATGCGCGGCGCCGCCGAGGGGCTGGCGCTGAAGCTTTCCATTCCCGAACTGACCAACCGGCAGATCGAGCGGGCGGGCGCCATCCACGAGCAGGCGGAGCACGCCTCTATCAAGGAATTCGGCGCGCTCAACAAGGCGTTTCACATGACGCTGTACGAACCCTGCGCACGGCCGCGGCTGCTCGCCCATATTTCCGGGCTCAACGATCTGGCGGACCGCTACATGCGGCTGGCGGCGCTGCAGCTCGACTATGTGCGGCAATCGCATGCGGAGCACCAGGCGCTGCTCGACGCTTGCCGCCGCCGGGACGAGGCGGCGGCGCTGGCGATCCTGTCGGCGCATATCGCCGATGCCGGCCAGGCGCTTCACAAGCTCCTGTCAGCGAAAATTGCCTGAAGCCCGTCCGGCGGAAAAGCTCGCGCGTTCACAAGGCGAACGTGCGCCCAGGCCAAGGATTGATTCCGTCCCGCAGCCAGAACAGCGTGTCGATCCAGAAGCCAGCGGCGTGACTGTCGTGGAACAAGCTGAAGTGTCCGACTTCCGGCCTTCCCATATGGCCTGGATGCAGGAGTACGGCCGTCCGCTGCGCGCCGGTGTAGCAGCGAAGCGTTCGCCGAATTGCCGGAACGGTGCCGATCTCGTCATCGGACATGGTGATCGCGAGAATGGGGGCGGTGACTGAAGCCATTCGCATCAATATCGCGTTCCGTATGGTGTTGTGTATATCCACTGTTCGGTATACCATATAGCATGGCCAGCAAAAATCTCCCGACTCGTGACCGCATTGTCAACGCAGCCGCCAAGCTCTTTCAGGGTGAGGGCGTTCGGGACGTGAGCGTCGACATGGTGGCCGCGGAAGCGGGCCTCACGAAGAGGACGCTGTATTATCATTTTCGCAGCAAGGACGATGTCATCGCCGCTTACCTGCAGGCGCGCGACCAGCCCAATCTAGCCATGTTCAAGCGGTGGTTCTACGAAACCGACGGCGGCCTGGCGGAAAAGGTGGAAGGCATTTTCCGCAATCTCGCCCTTGCCGCGCGGCATCCGAAATGGAAGGGCTGCGGGTTTCTTCGCACATCTGTCGAACTCGTGAAAACGCCCGGTCACCCCGCGGTCCTGGCGGCGCGGACGCATAAGAAGCGCGTTGAGGATTGGCTTTGCACGGAACTGGCGAAGGCTGGATTGGCAAGCTCCAGCCAAGCCGCTGCCCGCCAGATCATTTTGCTCCTCGACGGTTCGTTCTCCACGGTTCTGTTGCATCGCGACCCATCGTACATGGAGGCGGCAGGGGACGCAGCCCGTCGCCTCATTCACGGTTACCTCCCGCCGGCGGATACCCTGGATGATTTCTCGGTCAGTGCCCCGGCCACTCCGTCCAGGCCGCAGAATTCGGAACCGGGAAGACCATTGCTGTAGCCCGCACCATTGATGCGGAGCGGGAATTCGCACCTTCGGGAAGCGCGTAGTGGCTCTGTATGATCTTTACAGTTGCCAAGCGGCATCACGCGCCAGATGCGCCGAGCTCCGGATTGTCCGGATGCGTGGTTCGCATCCCGAGCAGTCAGCGCGCGAGGATCGACGATCTCAGCCGTTTCCGGCGAACCGCAAAGGCTCCCAGTCGCCTGGCAAACGCAATCTGCAACTCACCGGTCTCGCCATGGGGTATGGTACGATCTTTCTCGCGCTGGCCGAGACAATAGCCGAAACACCAATGGTGTTTGATTTCAGTTTCGCCTACGTTGCTTCACTGCTCTGCCTGGCGGCGCTCGGAACCGTCATAGGCTATGGCGCATACTTCGTCATCGTGGGACGCATAGGCCCGGAGAGGGCCGCCTATTCCATCGTAGCGACACCCGTTTGCGCCCTGGCCGTCTCCACGGCGCTAGAGGGATTGATGTGGGAACTGAACACTGTTCTTGGAATGCTTCTCGTCGTCACAGGCAACGTGCTCGTCCTTTCCAGGCGAGGGGCTCCGCATGCCAACCTCAAGGTGTGAAGAGCCACGCTGGTTCGGAACGGTTTCCCATCCGGAAGTTCCCACTGAACTGAAAATCAAATTCGAGACGGCACGCGAATAAAACCGTAACTCGGCAGAACCAAGTATACATCGGGCTTCAGTGCAAAGACGGCAGATGATCGAAATAAGAAACGTTTCCCTGAACTATGACAGCCTGTCGGTGCTTCGCGATGTCAGCTTGACGCTGTCGGAGAAGCGGATTGCCATCGTCGGTTCGAACGGGTCCGGCAAGAGCAGTTTCGCCCGCCTTCTCAATGGACTCCAACTGCCGACGGAGGGAACGGTTGTGGTCGATGGGTTCGACACGAAGAAGGATGGCAAGCAAATCCGGAAAAGGGTCGGCTTTGTCTTCCAGAACCCCGACAATCAGATCGTATTCCCCGTTGTTGACGAGGATTTGGCCTTCGGGCTGAAGAATCTCAAGCTTCCGCCGGAGGTGATCGAGCAGAAGGTAACCGAGGCCTTGAGCCGGTATGACCTGCTCGCCTTCAGGAAGCATGCGTCCCACCATTTGAGCGGCGGGCAAAAGCAGCTCATCGCGATCTCCGGGGTTCTTGCCATGGAGCCCCGCTACGTCGTCCTCGATGAACCCACCACTCTGCTCGACCTGCGCAACAAGAGACGCATCGCCGAAGTCATCGATTCCCTGGAGCAGACCGCCATCGTCGTCTCGCATGATCTCGATTTCCTGAGAAACTTCGATCGCGTGATCGTTTTCGAGGATTGCCGCGTGGTCATCGACGACACGCCATCGACGGCATTGGCGCGCTATGTCGAGAGGCTCTCATGAGTCTTGGAAACTACGTTCACAGGGAATCGCCGATCCACAGGATGCCGGCGGGCTCCAAGGTCCTGATTCTGGTGATCGGCGGTACGGCCCTCTTTCTGGTTCCTGATCTCTTGATCATGATCACCATCCTGGCCGCCACCATCGTGCTGTATCGCGTCGCCAGGATCCCGATGGGGATTATGGTTGCGCAAGTTCGCCCGATCGTCTGGATTTTCGTGCTGATCTTCGTCTTTCAGCTCTTTACGCGCGATGTGGCTTTCGCCGGCATGGTCGTTTCGCGGTTCGTCGCACTGCTGCTCCTGGCATCGCTTGTGACCCTCACCACACCCGCATCGGAGATGATCGACGCCATCGAAAGGCGGATAGGCTGGATGAGAGTGATCGGCGTCAATCCGGCGAAAATCAGCCTTGGCCTGTCACTCGCCCTGCGCTTCATTCCCGTCGTCGCGAAGATAACGTCCGAGGTCCGGGAGGCGCAGCGCGCACGGGGACTGGAATGGAGCGTGATAGCCGTCGCACTGCCCGTGATCATCAGAACGCTGAAAATGGCGGATGACGTAGCAAATGCCATCGATGCGCGCGGTTACGATCCATAGATTACCCAAAGTTGAAAGAGAAAGAACATGTCGACCAAGGATATCGTCTATATTGCGTTGTTTGCAGCCGTCACGGCTGCGGTAGGGTTGTTCCCGCCATTCCCATTGCCTGTTACGGGCGTGCCCATCAGCGTGCAGAGCATAGGTCCTTTGCTTGCCGGAACAATTCTTGGGGCAAGGCGAGGGTTCCTCTCGCAGCTTCTCTTCGTCGTTTTGGTGGCGGTTGGCCTGCCTCTGCTGGCCGGGGGCCGTGGCGGCTTTGGCGTGTTCCTGGGCCCGTCGGCCGGCTACCTGCTCGCTTGGCCGCTGATCGCGCTCTTTGTCGGCTATATGGTTGAGCGCTACTGGAGAAATCTGACGCTTCTGAAGACCATCGCCTTCTCCCTGATCGGCGCATTGGGCATCAGCAATCTGATGGGCATTCCGTGGATGGCGGCTCTGCTCGGCCTCAACCTCGTTGAAGCTGCGATAAGTTCTCTCGCTTTCGTGCCCGGCGATATTGCCAAGGCCATCCTTGCCTCCTTTATCGCCATGGCCGTCCGCTGCTCCTATCCGATCATCGAGCGGGAAAAAGCGCCGGCTACGTGATCATCGGGGCTTGCAGGTTTCAGGAACCGGCCGTCGAATTGCCGGTTTCTGCAAACAGGAGGTGATGATGGAGAGCGATCGGTTTGCAGAGCCTATCCACACTTGTTGTGGAAACGAACCCGCACACCCAATTCAGAGCTCCTCGACCCATTGAAAGAGCGCCGTCAGTCCCAGCCCCCCACCAATTCCCAGCATCGCCATGCCCAGCGCGCCGTCGGTCTGGCGACGCGCGAACTGGGAGAAAAGCCGTGTCACCAGAATGGCGCCCGATGCGCCGAACGGATGCCCAAGGGCAAGGGCACCGCCTTCGCGGTTGACCCGTTCGGCCGCGATATCAAGCCGGTCGATCGATCCGAGGACCTGCGCGGCGAACGCCTCATTGAATTCAACGAGGTCGATGTCTTTCAGGGCAAGCGCGGGTTGGCGCCGCAGCAGGCGCTGCGTCGATCCGACCGGCCCCAGTCCCAGGAGATTTGGATCGACACCGGCCGACGCGGCGTCGATGAACATCAGTCCCTTTTTGACGCCGAGCGTGCGTGCAAGGCGCCGGCTCGTGATCAGGGTCACGGACGCGCCATCGTTCAACGGGCACGCATTGCCGGCCGTGACGGTCCCGTTGTCGACAAAGACGGGCGGAAGTGCCGACAGCGCCTCCATCGATGCGTTCCGGCGTGGGCACTCATCGCGCTCTATAAGCATCCCTCCGCTCTCGACCGGCACGATCTCCTGATCGTAAGCCCCCGCGTCCATCGCCGTGACGGCCTTTTCATGGCTGGAAAGGGCGAAAAGGTCCTGCCGCTCGCGCGAAACACCGCATGCGCGCGCGACATTCTCAGCCGCGACACCCATTTCCGGGTCGCCTATGTCGTCGGGAGAAAACCGAGCCCGGCCATAGAAGCGAGGGAGGCCGGCTTTTCCACGCGGCTTCTCGACGCGCCATGGCGCTCTGCTGACCGATTCGACGCCGCCGGCCAGGTAGCACTCGCCGGCGCCGGCCTGCACCATTCTCGATGCGAGAATGACCGCCTCGAGCCCGGACCCGCACTGACGATCAACGGTGACGCCCGGAACCGTGACGGGGAGGCCGGACGCCAATGCGGACAAGCGGGCAATGTTGCCGCCTCCGGCCGTCGCATTGCCCAAAATCACGTCATCGACCGCGTCCGGCTCAAAGCCGACTTGCCCGATCATATGACGGATTACCGGGGCGACGAGATCCTGCGGTTCGAGCGCCTCGAACGCGCCGAACGCCCGCCCCACCGCCGTGCGGAAGGCCGCGACGACGACCGGTTGCCGATCGGCGTCAACTGGATGTTTCGACAGCTGCATACTGGCCTTTCCGCAGAGCTTCCGCGACCTTGCCCCTGGCGATCTTCCCACTCGTCGTGACCGGCCAGGACTGCGTCCGGAAAAGATTTCTCGGCAGTTTATAGCGGGGCAGGAATGTGCCCGCGGCTGAAAGGACGCCGTCGCCGTCTTCGAAACTGCCGCTTAAAACCGCGACGAGCCGCGTTCCCAGATGATCGTCCTCGACACCCAGCACGACGGCTTCATCGACATCGGCGATATTGCGCAGCGCGGTCTCTATCTCCGAAGGATAGACATTGAAACCACCGGTGACCACCATGCCGCCCTCACGGCCGATAACCCTCAAAGCTCCGTTCCCGTCGAGTTCGCCGATATCGCCCACCGTTGCGCCGCCGGCGTCTGCCCGAAACGCCTTACCGTCGTCGCCCCACAAATACCCGTCGCAGATCAGGTCACTGTGCACATGGATCGTTCCGACCTCGCCTGGGCCGAGCACTTGTCCACCCGAATTGCGGATGCTGAGCCCGACGCCCGGAAACGGCTTTCCCACCGTCTGGAGGGGTGTCTCGGCATCGAAGGGGACGACGGTCGACACGGAGATGAAACCGAGTTCCGATGCGCCGTAATACTCCATGATGCGCGCGTTCGGGAACATCGCGCGCATTTGGCCAACCTGTTTGCTGCCCAGCTTGGACCCGGCCGTCAGGACATTGCGGATCATTGGAAACCCGCCCGGCTTCGCGATGGCGGTTTTGGCAAGGCCGCTGATCATCGTCGGGACCGCGACGAACCTTTGAATGCCCTCACGGCTCAGCAGATCGGCGACGCCTTCGGCCTGCCACTGCCTGATCGAGTGGAACGTGCCGCCGCTATGCAGGGCTTCGGCCAATGCGTAGAGCGCCAAGCCGTGGGCGAGGGCACCGGGACAGCACGTCGTTGGACCATTCTCCAATCCGAAGAGGGACCGGCCCCTTGAAAAGCTTGCCCGCCACGAGGCGCGCGACCGACTGTAGGCCTTCGGCAGCGCCGTGGTTCCCGAGGTGAAACTCACCAGGAACGTATCGTCGCCATCAGCGTCAACATCGGCATCGCCGGCCGCTGCCGGTTGATCTCCCTGCGCAAGACGATCGAACGATGACGCCAGCTCGATCGCCAGCCCCATCCTCGCGGCGATTTTCGCCGCATTCGAATTCATCGTCCCGGTTACGATCAGGTCAGGCCGGAGCCTGGTCAGTATTTCCTCGAGCTGGGTCGCCGGCATCGTGGGATCAAGCACCGCGCAGGCATTCTTCCCCGTGGTGGCGCCGACGAACAGCTCGGCAAAGAGAGGGTGGTTTCCAAGGTCGAGCGCCGTTATCTTCCTGACGCCACCGGGAACCGACTGCCCGTCCCGCGTCCCCGGCAATGTCGCGATGTATGAGGCGAAAGACCTCGAGCGGCTCGCAAGGTCGGCATAGGTGCGGATCTGACCATCGAGCACGAATGCCGGCTTGTCCGGCGTGACGGCGGCATGATGGTCGATCTCCAGGTGAAACGGCATGGCGAAAGCCTTGGCAAGGGTGAGGGCGTCAGGGCGCGCTGCGCAGAGCCGCGGCGGTCAATTCGGGAACAGGTCTGGGCCGGCCCGCCTTGAGGTCGACGCAGACCCAGACGATCATGCCTGTCGCACAATTTTTTCCGGTTTCCGCGCGCGCGAGGTTTATCTCGAAGGCCAGGCTGGATGTGCCCAGATGGGCAATGCGAACGCGCGCGTCGACCACATCATCGACACCGACGGGGCTATGGAAGGTGATCTCGGCCTTCTTGACGTGATAGCCGATATCAGGGTCTCCGTGTCGAAAATGCTGATAAAGCCCCGACGCGTGAAGATACTCGACGATGGCGTCCTGGCAGTAATCGAGATAAACGGAATTGTGGACGTGGCCGAAGATGTCGATATGGCGCATTGAAACGCGGAAGCGGGCATGGTGCTTTTGCTCCTCAGCCATGAGAACCCCGACAATCTGCCTTCATCTTTCAAACCTTAATCAACGGGGATTCAATGCACCAGAGGGCAATCGTCCACGAGTTTGGTGACGCGCGCGAGGTCGTGGAACTCGAGCGCTACGACCCGGGTCCGTTGGCGGCGGACAAGGTGCGTGTTCGAATGACGGTCCGGGCGATAAACCCGTCCGATCTCATCACGATTTCTGGGGCATATCGGTCAAGAACACAATTGCCTTTCCTTCCCGGGTTCGAGGGCGTCGGCGTGGTCGAGGCATGCGGCGCTGATGTCAGTGGAAGCAGAAGGGGCGCGCGGGTCGTTCCCATCGGTTCTGCCGGTGCCTGGCAGGGGGTCAGGGACTGTGATCCCTCGTGGTGCCTGCAGGTTGCCGATGGTGTCGATGATGAGCAGGCCGCGATGAGCTACGTCAATCCGATGACGGCATGGGCCATGCTGCATGCGGTGGCGAAAATTCGTCCCGGCATGCGCATCGCCGTCACGGCCGCCGGTTCCGCGATAGGCCAGATGATCGTCAAGCTGGCGAATTCGGTCGGGCTGCGCCCGATAGCGTTCCTTCGAAGTGAGCGGGCGGCGCGGAACATCGCGCATTTGTCCGCTGATGTGGTCCGATACGCCGGCGGTGACGCGCTTTCAGGCTTGTGCGGCAGCGCATCCGCTGTCGAAAAGGTCGACAGGATATTCGATTGTATCGGCGGACGGGAAAGCCTGGCCCTTGCTTGTCTTCTGCGCGAGGGTGGCATGTTCGTCCATTACGGCCTCTTGTCGGGACAACCCATCCCGCCGGAATTCTGGTCAGCCAGGCGCGACATCGACTTCAAGATGTTCCATCTGCGAAACTGGATCCGCGAGGTTCCGATCGAGCAGGTCCACAGCACTTACGCGCAGGTGAGCGCATCGATCGTCACCGGCGATATCCGGTCGGGAATACGCGAACGCTACGCTCTGGGCGATGTGAAATCGGCATTGCGCGACGCGATCAACCCTTCGGCCGAGGGCAAGGTGCTTATCGTGAACTGAAGGCCGGCAAGCCAAAGCCAAGTCCCGACCCTGTCGCATCAGCGCGAGAATCGGAACCGACCTAGAGCGTTTTGCAGTCAGGTGGAATCACCTGACGTCTGCATAAACGCGGAAAAACAACGAGATAGACCGGGACAGCGTTTCTGCGAAACGATGAACCGGTCTAAGCGCCGACATCACCCGTCGAGAACGATCGAACGGTGCCGTCAGACAGTTTCAGTTGCAGAAGCCCGGTTTCGTTGACGCCGAGGCAAAGACCGGTAACACGGTCGGTTCGAGCCTCATTGAGCGCGATCGTCACCTCTTCGCCGCGCCGCCAGATATTGCTGGTGTACATTGCCGCCAAGGGCGCAAACCCGTCCAGCGTCCACTTCTGAAACTGCGCCAGCCAGCGATCGGCGATCATCTCGATCAGCGCCAATCGTTCGATATTGCAGAACCGGCCAAGAGAGGTGGTCGGATAGATGGCATCGGGCAATTCGGCCACCAGGTTCACGCCTATTCCCACGTAGATCCGTGTCGCGCTGGTCTCGATCAGGGTTCCCGAAATCTTGGCGTCGTCGACGACGATATCGTTCGGCCACTTGATGCACACGGCCGCCCGATCGCCGACCAGGGTCTGCAGAACATCGTGAACAGCCAGGCCGGTCATTAGAGGCAAGGTCGGCGAGCCGAGAAATGAAAAGGGAAGGGGCACTGCTATCGTCATGGCGACATTGTCTGCAGGCGCGTACCACGCCCGCCCGTAGCGGCCGCGCCCGGAGGTCTGCTTGCGCGCCGAAACCACAAACACACCGCTTTTGCCGCCGTCGGCCAACCGCTTCGCTTCTGAATTGGTGCTGTCGAGTTCCTCGTAGTCCTCGATCACCTTTTCAGCATCAACTCCGTCCATGACATTGCAAACCGTTCTGATCAGATCGACCGCTGCGGAATCAACCTTCATTAAAAAAAGGGGGCGCTTTCCGCGCCCCCTTCACCAATATGGACCAGGTCGGCTTATCTGAACAGCGACAGAATCTGCTGCGTGTTGGAATTCGCAATCGACAGAGCCTGGATACCGAGCTGCTGCTGCACCTGAAGTGCCTGCAGGCGGGTCGATTCTTCGTTCATGTCGGCATCGACCAACTGACCAACGCCGCGATCCATGGCGTCGGAGAGCGACTTGATGAAATTGGACTGGAGATCGATGCGCGTCTTCGCGGCACCGAGTTCCGACGCACCCGTGGCAAGACCCTTGGCCACAGTTTCAATGCCGGTCAGCAATTCGTCGAACGCTGCGTCATCGAGCGTGGCATCCGTGACATCGAGATTCAGCACGTTCATGCCCTGAACGGCCGCGTTCGTTGCACCGGTCCACAGCGTGTCCAGAATGCCGGTGTTGCCACCGGTCGAATCGAGCAGGCGAATGTTCGTCAGGGAGACAGCGATCTCACCGGTCGTGACAACGCCGGCAGCGTCCCGATTGTAGGACGAAACAATCGACAAGTTCGCGGCACCGGCAGGATCGGTCTCGAGCAGATTGGAGCCGGCATAGCTGGCATTTCCAACGCTGTCGCTCAGATGGGCCTGATAAGCCTTGATGGCATCCTGGATCTTTGCACGATCCGCTGGGCTCGCCGTCTTGGCGCTAAGAACCTGCTGCTTGATCTGGTCGACAACGTCAATCGAATCCTTGATCGCCGTATAGGCAGTATCAACCTTGCCCGCGCCAAGGCCCAGGCCGTCCAGGACAACCGAGTTTGCCTTGTTGTCGGAGCGCATGGTCGTTGCGATCGACCAATAGGCGGCATTGTCCGACGCTTCAGCTACCTTCATGCCCGTTGCGATACGGCTCTGCGTCTGGGCAAGGTTCTTGTTGGTCATGGTCAGGGTTTGAAGCGCCGTCATTGCGGACGCGTTCGTGAGAATGCTCGACATGGCATCTGACTTTCTGTTGAGATTGTGGATGACATACCGGGCTCGCCGGTAAGATGGAGCGGCTTCATGCCTTCGACCGGATGCGGTGATCCATCTTGCTGGCCACAATCCGTAACGGCTATTTCTTAATGAAAGGAGAACGCCAGGATTGAGGTGGCTGTCAAAGTCAAATGGAGCCCATTCCGGATGCGTTGAAACGCGCATAACATATATTATGGAACTTAAGCGGGACATCCGTCGTCAGACCTTCATGGGCGACAGCATGAATGCGTGTCCCTCCGGCAAGTATGGCCCGCGCACCATATAGCCTGTGTCTTCGGAAGTGGTTTGCGCCGGGTTCCATGCCAGCCGGTCCGGCGTGATGAACACGCGAGCTGAGGCGAAGCCGCCTCCCAGCGCCGCCGCGATCCCTTCGAGCGGCGGGATTGCAGGCGCGACGACATCGAGCAAGGTCAACGTTGGCTCGCCTATGGCCCGGACCGCCGCCAACGCATCGAAATCCGGCAGATGCATGAGCGCGATGTCCGGATCCTCCACCGCCTTCAGGAAGAACAGCGCCGGATGATCGCAAGCCGAGCACACGCGCGATACCGGTGTCCTGCGCGCGAACAGGTCGCGTGCAAGCGCGACATCGCGGTCCGAGGCAAGCGACAGGCGGCGATGGTTCGCCAGCGCTCGACCCGGTGCGAGCGGGCCGGAGAAGACGGTTTCGCGGACCTGGCGGAAACCAAACGGCGTATAGAGATCGGGGGTCCCGGTTGTCAGGACCACCAGACTGGCGCGCGCGTCGGCGTAGGCAAGCGCCCTTGCCATCAGGTCGTGGAAAAGACCCCGCCCGCGCCATGCCGGTCGCACCGCGACGGACTGCACGCCAAAGGCCTCCACCCTGTCGCCCTGGAGCCACAACTCCCGTTGGTACAGGCTGACATTGGCGATCAGCTCCACGTCGCGCCACCAGCCGAAGGAAACGACGCTCGGGTCATGGCCAAGCCTGTCTAGCGGCGTTACGTCAACCGCGAACATATCCTGTATCAGGCGGGCTATCTCGGCGCCCCCTTCGGGTGAGGCGGCGAAACCGAAGCGGAAGTCGAGGTCAGGCGACGGCATGGCGGGATCCGGTATTGGACATTGCGCGCCTCCAGAGCATTTTTGCAGTCAGGAGGAACAGCTGACGTCCGCATAAATGCGGAAAAACAATGAGATAGACCGATTCAGCGTTTCCATGAAACACTGAAGCGGTCTGGCATGCGCCAGCCTTCCTGCGCTTCCTCAAAGCCGCCGGCCGCTCTCCGCGTCGAACAGATGCGTCATGCCCGGTTCGATGGCGAGCGGCAGTGTGTCGCCGACGCTCAATCGGGCGCTGCCGGGAAGCCGGGCGACGAGTTCGCCGCCCACACCATTGGCCCCGGCAAGCTTGCCATGCGCCAGCGTGTCGGCGCCCAGCGTCTCGATCGCCGTCACGCCGAGGTTGAGAACGGCGTCTGCCGCCGGCACGAGGCGCAGATGTTCCGGCCTGACGCCGAACAGGATCGGCCGACCTTTCTCGGCGTACCCGGCATCTTCGAGCGCCAGGGTACCGCCGCCCTCCAGCGCGAAATGCTTGTCCGTGACCGATCCCTGCAGGATGTTCATCGCCGGCGAGCCGATGAAGCCGGCAACGAAGCGTGTCGCCGGCCGCTCATAGACAGCCATCGGCGTGTCGATCTGCTCGGCCACGCCGCCATTCATCACCACCAGCCGGTCGGCCAGCGTCATCGCCTCCACCTGGTCATGCGTGACGTAGAGCGCTGTGGTACCGACGGCGCGCTGCATCTGCTTGATCTCGAGGCGCATCTGCACGCGCAGCTTGGCGTCGAGGTTGGACAGCGGCTCGTCGAACAGGAAGACGGCGGGCTGGCGCACCAGCGCCCGGCCCATGGCGACGCGTTGGCGTTGGCCGCCCGAGAGCGCGCGGGGCTTGCGCTCCAGATAGGGTTCGATCTGCAGCATGGCAGCCGCCTTGTCGACGCGCTGCTTGATCTCGGCTTTCGACTGGCCGGCGATCTTCAGCCCATAGGCCATGTTGTCGAACACGCTCATATGCGGATAGAGCGCATAGTTCTGGAAAACCATGGCGATGTCGCGCTCGCGCGGCTCCAGCTCATTGACCACACGGCCGCCAATGTCGATCGTCCCGCCGGTGATCCGCTCCAGGCCGGCCACCATGCGCAGCAGCGTCGACTTCCCGCAGCCGGACGGACCGACGATGACGATGAACTCGCCATCGGCCACGTCGAGGCTGACGCCGTGGATGACCTCGGTCTTGCCGTAGGATTTGGTGATGTCCTTGATGGAAATCGTCGCCATGCCGATTTCGGTCCTTCTATTTCTCTGTCTCGACGAGGCCCTTGACGAACAGGCGTTGCATGAACAGCACAACCGCCACGGGCGGCAGGACAGCCAGCATCGCGGCGGCCATGGTCACGGGCCAGTTGCCGTAGTCGTCCGCAGTAGGCATCATCTGTTTCAGTCCCATGACAATTGTATTCATTTCCGGCTTGGTGGTGATCAGCAGCGGCCACAGGAACTGGTTCCATCCATAGATGAACAGGATGACGAACAGCGCCGCGATGTTGGTCACCGACAGGGGCAGCAGGATATCCTTGAAGAAGCGCAGTGGCCCCGCCCCGTCGACGCGCGCCGCCTCGACCAGTTCGTCCGGCACCGTCATGAAGAACTGGCGGAACAGGAAGGTCGCCGTCGCCGAAGCGATCAGTGGCAGGATCAGCCCGGTATACGAATTGAGCAGGCCGAGCGAGGCGGCGACCTGATATGTCGGCACGATGCGCACCTCGACCGGCAGCATCAGCGTCATGAAGATCGCCCAGAACGCCAGCATGCGGAACGGAAAGCGAAAATAGACGATGGCATAGGCCGACAGGATCGAGATGGCGATCTTGCCGACGGCGATGCCCATCGCCATGACGAAGGAGTTGAAGAGCATCCGCCCCACCGGCGCCGTGATGCCCTGGGTCAACGCCTGGGTATAGTTGTCGATCAGGTGCGGCCCCGGCAGAAGCGGCATCGGCGGCCGAATGATCTCGAAATGCGTCAGCGTCGAGCCGACGAAGGTCAGGTAGATCGGAAAGCAGACAATGGCGATGCCGACGATCAGCACCGCGTGCACCAGGAACGTTCCGAAACCGCGTTTTTCAACCATCCTGCCCGCCCCTCAATAATGCACGCGCCGCTCGATGTAGCGGAACTGGATGACGGTGAGCACGCCGACGACGACCATCAGGATCACCGACTGCGCCGCGGATGAACCAAGATCCTGGCCGACGAAGCCGTCGGAGAACACCTTGTAGACCAGGATGGTGGTCGACTGGCCGGGGCCGCCGGCGGTCATGGTGTGGATGATGCCGAAGGTTTCGAAGAAGGCGTAGACGATGTTGACGACGAGCAGGAAGAAAGTGGTCGGCGACAGGAGCGGAAAGATGATGGTGCGGAAACGGTGCCATTTGCCGGCGCCGTCGATCGCCGCCGCCTCGATCAGGCTCTTGGGGATCGCCTGCAGGCCGGCGAGGAAGAACAGGAAATTGTAGCTGATCTGCTTCCATGCCGCCGCGGCGATGACCAGCGTCATCGCATGGGACCCGTTCAGAACCGGGTTCCAGTTGAAGCCCATCGCCTTCATGTAGAAGGCCAGGACGCCGATCGACGGCTGGAACATGAACAGCCACATCACGCCGGCCACCGCCGGCGCCACCGCATAGGGCCAGATCAGCAAGGTCTTGTAGGCCCCTGCGCCCTTGATCACCTGATCGGCCAGGACGGCGAGCAGCAGCGCCACCGACATGGATGTCAGCGTGACGAAACCGGTGAAGACGGCGGTCGTGGCGAACGACTGCAGGTAATAGCGGTCGTTGAACAGATACTCGAAATTGGAGAACCAGACGAAACGCGCGCTGAGACCGAACGGGTCGGGCAGAAGCAGCGACTGGTAGAGCGCCTGACCGGCCGGCCAGAAAAAGAAGACGATGGTCACAGCCAACTGCGGCGTCAGCAGCAGGTACGGCAGCAGCCGGTTGTCGAAGGTTACGCGTTTTTCCATGGCGGAAGGAGGAACCGGCGCGCGGCCGGCAGGTTGCCCCGCCGGCCGCAAGCCCTGTCCGTCAGCGTGCCGACTGTTCGAAACGGCGCAGCAGCTCGTTGCCGCGCGACACCGCTTCGTCGAGCGCCGTCTTGGCGTCCTTCTGGCCCTGCCAGACCGCTTCCAGCTCCTCGTCGATGACGGTGCGGACCTGGTCGAAATTGCCGAGCCGGATGCCTTTCGAGTTGGCGGTCGGCGCCTTGCCCGTCATCTGCAGGATGGCAATGTCGGTGCCAGGGTTCTCGTTGTAGAAGCCCTGTTCCTTGGTCAGGTCGTAGGCCGCCGTGGTGATCGGCAGGTAGCCCGTATCCTGGTGCCACTGCGCCTGCACTTCCGCGCTTGACAGATAGGTCAGGAACTTCGCCACGCCGGCATATTCGTCCGATTCATGGCCCGACATCACCCACAGCGAAGCGCCGCCGATGATCGTGTTCAGCGGGGCGCCTTCAACGTCCGGCCAGTAAGGCAGGTTGGTCACGGAGAACGGGAAATCGGCTTCCGCCTTCACCCCGGCATAGCCGGCTGACGATTCGGTGAACAGGGCGCACTCGCCGGAACGGAAACGCGCGCCGCCCTCGTTGCGGCGGCCCGAATAGCTGAACAGACCGTTCTTCGCCCATTCGGCCATCTTGCCGATGTGCTTGGCCTGCAGGTCGCCATTGAAGACGAGCTCCGTGTCGACGCCTTCGAAGCCGTTTGCCTTGGTCGAGAACGGCACGTCATGATAGGCGCCGAGCGTTTCCACGTGGACCCACGATTGCCAGGCAGTCGTGAGCGGGCAAGCCGAGCCGCCCTCCTTCAGCTTGATGAGGATTTCCTCGACTTCCGGCCAGGTGGTCGGCTTGGTCTCCGGGTCGAGCCCGGCCGCCTCTAGCGCGTCCTTGTTGATGTAGAGGACCGGCGTCGACGAATTGTAGGGCAGCGACAGCATCTGGCCCTCGGCCGTCGTGTAGTAGCCGGCAACAGACGCCAGATAGGCGCTCGGGTCGAACGGCTCGTTGGCCTCGGCCATCACTTCATGGACCGGCTTGATGGCGCCCTTGGCGGCCATCATCGTCGCCGTGCCGACCTCGAACACCTGCAGGACGTGCGGCTGCTCGCCGGCGCGGAAGGCGGCGATGCCGGCATTCAGCGCCTCGGAGTAGTTGCCCTTGTTGGTGCCGACGACCTTGTAGTCGCCCTGGCTGGCATTGAAATCACTGATCTGCTTGTCGATCAGTTCGCCGAGACGGCCGGAAAACGCGTGCCAGACCTGGATCTCGGTCTGCGCCGCCGCGGTGCCGACCATGGCGGGCACCACCGCCGTCAGCACTGCCGCCGCGGAAATCATTGCGCGAAAATTCATTGTTGTTCTCCCTACTATCCTGAATCGCCGGGTTGAAGTCCGGTCTCTATTGGTCGGCTTGTGTAACGCCCCGATGACACCATCAACAGAATGCATTGTCCATCTTTTTTCCCCATTGGAAATTTCATGCCGCCGACCGGTTGGCGTTTCCGGCCGCCCCGGCCTATACATCGCATGGCATAACAGTTTCGGACGAATCGACGGGGGAACGATGGATTTCGTGGCGGGCATTGCGGCGGCGGCAATCATTCTGTTCGCCCGTTTCATCACTGCCGTGCGCGCGGTCTGGCAAGGCATAGAGCCCGTGCCGCGCCAGCGCGTCTATTTCGCCAATCACGTCAGCCATGGCGATTTCATCCTGTTATGGACCGTTCTGCCGGTGCGCATGCGCCGCCGGACCCGCCCGGTCGCCGGCGCCGATTACTGGTTGAAATCGCCGATCCGCCGCTTCATCGGCCGCGATGTCTTCAACGCCGTGCTGATCGACCGCAACCGCGACAGCCGCACGGACGATCCCGTTGCCCAGATGACCGAGGCGCTCGATGGCGGCGCTTCGCTGATCGTCTTTCCCGAGGGCACGCGCAACGAAACCGGCACCCGCCTGCTGCCGTTCAAGAGCGGCCTCTACCATCTGGCTAAGGCGCGACCGGCGGTCGACCTGGTGCCGGTATGGATCGACAATCTCAATCGCGTCATGCCGAAGGGCGAGTTCGTCCCCGTGCCGCTCATCTGCACCGTCACCTTCGGCGCGCCGCTTCATGTAGGCAGTGATGAAGCAAAAGATGCCTTTATCGCCCGCGCCGAACAGGCGCTTCTTGCCCTTTCCCCCGACACGCAGAGCAACGGCCGATGACCGCAGCGCATCTCGATCTGATCAAGCTTCTGGCCGGGCTCGCCGCCATTCTCGTGGCGGCATCGATAGCCGGCTATGTTCTCCAGCGCCGCCTGTCGCCAGATGGTTCCAACGCCGTTGTCGAAAACCTCAACGACCGGGTCAAGGCCTGGTGGGTGATGATCGTCCTGATGGGCCTGGCGCTGCTGTTCGGCCGCATCGGCATCGTGCTTCTGTTCGGCTTCGCCTCCTTCGCCGCGCTGCGCGAGTTCGTCACGCTCACCGACACACGGCGTGGCGATCACTGGGCGCTCGCTTCGGCCTTCTTCCTCATCCTGCCGTTCCAGTACTATCTGATCTTCATAGACTGGTACGGGATGTATTCGATCTTCATCCCCGTCTACGCCTTCCTGCTTCTGCCCATCGCCGCGGCGCTGCGCGGCGACACCGACCAGTTTCTGGTCCGCATCTCCGAGGTGCAATGGGCGCTGATGATCTGCGTCTTCTGCGTCTCCCACGTGCCGGCTCTCCTCACCCTGCAGATCCCCGGCTATGAGGGCCGCAACCTGCTCCTGATCGCCTTCCTGGTCGTCGTCGTGCAGTCGAGCGACGTGTTGCAATATGTCTGGGGCAAGCTCTTGGGCCGCACGAAGATCGCCCCCGACCTGTCGCCGTCGAAAACCGTCGAGGGCTTCATCGGCGGCGCGGCGAGCGCCACGCTGCTCGGCGCCGCCCTGTCCTGGATGACACCGTTCACGCCCGTTCAGGCGGGCGCGCTGTCGCTGGTCATCGTCCTGATGGGTTTCTTCGGCGGCCTCGTCATGTCGGCCATCAAGCGTGATCGCGGCGTCAAGGATTGGGGCCATCTCATCGCCGGCCATGGCGGCTTCATCGACCGGCTGGATTCGGTGATCTTCTCCGCGCCGATCTTCTTCCACATCGTCCGCTACTGGTGGTCGACCACGTGAGCGGCACCTTCGCCCGCCTGGCGAAAAGCAGCGCCACCCACATGGCCGTCGCCTTCCTGGCCATGGGTTCCTGGGCGGTGTTCGCCAACCGCGCGCATCCGCTGCCGGGCCCGTTGCTGGCGGGCCTCGTCCAGGGCACGCTGTCCGCCTTCATCACGCTTTTCCTGAAGCGTTTCATCGAGAATCTGGTGACGCGTTTCGCAGGAGTTTCGGGGCTTGTTCTACCGCCGCTCTTTGCCGGCCTCACCTCGCTCACGCTTCTGTATTCCATCCACAGCCTGGCGGGCACACCGGAAATCCTGGCAACGATTGCCGTGCCTCTGACGGTCGCCACCTTCTATGCCACCCTCTACACCTACACGCTTTGGAGCGCCTGAGCATGAGTGAGACCGAGAACCGCCGCCCGCTGGCCAGCCGCGACACCGGTTGGGCACGAACCCTGACACGCCGGCTCGCCGCCACATCGATCACGCCAAACCAGGTTTCCATGGCCAGCATGGTGTTCGCCGCGCTCGCCGGCCTCGCCTTCTGGCAGGCGGGCGGCGCCGAAGGCATCGCGCGGCCGATCCTCCTCGTCCTCGGCGGCGTGTTCGTCCAGCTTCGCCTCCTGTGCAACTTGCTGGACGGCATGGTGGCGGTCGAGGCGGGCAAGGGCTCGCCCGATGGCGCATTCTGGAACGAATTTCCCGACCGCATCGCCGACGTGCTGATCCTGGTCGGCCTCGGCTATGGCGTCGGCCGGCCGGCGCTCGGCTTCGCCGCCTCAGCGTTCGCCATCCTGACAGCCTATGTGCGCGAGCTGGGCCGCGCCGCCGGCCAGCCGGCCGATTTCTCCGGGCCCATGGCCAAGCCGCACCGCATGGCGGCGGTCACCGCCGCCGCAGTGCTGTCCCTGTTCGAGCCATTATGGGATGGCCGCGGCGAGATACTGACGGCAGCGCTGTGGGCCGTCGCCATCGGCGCGGCATTCACCGCCCTGCGGCGGTCGGCGCGGCTTGTGGCAGCGCTCAGGCGTTAAGGCGTCCCGCATGCCTTGCGCGATGATGGGCGACCAGAGCGCTGGCGTGCCCGTGCCCCAATCCATGCTCCGCCTTGAGCACGGATACCATCTCCATATGCTTCTTGTTCTTCATTCCATCGAGGATCGCCAGCCAATGACTGATCGGCTCGCCGTAGGTCTTCTCGATGGACGGGAAATACGAAACGGGGCCCTTCACCTTGTCGTCGGGCATTTCGGCACTCTCCTGTCTTGATGATCGTCTCTTCTATCCATGGACGATCGAGCAGCACAACATCCGACAGAGGCTGACGATTTTGCGCTTGCCCTGCGCCTGAATGGCCGGCGACGATGAGACACTATGCCGGTTTCAATCCTGGCTCGATGGCGTATAGATCGCTCACCCGTCCATCACACGCCCATCCACCGACGCTGTTAGCCAGGCCACGCCATGACCGAGAAGACGTTCGACATCAATCTTTCCTGCGCCGACCGTCCCGGCATCGTCGCCGCCGTGACGACCGAGCTTGCCGGGCTGGGCGCCAACATCGCCGAATCCAACCAATTCTGGGACCGGCAGACCAACCGCTTCTTCATGCGCCTGTCGATCAGCGCGCCGGAGACGCTTGGCCGCGACAGCCTGCTGCGCGCGCTCGAGCCGGCGATTGCCCGCTTCGACATGAAGACGGCGCTCGCCGACCGCACGCGGCGGCCGAAAATCGTCATCATGGTGTCGAAATTCGATCACGCGCTGCTGCATCTGCTTTATCAGATCCGCGTCGGCTGGCTCGACGCGGAGGTGGTGGCCATCGTCTCCAACCATGACGATTCGCGCCGCACGGCGGAAATGGAAAACATCCCCTATCACCATTGGAAGGTGAACAGGGAGAACAAGGCCGAACAGGAGGCGAAACTGCTCGCCCTGTTCAACGAGACCGGTGCCGATCTGCTGATCCTGGCCCGCTACATGCAGGTCCTGTCGAACGACCTGTCCAACCGGCTGTTCGGCAAGATCATCAACATTCATCACTCGTTCCTGCCCAGCTTCAAGGGCGCCAAACCCTATCACCAGGCGCATGAGCGCGGGGTGAAGCTGATCGGCGCCACCGCGCATTACGTCACGCCGGACCTCGACGAGGGGCCGATCATCGAGCAGGAAACCGAGCGCGTCACCCATGCGCTGAGCGCCGAGGATTTCGTCGCCGCCGGCCGCGACATCGAAAGCCGCGTGCTGGCCCGTGCGGTCAAGCTGCACCTGGAAAACCGCGTCATGCTGAACGGCCATAAGACAGTGGTGTTCGGCTAAACCCGACGCGTCAAGCGGCGGAATCGCCCGAAACGAAACCGCGCGCGCCAAACAGCCGGCGCGACGCCTCCAGCGCCTGCATCACCTGGGTCCGCACATCGCGCGTGTGCCGGCGCACGGCCTCGGCCGCTGCCTCCGCGTCGCCCTGCCGGACGAGTGCGATCATCGCATTGTGCTCGCGATGGGCGGCGGCGCGCGCCGGCGGCGAGCTGGCGACCAGCCAGCGGGCGCGAATGGTGCGATTGACGCAATCCTGCACCGCGTCGCGCAAGAACCGGTTGTGCGACAACTCCGCCAGCCAGACATGAACATCGAGACCGGCGGCGAACCAGCTCTCCGGCGTGGAATCGCCCAGGCTGCGGTCGACCGCTTCCTGCAAGGCGTCAAGTTCGGCTGGTGTGGCACGGCCGCAGGCCATGCGGATCGCCGCCGTCTCGACGACTTCGCGGTACTCGAAAATTTCCTCGAGCTGCCTGAGATCGAACGGAGCGATGGCATAGCCGCGCTCGGCGCGCACCACCAGCCCCTCGCGAATGAGCTCGGCCAGCGCCTGGCGGATCGGCGTGCGTGAAACGCCATAGGCGGCTTCCAGCAAGCGCTCGCTGGTTGCTTCGCCCGGCGCCAGCCGCAGGGCGAGGATATCGCCCCTGATCAGCGTCAACGCGCGGGCGCCGAGCGGCTGCTCGCGATCGTTTTGACCGGTCCGGTGTAGATGAGGGGCGGTGGCGGGCGACTTGGACATACCGCGACGGTATACCAGCCCATTCCGGCAAGGCAATCGACCCCTCTCGAGCGGCGGCTTGAACAACGCCTCTTGGATCAACCGGCAGCACACCCATATGACGGAAAGCGCCAATGCCACGGAGCCTCCCCATGATCCCCTATTCGGTCCTCGATCTCGCCCCCGTTCCCGAAGGAGCGACCGTCGCCGACGCGTTGCGCAACACGCTCGACCTTGCCCGGCACGCGGAAGAATGGGGCTACCGTCGCTATTGGCTCGCCGAGCACCACAACATGACCGGCATCGCCAGCGCGGCGACTTCGGTGCTGATCGGCCAGGTGGCCGCGGCGACGAAAACGATCCGTGTCGGCGCCGGCGGCGTGATGCTGCCCAACCACGCGCCGCTGATCATTGCCGAGCAGTTCGGCACGCTGGCGACGCTTTATCCCGACCGCATCGATCTGGGGCTGGGCCGCGCGCCCGGCACGGACATGGCAACCGCCCGGGCGCTGCGCCGCGGCCTCGAGGAGGGCGACGGCTTTCCCCGCGACGTGGTGGAACTGATGACCTATCTCGGCGACGAACAACCCGGCCAGAAGGTCCGCGCCGTGCCCGGCATCGGCACCCATGTGCCGGTGTGGATTCTCGGTTCGAGCCTCTATGGCGCGCAGCTCGCCGCCCATCTCGGCCTGCCCTACGCCTTCGCCTCGCATTTCGCGCCCGCCGCGCTCGATCAGGCGATCGACATCTATCGCCAGACCTTCCGCGCCTCGGAATACCTCGAAAAGCCGCATTTCATGATGGCGCTGAACGTGTTTGCCGCCGACACGGACGAAGAGGGCCTGCTCCTCAAATCATCCATGCAGCAAGCGTTCGCCAATCTGCGCACGGGCCGTCCGGGTCCGTTGCCCCGTCCGATGGAGAACGTCGAACAGAGCTTCGACCCGGGCATTGCCGCAAGCGTCGCGCAGGCGCTTGCCTGCACGGCCGCCGGCAGCCGGCAAACCGTGGCCGGGCAACTTGGCGCCCTGATCGGGCGCTACCGGCCGGACGAGGTGATCCTCACCGGGCAGATCCACGACCATCAGGCACGGCTCAAATCGTTCCACATCGCAGCCAAAGTTCTCGGCGCTTCGGAGTTCGGCCGACAGGCCGCCGAGTAAGTGGATATCGGAGCAGGATATCGCCGCCGGAATTTCATCCGGAGAACGAGCCGGCCCGATGGGAAATCATAAATGTTCTACACAACAACGATATACTTCCATAAATAATCCAAAAAACTACCTGTATTTAGTTTGATCGACCTCAAATAATGGAACAAAAGACCAAAACGCCTCCCGATCCTGTTATCGTGAAAGGAACCAAGAATGCGACCAATCGCACCTTTCACAACACGGGAATGGGAGAGAGAGAATGTCGCCCTCGACAAAGGAATTGCCCAGCTTACTGCTGGCGCTGACGCCTGTGGCGTTGACGCTTGTGGTTCTCGGTCTGCAGCTTTTCTACTTCAACGATTTCACGCCCCACGTGCCATTGGCCATCGGCCTGGCCATCACCGGCCTTGTCGGCATCAAGCTGGGGTTTGACTGGCACGCGATAGAAAAAGGCGTGTTCCACGTCATCCACGTATCGCTGCCTTCCGTGTCCGTGCTGATAACCGTCGGCATGATCATCGGCGTGTGGATCGCCAGCGGAACCGTCCCGACGCTCATCTACTATGGGCTGACGGTCCTTTCGCCGCAGATATTCCTGGCCGCGGCGATGCTGTTGTGCGCCGTCGTCTCGCTGTCGCTCGGAACGTCCTGGGGTACGGTCGGCACGGTCGGTCTGGCGCTGATGGGCATCGGCGCCGGCTTCGGCATTCCGGTCTACTGGACCGCCGGCGCGGTGGTGTCCGGCGCCTTCTTCGGCGACAAGGTCTCGCCGCTTTCCGACACCACCAATCTGGCGCCGGCGGTCACCGGGGTCGATGTGTTCTCGCACATCAAGAACATGATGCCGACCACCATACCCTCCATGCTGATCGCCTTCGTCATCTATCTCTTCGCCGGCTATTCGCTGATCAAGGCCGATGGAGCATCTTTCGAGAAGATCAGCACCATCACCACCGCGCTTCAGGAAAATTTCCTGATTTCGCCCTGGCTGCTTCTGCCGGCCATCCTGGTGATCGCGCTGGCGGTCAAGCGCATGCCGCCAATTCCGTCCCTGTTCGCCGGCGTTCTGGCAGGCGGGTTAACGGCCATGCTTGCGCAGGGCGTCGGCCTGCATGAGGTCTTCACCTATGCCAATAGCGGCTACAAGATCGATACCGGTGTCCAGGAGATCGATTCACTGCTCAATCGCGGTGGCATCCAATCGATGATGTGGACCATTTCGCTGGTGCTGATCGCCCTTGGTTTCGGCGGCGCGCTGGAGAAAACCGGCTGCCTGGAAACGATCATCCGGGCCATCATGAAGCGGGTGAAGAGCTTCGCCGGCATCCAGACGGCGGCAATCGGCACGTCGATGGCGACCAATCTCGTCGCCGGCGACCCCTATCTGTCGATCGCACTGCCGGGCCGGATGTATGCTCCGGTCTATCGCGGCATGGGCTATTCGACGCTCAACCTGTCGCGCGCTGTCGAGGAGGGCGGAACGCTCATCTCGCCACTCATTCCGTGGAATGCCGGCGGCGCCTTCGTCATCAGTGCATTGGCGCTTGGCGTTTCCAGTGGTCACATGGAGAACCTGCTCTACATCCCGCTGGCCTTCGCCTGCTGGCTCTCGCCGCTGATCGGACTGGTCTATGCCCATACCGGCCTTTTCTCGCCGCGCGCCACTGAGGCGGAGATGCAGGGTTGGCACGACAGCGGCGAAGCCATCGCCGACCTGAGCGATCATGGCTGGGAGACGCCGGCAGCGCCACGTCCCGCACCTGCTGAATAGCTCCAATGCCCGAACAGGCCCCCAACGGGGCCTGTTCACCGCACGGGCAGGTGAAAGGGCTTGCCCTCGAACGCGTCGGCGCCCCTGCCGATTCTCTGGATCGCCTGCATCATGCGCCCTTCGCGCCTGAGCAGCGCATCACCAAGCGCCACGATACGGCGATTGGGCGTGGCAAACGGCGCCCGTGCCCGCAACATGCGCGCCAACTCGAACTCGTCCGTTTCGCGCGCCAGGGCGGCGGCAATCACGTAGGCGGCGGCGGTCGAGCGGCTGATCCCCGCGTGGCAATGCACCACCATCGGCGTGCGGCAATCCCACGCGCGGGCAAAAGCCAGGAGGGCTTCCACATGTTCGCCTGCCGGCGCCACCAGGCCGGCCCGCTGCTCATTGATGTCATGCATGGCCAGATGCAGCCGGTTCTCCGCCGCCAGCCCGTCCACGCACGGCGGCGGCTCCTCGCTCGAGGTGAGGGAAACCAGATGGCTGGCACCTGTCGCCTTGAACGTTCGTTCGAGCTGCGACATCGGGCATATGTAAAGCACTAGCCAATCCTCGCCTTGCCGCCGGCCCCCTGCCAGGCCTGCAGCGCCATTTCGAGCCGGGCATGGCCGGCCTCGTCGCCGGGCAAGCCGAGACGCAGGCAATCGGGCCGACCGGCAAAGCGGCGCACGAGGATGCCATGCCGGCCGAACGTTTCGAACAGGCCGGCGGCGGCGGGCGCGCGCAGGAAGCGGAACAGATCCGTGCCGCCAGCCACGGCAAGCCCGTGCGCGGCCAGCGCTTTGTCCAGCCGAGCAGCATCCGCCGCAAGCCGCCTTCGCATCGTCTCCTGCCATGCATCGTCGGCCAGCGCCGCCAGGCCGATGTCCAGCGCCGGGCCGGCAACGGCCCACGGCCCCAGCCAGCCGGCAAGGCGCGCGGCCGTCGCGGGCGCAGCAATGGCAAAGCCAAGGCGCACGCCGGCCAGACCGAAAAACTTGCCGAAGGAGCGCAGCACGACGAGACCACCCGCCGCCACGTCGCCGGCAACGCTTTCAGCGCGCGGCCCGACATCCATGAAGGCTTCGTCGACGACCAGCAAACCACCCTTGCCACCCAGATGCGCAGCCAATTCAAGCAGCCGGTCGCGGAAAACCACCCGACCGTCAGGGTTGTTCGGATTGACCACGATCGCCAGCCGCGCGGCGAACAGGCGCTCGAAATCCTCCACCTCCTCGACCGCGTGGCCGGCCAGCGTGGCCGCGCGAGCGTGCTCCGCATAGGTCGGAGCGAGCACCATGGCGGGCCCCGCCGCGAGCAACGATGCGACCAGCGGCAGGAGAATCTGCGTGCCAGGGGCGGCAGCGACATGCGCGCCGTCGGGAGCGCCATAGACCCGCGCGGCGAGCGCCGTCAGCTCGGCCAGGCGCGTCCCCTCGGGAAGGCGCGTATAGGCGGTGGCGGGCAACGGCGAAAACGGATAGGGGTGCGGGTTGATGCCCGTGGACAGGTCGAGCCATGGCGTCGGCGCATCGGGAAACAACGCCGCCGCCCTGACAAGGCTGCCGCCATGGTCGGTCACCGCTTTCGCCGCGTCAGACAGTTGAGGCCTGATGTCCATCCTGATTGCCCTTTCTTCAGTCCTGGTCGAGCTGGCGGCGGGCTATCCGCAGCGTCTGTATCACGCGATCGGCCATCCGGTCACCTGGATCGGCAGGCTGATCGCCTTCCTCGACGCACGTTGCAACCGCGAAACCCTGTCGCCAGGCGCGCGCCGTCTTTCCGGCGTTCTCTGCCTCATCGTCGTACTTCTCGTGGCCGGCGGCGCGGCACTCATCCTGCAGCAAAGCCTGTCCGGCTGGATCGGCTTGCTGGTGGCTGCCCTTGCCGGCAGCACGCTGGTGGCGCAGCGCAGTCTCGCCACCCATGTCGAGGCGGTCGCCGCCGGATTGGAAAGCGGCCTGCCAGCCGGTCGGCGAGCGGTGTCGCAGATCGTCGGGCGCGATCCCGAAAGCCTCGACGAGGCCGGCGTGGCGCGCGCGGCGATCGAGAGCCTGGCGGAAAACGCCTCCGACGGCGTGGTGGCGCCGATCGTCTGGCTGGCCATTCTCGGCCTGCCGGGCGGCGCGCTCTACAAGGCGGCCAACACCGCCGACAGCATGATCGGCCACCGCACGGCGCGTCATGAGGATTTCGGCTGGGCGGCGGCGCGTTTCGACGATCTGGTCAACCTGCCCGCCTCGCGGTTGACGGCGTTGCTGTTCACCGCCGCCGCGTTGCTGGTGCCCGGCGCCTCGGCGGGCAATGCCTGGCGGGCCGTGCGGCGCGACGCCCGGCGCCATCGTTCGCCCAATGCCGGCTGGCCGGAAGCGGCCATGGCCGGCGCGCTCGGCCTGGCGCTGGCCGGCCCGCGCCGCTATGGCGGTGTCGAGGTCGCCGACGCGATCATGGGCGAAGGCGGACGGCGCGAGGCCGACGCCGGCGACATCCGCCGGGCGCTGAAGCTCTACTGGGTGGCGGACGCGCTGCTCGTCGGCCTGCTGGCGATCGCTGCGCTGCTGATTTTCCTGCATGGCTGATCACCCCGTGCGGCGGTTCGAGCCACGCCTAAAACTCCACGCCCTTCTGCGCCTTCACGCCGGCGGCGAAGTGGTGCTTGACCTGGCCCATCTCGGTGACCAGGTCGGCGGCCTCGACCAGCGCCGGCTTGGCGTTGCGCCCGGTGACGGCGACGTGCAGATCGTCGCGCCGCGCCTTCAACGCCGCCACCACGCTTTCGAGATCGAGATAGTCGTAGCGCAAGGCGATGTTCAGCTCATCGAGCACGACAAGGCCGATCGACGGATCGGCCATCAACTCCTCGGCCTTCGCCCAGGCGCGTTCGGCAGCCGCGATGTCGCGCTGGAGATCCTGCGTTTCCCAGGTGAAGCCCTCGCCCATCGTGTGCCATGAGACGCGGTCGCCGAAGGCGGCGAAGGCATCCTTCTCGCCGCTGTGCCAGGCGCCCTTGATGAACTGCACGACGCCGACGCGCCGTCCGTGGCCCAGCATGCGCAGCGCCAGGCCGAAAGCAGCGGTCGTCTTGCCCTTGCCCGGTCCCGTATTGACGATCAACAGGCCCTTCTCGACGGTCTTCTCGCCGACTTCCGCATCCTGCACCGCCTTGCGCTTGGCCATCTTGGCCTTGTGCCGCTCGGCTTGCCTGTCGTCGATCTCGCGCATTTCAAGTCACCTTCACGGGTCATTTCACTTTCATGGGCAGGCCGGCGACCATGAGGATGACCTCATCGGCCACTGCCGCGATCTGCTGGTTCAGCCGGCCCGCCGCATCGCGAAAGCGGCGCGCCAGCGCATTGTCGGGCACGATGCCGAAGCCGACTTCGTTGGAGACGACGACGCTCGGCCCACGCCGGGCGGCAAGCAGGCGGGCCAGGCCGGCGCTTTCTCCCTCGACGTCCCGCCCGGCAAGCATCAGGTTGCTGAGCCACAGCGTCAGGCAATCAAGCAGCAACGGCTGCTCGCCCGGCACCGTGACGAGTGCCCCGGCCAGGTCCAGCGGTGCTTCCACCGTATGCCAACCCTGAGCGCGCCTGGCCCGATGTTCGCCGATGCGGGCGCGCATCTCGTCGTCGAAAGCCTGCGCCGTGGCGATGTAGGCCCACGGCGCGGGATACGCGGCGACAAGACCCTCCGCATGCGCGCTCTTGCCCGAGCGCGCGCCGCCGAGCACCAGGGTCAGACGCCTAATGTCAGGCAGGGCGGGGTCAGGCCAAGCGGGGTCAGGCAAGACGGCGCTGCGGTTTTGCCGAGAGTCCCGCCGCGAAACGCGTGCGCAGCAGCGCCACGGCAACGCCCAACGCCAGCCAGAACACCAGATTGGTGATCGTCACCGCAACGACGAAGCGTCGGTGCAGGTCGGCCGGCACCGGCGTGTCATGGCTGACCGGCTGCGGCGCGCCGATGATGTGCGGTGCGGCGATCAGCACGACGCCGATCAGCGCCCACAGTGGCGTCGCGCGGAAGGCGATCAGCGCCAGGCCGCCGGCCGTCGCCGCGACAGTGCCGATCCACCAGACCTGGCGGGCGATCAATTCGGCGGCCGGCATGGCCGGCAGTTCCGGCGGCAGGCCAAGACCCGGCGCCAGGGTGAAGACGGCGAAGCCGGCGAAACCCCAGATCAGGCCCTGGCGCCAATTGGCGATGCCGCCGGCGAGTTCCGACGCGGCGACCAGCAACAGGGCGAAACCGATGCCGGTAACGATATTGGCCAGCGCGGTGTAGGCAAGGCGCTCAAACCCGTCCGCCGGCGCCCAGGCTTCCCCGCCATGGCTGTGGCCGGCGGCTGCGTGGTCGTCGACAGCGGCTTCCCCGACCTCACCGGATGTTGCTGCATGGCTGTGCGGCGCCTCGGCGCCCTCGAAGGTCTCCGCCTGGAGAATGAGCGGAACGGTGTAGCCGGCCTGCAGCACCGTCATGACGATGCCTGCCAACAGGCCCGCCAGCGCCGCGGTGAACACGACGTTGCGAAAGATGTTCATGATCTCGTACTCGCTTTAGTGGCAGGGAAACGCCATCGAATGGCGATAATCGTGACCGGCATTGTGCACCGCTTCGATATGGGAGAAGCCCATGAAGCCGATGATGAACAAGCCGAGCAGGCCCGCCAGGGCGAGTTGCAGAGCGCGCGATTGCGTGGAAGCGTCCACGCTGTGCGTGGTAGAAGCAGGCGTCATCACAAATCCTTTCCCCTCCACCCGAGGGTTTGGTGTCCGTTTCCGTCACCGGCAGGTTTCCTGGCTTGCGGGTCGATGCTTTTTCCTGCCTTCCCAAAGCCGAAGCTTCAGTGGCGTCGTCGGAAAAAACTCTCCGCCTACAGTTGCGGGGGCAGCCGCGGCATTGGCGCTTGCGCGCCGCACCGCATTCCCTTCGGGTTCGCTTTCGCGGCACCGATGACAGGTCGGAGCATAACGAAAACGCCGCCCGCCGCAAACGGTTTGTTGCGCGCATTGACAGGAGGGTTCGGCGAGCCGTAAATGCGCCAATGACGGTCCTCCTCCCGCAACGGAGGAGGCTAAGAGGGAATGCGGTGCGGGTGTCTTCACCCAATGCCGCAACTGTCCCCGCAACTGTAAGCGGAGAGTTTTTTCCGACGACGCCACTGAAGCTTCGGCTTTGGGAAGGCAGGAAAAAACGCTGATCCGCGAGTCAGGAAACCTGCCGTCGAAAACAGAAATCCTGACCGCCTGGCGGGTGTCCCGGGCAAGGAGCGTGCACAGTGACCATCGACAGCGCCATTGCGCGCGATCCCCTGCCCGATTGTGGAGAACCGACCGGCGAGCCGGATGCCGAAAGCGCCGCAACCGTTGCTGTGGCCGGCGCTGTAACTGTCGTCGTTTGCAGCTCGTGCCGGCATCCCGACACGCCAGCCACCACCGCTTCCGGTGAAGCCGGCGCGGCGCCACGCCCCGGCTCGCTGCTTGCCGCCGATGCAGCGCGCGCGGCGGAAGCAAGCAGCGTCATCGTCAAGCACATCGCGTGCCTGGGCAATTGCAAGCGCGGCTTGAGCGCCGCCATGCTGAAGCCCGGCGCCTGGAGCTATGTGTTCGGCGGGCTCGATGTCGACAGCGGCGCCGACCTGATCGCCGGGGCCGAACTGTTTGCCGGCTCAGTGGATGGCTTCATGCCCTTCCGCGCCCGGCCGGAAAGCCTCAAGCAGGGCCTCATCGCCCGCATCCCCACATTCGATAGCCTGAAGGATCTGCCATGACCGCCTCCCTCGATCGCGTTCCCTGCACCGTCGTCACCGGCTTTCTCGGCGCCGGCAAAACCACCCTCATCCGCAATGTGCTCGAGCACAGCCATGGCAAGCGGCTGGCCATCATCGTCAACGAGTTTGGTGACGCCGGCATTGATGGCGAAATTCTCAAGGGCTGCGGCGTCGACAACTGCCCGGAAGAGAACGTCCTGGAACTCGCCAATGGCTGCATCTGCTGCACCGTGGCCGACGATTTCGTCCCCGCGCTCGACCAGATCCTGGCGCGCGAGCCGAAGGTCGATCACATCCTGATCGAGACGTCCGGCCTGGCGCTGCCCAAGCCGCTGGTGCAGGCCTTCCAGTGGCCGGCGATCAGGAACCGCGTCACCGTCGACGGCGTCATCGCCGTGGTCGACGGACCGGCGCTGGCCGAAGGCCGGGTGGCCTTCGACATGGACGCGCTCGACGCACAGCGCGCGGCTGACGATTCGCTCGACCATGACGATCCGATCGAGGAGGTCTTCGAGGATCAGGTGGCCTGCGCCGACCTCATCATCCTGTCGAAGAGCGACCTGCTCGACCCCGCCGCCGCCGCGCGCGCCCGCGCCCGCATTGAGGCGCATCTGGCGCGCAACGTCACCATTGTGCCTTCCGCCCATGGCAAGGTCGATCCGGCGCTGCTGCTCGGTCTTGGCCTGGCAGTCGAAGACGACATCGAGAACCGCAAATCCCATCATGACGGCGCCGACGATCACGAGCACGACGACTTCGACACCTTCGTCGTCGATCTGCCGGCGGTGCTGCATCCCGACGATCTGCAACGCCGGGTGACGGCGGCGGTCGACACCGGCGAGGTGCTGCGCCTCAAGGGGTTCGCCCATGTGAAAGGCAAGCCGATGCGCCTGCAGGTGCAGGCGGTCGGGCCGCGTGTCTCGCACTATTACGACCGCCCGTGGAAAGCCGGCGAGCTGCCGGAAACGCGTCTGGTGGTGATCGGCCTGAAGGGCATCGACCGGTCGCGCATCGAGACCCTCCTTTCGGCCTGATCCAATGCACATCCTCGCCACCACCACCGCCTCGCTGGACGATCTGATCGAGCCTGTCGATCTGCGTCTGCAGCCGGCGGAGATGGCGGCGCTGTCGTTCACCGACAGCGACCTGGCAGGGATGGCCGCCGCCTGGCAGGCGGAGCGCGATGCGCCGCCCTCCCTGCGGCTCGCCGCCCTGCGCGACCTGCGCCACCCGATGTCCGTCGATCTCTGGCTCGACAGCGCGGCAGCCCACGCGCGCATCATCCTGGTGCGCGTGCTGGGCGGCTATGACTGGTGGCGCTATGGCTGCGACCGTCTGGCGGCGCTGGCGCGAGATCGGGGCATCGCATTGGCATTGCTGCCGGGTGAGGGGCAGGCGGACGATGCGCGACTTGCCGAACGCTCCACCGTCTCACCGAGGGAACGCATGGCGCTGCTCGCCTGTTTCCGCGAGGGCGGGCCGGACAATATGCGCGCTGCGGTGCGGCGCATGGCGCGATTGACCGGGCGCGATGTGGAGGCTCCGGCAGCGACGCCGCTCGCCAGGGCCGGCTTCTACGCCCCGGGACACGGCATCGTGCCGCTCGATTTCTTCACGGCCAGGCTGGACGCCGCACAGCCGGTCGTGCCGATCCTGTTCTACCGCTCGATGCTTCTGGCCAGCGATGTAGCGCCGATCGATGCGCTTGCCGAGGCGCTTCTGGCGCGCGGCATCCATGCCGTGCCGATCTTCGTTTCCAGCCTGCGCGAAACCGTGGCGGCGGACCTTGTGGCCGGCGCGACGCAGGAACTGGGAGCCTCGGCGCTGATCACCGCAACCGCCTTTTCCAGCGGCGCGGAACCCGGCGAGAAAACCCTGTTCGACCGGCTCGGCCTTCCCGTCTTCCAGGTGGTGACGGCGACGACCCGACGGCAGGCCTGGCAGGAGGGCCAGCGCGGCCTCGCTCCCGCTGACCTCGCCATGCACATGGTGCTGCCGGAGCTGGATGGCCGCATCATGGCCGGCGCCATCTCCTTCAAGGATGACGCGATGCTGGACGAGGGCCTGTCCTTCGGCGTGCAGCGCAACCGGCCGGAAGAGGACCGCATCCGCCAGGTGGCAGCGCGCATTGCCGCCTTTCTGGCGCTGCAGGCGAAGCCGCGCGCAGAACGACGCCTCGCAATCCTCCTGCCCGACTATCCGAGCGCGCCCGGACGCACCGGCTACGCGGTCGGCCTCGATGTGCCGGCCAGCGTGCTTGCCATGCTGCACGACCTCAAAGAAGCCGGCTACACGGTTGCCGACATTCCGGCCACGCCGCGCGATCTGATGCGGGCGCTCGAAACAGCCTCGGATGGATTATCCTTATCCGACTATGCGAACTTCCTGCCCGATGTGCCCGAAAGCGCAAGGGAAGCGCTGGATGGAACATGGGGGCCGGCCGAGGACGACGCTGAAGATGGTCGTTTCGCTTTTCGCGCCGCGCATTTCGGCCACGTGACCGTGGCGCTGGCGCCGGACCGCGGACGGGCCGCCGACCGGCGCGTCGATTACCACGATCCCGTGCTTGCGCCACGCCATGCGCTGGTGGCCTTCGGCTTCTGGATGCGCAAGGCGCTCGGCATCGACGCGCTGATCCATGTCGGCGCGCATGGCACGCTGGAATGGCTGCCCGGCAAGACCGTGGCGCTGACCGAGAACTGCTTTCCCGAGATCGTCACGGGCGCCCTGCCCGTCATCTATCCCTTCATCGTCAGCAATCCCGGCGAGGCCGCGCAGGCCAAGCGGCGCATCGGCGCCGTGACACTCGGCCATCTGACGCCGCCGCTCATCGGCGCGGGCCTGTCCGACGACCAGCGCGAGCTGGAACGGCTGGTCGACGAATACGCCCAGGCCGACGGGCTGGACCGCCGCCGCCGCGACCGGCTGGCCAAGCTGATCGTCGAGACGGCACAGCGCACCGGCCTCACACGCGAGGCCGGCGTGGAAGACGCCGGCGACACGGACGCGGCGCTGATGCGGATCGACGCCTGGCTGTGCGACCTGAAGGATTTTGCCATCAAGGACGGCCTGCATGTCTATGGCCGCAGATCGGAGGCCGGGGACACGCCCGAGCGTTCCGCCTGCGCGAAGGCCGAGCGCGCCGCGCTGCTGGCGGCACTGGACGGCCGGCACATCGCGCCCGGCCCCTCCGGCGCGCCCTCGCGCGGCCGCACCGATGTCCTGCCCACCGGCCGCAACATGTTCACCGCCGACCCGCGCACCCTGCCGACACCGACCGCCACGGCGCTCGGCCGGCTGGCGGCGGACGAGGCCGTGCGCGCCTATCTCCAGGACCATGGCGACTGGCCCCGCGCGCTGGTGATCGATCTGTGGGGCAGCGCCAGCCTGCGCACGGGCGGCGAGGAGATCGCCCAGGGCCTGGCGCTGATGGGCTGCCGCCCGCAATGGGACGATGCGACGGGCCGCGTGACCGGCATCGAGGTGCTGCCGCCGGCCGGCATCGGCCGGCCGCGCATCGATGTCACCTGGCGCATTTCCGGCCTGTTCCGCGACATGTTCCCGACGCAGATCGCCCTTCTGGACACGGCGTCGGCCGCCGTTGCCGCCCGTGACGAGGAGGCCGGCGAGAACCCGCTGGCGGCTGCCGCGCGCGCCAGCGGCGCGATCCCGCCGCGCATTTTCGGCTCCGCCCCCGGCACCTATGGAGCCGGCCTGGAAGACAGGCTGGCGCGCGGCGACTGGCACGAGCGCGCCGAGCTGGGGCAGGCCTATCTCGACGCCGCTTCTCACACCTTCGGCGGCGTTGAGGGCGAGGGAACGCACGCCGGGGGCGCATTCGCCGCACGGGTCGCCGAGGCCGACATGCTGCTGCACACGGGCGACGATGCCGGGCGCGACATCCTCGAAGGCTCCGCCGATGTCGCCTTCATCGGCGGTTTTGCAGCGGCGGTCGAAGCGCTTGGCGGCAAGGCCGATCTCGTCGTGCTCGACACGACCAACCCGGAGCGTCCCCGCGCCCGCTCGCTGGCACAGACGATCGCCCGCACCGTGCGCGCCCGCGCGCTCAACCCGCGCTTCATTGCCGGCCAGTTGCGCCACGGGCCGCGCGGGGCGGCCGAACTCACCGAGACGGTCGACCGGCTGATCGGCTTCGCCGAAACCACGAGCGCCGTCCCCGGTGCGCTGATCGAGGCCGTGTTCGACGCCTATCTGGGCGACGCCGCGGTGCGCGCCTTCCTGCTCGCCGAAAACCCGGCGGCCGCCAACGCCATGGCCGAGCGTTTTGCCGCGGCGCGGCGGCGCGGCCTTTGGCACCCGCGCCGCAACTCCGTCGATGGCGATCTCGCCGCGCTGATCGCGGAGGCGCTCGCATGACGATGCGGCGCGGCGCCTGCCCCACCCTTCTCCAGCCGATGCAAACCGGCGACGGGCTGCTGGTGCGCTTTGCGCCCGGCCCTGGCCGGTTGACACCCGTGCGGCTGAGGGCCATCGGCCAGGCGGCGGAGCAGCATGGCAACGGCCTCGTCGAGATCACCTCGCGCGGCAAGCTGCAGGTCCGCGGCCTGAGCGCGCAGAGCGCGCCATTGCTTGGCGAGCGAATTGTCCAACTGGACCTCGGCTTGGCCGATGGGCTTCAGGCGGAGGTCGGAGCGCTCGCCGGATCGGCGGCGGATGAAATCGCCGATCCCCTGCCGCTGGCAACCACGGTCGCGCAACTGGCCGCCGACAATGGCTTGACCCATGCGCTTGCGCCGAAAGTGTCGGTCACGATCGACGGCGGCGGCGCGTTGCATCTGGCTGAGATCGGCGCGGACATCAAGATCGAGGCGATATCAGGCGCCCGCTGGCGGATCGGCATCGGCGGCAACAGCGCCAAGGCACGTTGGCTTGGCCAGGGCGATGCGGCGCAAACGGCACGGACCGCCATCGTCATCCTCGGCCTGCTGGCCAACAAAGGCGCTGCGATGCGTGTCCAGCACCTGCACGGCGATCTGCTGGACGGGCTTGCAGCGGATTTGGCGCCAACCGCGCCATTGCCGGCCTTTGATCACCCTTCGCCTGTCGGCGTCTTTCCCCTGCGCGACGGGAGCGAAGCATATGGCTTCGCCCTGCCCTTCGGCCAGGCGCGCGGCCAGGATCTGGCGGCCTTCGCCGAGGCGGCCATCGACGCCACCGAGATCAGGCTCGCGCCCGGCGGCGGGCTGCTTGTCCTCGGCCTGCCGGAAGATCAGGCACCAGCCTTGCGCGAAACCGCCAGGCGACTGGACTTCATCGCCGATCCGACGGACACGCGCCTCTCCATCGTCGCTTGCGCCGGTGCGCCCTCTTGTGCGGCCGCGCTTTTCGACGCCAAGGCCGTGGGCCGTGACCTGGCCAGCTCGGGCCTGCTCGACGGGTCGCTGCGCGTGCATCTCGCCGCCTGCGCCAAGCTGTGCGCCCAGCCCGCCGGCCCAAAGATCACCCTGATCGGCCGCAAACGCGGCTGCACGCTTGCCGCCGACAACGCCACACCCGCCGATGCGCTTGAAGCCTTTCTCGGCGAGCGCGGCGAAGCGCATCGCACCACGCCCCGCCGAAAGAAAACCTGATGCCCCAGACCGACTACATACGCGACGGCAATGCCATATATGAGCAGTCCTTCGCCATCATCCGCGCCGAGGCAGACCTTGCCCGCTTCTCCGAGGAGGAGGCCGATGTGGCGGTGCGCATGATCCACGCCTGCGGACTGGTCGAGGCAGCGCGGCATTTCGTCTTCTCGCCCGGTTTCGTGGGAGCGGCGCGCAGCGCGTTGAAAGCCGGCGCGCCGATCCTGTGTGACGCGGAGATGGTGGCGCGCGGCGTGACGCGGACCCGCCTGCCCGCCGAAAACGATGTGATCTGCACCCTGCGCGATCCGCGCACCGCGGTGCTGGCCGAGGAGATCGGCAACACGCGTTCGGCGGCGGCGCTGGAATTGTGGGACGAACGGCTGGAGGGCGCGCTGGTCGCCATCGGCAATGCGCCGACGGCCTTGTTCCACCTGCTCGACATGCTCAACGCCGGCGCGCCAAAACCCGCCGCCATCATCGGCATGCCGGTCGGCTTCGTCGGCGCGATGGAATCGAAGGAGGCATTGGCCGAAAGCGGCCTCGGCATCCCGTTCGCCATCGTCCGCGGACGCATGGGCGGCAGCGCCATGACCGCCGCCGCCGTCAACGCATTGGCGAGGGCCGGCCTATGAAGGGAACCCTGATCGGCGTCGGCACCGGCCCCGGCGACCCGGAACTCCTGACCGTAAAGGCCCTGCGTGTGCTGCAGAATGCCGACGTGGTGGCGCATTTCGCCAAGCGCGGCCGCAAAGGCAATGCGCGCCGCACGGTCGAAAGCCTGCTGAAACCATCGGTCGTCGAACTGCCGCTCGACTATCCCGTCACCACCGAGATCGACAAGGCAGATAGTGACTATATCGACGCCATACAGGGCTTCTACGCGGAGGCGGCGGCGCGCGTCGAAAGCCATCTGCGCGAAGGCCGCGACGTGGCCGTGCTCAGCGAGGGCGACCCGCTGTTCTACGGTTCCTACATGCACCTGCATGTGCGGCTGGCGCCGCGCTATCCGACGCGGGTCATTCCCGGCATCACCGCCATGTCCGGCTGCTGGTCGCAGGCTGGCCTGCCCATCGTCCAGGGCGACGACGTTTTGAGCGTCCTGCCCGGCACGTTGGCGGAAGCGGAACTCATCCGCCGGTTATCCGACACGGAAGGTTTCGTCATCATGAAGGTCGGCCGCAATCTGGCGAAGATCCGCCGGGCGCTGGCCGCTGCCGGTAAGCTCGACGGTGCCGTCTATGTGGAGCGCGGCACGATGGACGACACGCGAACGCAGAGGCTCGCCGAGAAACAGGACGACGAGGCGCCCTACTTCTCGCTTGTCCTGGGTCCGGGCTGGCAGGCCAGACTGCGCGAGGCTGTGGCATGAGCGGACGCCTGGCGATCATCGGAACGGGGCCTGGCAACGCGGCGCAGACGACGCCGCAGGCGCGCGCGGCGATCGCCGCGGCGACCGATTTCTTCGGCTACGCGCCCTATCTCGACCGGCTCGACCTGAACGACCGGCAGGTGCGCCACGCTTCCGACAATCGCGAGGAACTGGCGCGCGCGCGCGCAGCGCTGGAAATGGCCGCGTCCGGCCGAAACGTCGCCGTGGTCTCCGGCGGCGATGCCGGCGTTTTCGCCATGGCCGCCGCCGTCTGCGAGGCCATCGAGCATGGGCCCATGGAATGGCGCGCGCTCGACCTGGAAATCATTCCCGGCATCACCGCCATGCTGGCGGTGGCCGCGCGCGGCGGCGCGCCGCTGGGACACGATTTTTGCGCCATCTCGCTTTCCGACAATCTCAAGCCATGGGAACTGATCGAGGAGCGGCTTACCGCCGCCGCCGGCGCCGGTTTCGTCATCGCGCTCTACAATCCGATCAGCCGCGCCCGCCCCTGGCAGCTCGGCCGGGCGCTGGAACTGCTGCGCGGCATCCTGCCCGCTTCAACCCCCATCGTCTTCGGCCGCGCCGCCGGCCGGGCAGACGAGCGCATGGCGATCGTGCCGCTCGAGAACGCACGATCGGACATGGCCGACATGGCGACCTGCGTCATCATCGGCTCGCCGGAAACGCGCGTCATCGAACGCGCCGGCCTGCCGCCGCTGGTCTATGCGCCACGCTTTTCGGAAAGGCCGGAGAAATGACGGTCGATCAGCCGCGTCGCCTCCTCGACACTTGCAACCGTGGCGACGCCGGTCGGCTTCGGCCGGTCGATCATGATCACCGGCAGGCCGAGCGCACGGGCGGCAGCGATCTTGGCGTAGGTCGCCCCGCCGCCGCTGTTCTTGGCAATGACGATGTCGCAGCGATGCTGCCGCAGCAGCGCAATCTCGTCACCCTCGGAAAACGGCCCGCGCGCCAGGATGCACGCTGCATCGGGCGGCATATGGCCAGGCTCGACGGATTCGACGCTGCGCACCACATAATGATGCTGCGGCGCGCCGGCGAAGATGCCCACTTCCTGCCGGCCAATGGCCAGGAACACGCGGCGCGGCCTGTCGCCCAGCATCCGCGCCGCCTCGGCCATGCCGGCGACGATCCGCCAGTCGTCACCGGCGACCGGCTGCCAGGCCGGGCGCATCAGCGTGATCAGCGCAATCCCTGTCTCCGCGACGGCCTGCGCCGCGTTGCGCGCCATGCGCGCGGCGAAGGGATGCGTGGCGTCGATCAGCAGGTCGATACCCTCGCTTTGCAAGTACCG
Organism: Nitratireductor soli; assembly: GCF_001050155.1. GTDB lineage: Bacteria > Pseudomonadota > Alphaproteobacteria > Rhizobiales > Rhizobiaceae > Nitratireductor > Nitratireductor soli. Next base: position 128,215 of record NZ_LFVY01000003.1, read on the forward strand.
GGCGAGCCCGTCCGGCCCGCCGAAGCCGCCGATGCGCATCTCCCCCGCCAACGCCTGCGGTGCGCTGGTGCGGCCGGCGAGCGACGTGACGACACGCACGTCGCCGCGCCCGGCCAGGCTTTCCGCCAGGCGTCGCGCCTCGCCTGTTCCGCCGAGTATCAGGATCTGGATGGTCATCATGCCTTTTAGAGCATTTTGCAGTCAGGTGGAATCACCTAACGTCCGCATAAATGCGGAAAAACAGAGAGATAGACCGGATCCACGAGACGCGCAAAGCGCCGTCTGGCTGACCATTGTCGGCATAGGCGAGGATGGCATTGCCGGTTTGAACACCGCCGCACGAGAGGCGATCGGCAAGGCCGAATTCGTCTTCGGCGGACGCCGCCACCTGGCGCTGGCCGAAACCCTCATCGCCGGCGAAACGTGCCCCTGGCCATCGCCGTTCCAGAAGGCCGTCGATGCCGTTGCGGCCCTGCGCGGCCGCGCCGTCTGCGTGCTCGCCTCGGGCGATCCGTTCCATTTCGGCGTCGGCGCGACGTTGGCGCGGCGGATCGATGCCTGCGAGATGCGCGTCTTCACCGCACCCTCCGCCTTCAGCCTCGCCGCCGCCCGGCTCGGCTGGCCGGTGCAGGCGGTGGAGACGATCTCCCTGCATGGCCGGCCCATCGCGCTGATCCGCGCCGTGCTGCATCCGGGCTGCCGCATCATCGCGCTGACCTCCGACGGCAAGGCGCCGGCGCAGATCGCCGCGCTGCTTGGCGCCGACGGGTTCGGCAGCTCGCCCTTCCATGTGCTGGAAGGACTGGGCGGGCCGCGCGAACGCCACATGAAACTGACCGCCGAAACCGTCGAGGACCGGGTCTTCGACGACCTCAATGTCATTGCCGTCGAGGTCGCCGCCGCGCCGGACGCCCGCATCCTGCCGCTCGGCACGGGCCTCGACGAGGCGCTGTTCGAACATGACGGGCAGATCACCAAACCGGAAGTGCGCGCCGTGACCCTTGCCGCATTGCAACCCAGGCGCGGCCAGCTCCTGTGGGACATCGGCGCGGGCTCGGGCTCGATCTCCATCGAGTGGCTGCGCCAGCACGGCTCGCTCTCGGCCATCGCCGTCGAGGCTGACGCGACGCGCGCCGAACGCATTCGCCGCAACGCCGAAAACTTCGGCGCGCCCGATCTGCGTGTGGTGAGCGGAAGTGCGCCCGAGGCGCTCGGCGATCTGCCGGCGCCCGACGCGATCTTCATCGGCGGTGGCGGCAGCGCGCCGGGCGTGATGGATGCCGCCATCGACGCGCTTGCCCCTGGGGGGCGACTGGTCGCCAACGCGGTGACGCTGGAAATGCAGGCTGTCCTGCTCGATCGTCATGCCCGGCTGGGCGGCGACCTGATCGAGATCGCCATTGCCCGTGCCGCGCCCGTCGGCGGCATGACGACGCTGCGGCCGGCCCTGCCTGTTCTCCAATGGCGCTGGAGCAAGCCATGATCTGCGCGGGGCTCGGCAGCAGGAGCGGTGTGTCGCGGGACGCGGTCCTGGCAGCGCTCGACGCCGCGCTGGCGCGTCACCATCTCGACCGCGCCGCCCTCGATGCGCTGGCAACGGTGCCGCGCAAGCAGGACGAGACCGGCCTCCACGCCGCGGCAAGCCATCTTGGCCTTCCGCTGGTCGTCGCCGCGCAAGGCGCATTGCGGGACGCCAGGCCACGCTGTCTGACCACCTCCAAGGCATCGTTCCTGGCCACCCGCACCAATTCCGCCTCCGAAGCCGCGGCGCTTGCCGTTTGCGGCGCGCAAAGCCGCCTGCTCGGACCGAGGCTCACGCTAAACGGCGTCACCTGCGCCATCGCCACAACCGGAAACCAACCATGACCGTCCATTTCATCGGCGCCGGACCGGGCGCCGCCGACCTCATCACCGTGCGCGGGCGCGATCTCATCGCCCGCTGCCCGGTCTGCCTCTATGCCGGCTCGCTGGTGCCGCCGGAGCTTCTGGCGCATTGCCCGGAGGGCGCGCGCATCGTCAACACCGCACCCATGTCGCTCGAGGAGATCGAAGCCGAGTTTCTGGCCGCCCATGAGGCAGGGCATAACATCGCCCGCCTCCATTCGGGCGACCTGTCCGTGTGGAGCGCGGTTGCCGAACAGATGCGCCGCCTCGACCGGCTCGGCATTCCCTATACGCTGACGCCCGGCGTGCCGTCCTTCTCGGCCGCCGCCGCCGCACTGGGGCGCGAACTGACCATTCCCGAAGTGGCGCAGAGCCTGGTGCTGACGCGCATCTCCGGCCGCGCCTCGAAAATGCCGGCGGGCGAAACCCTGCCGGGCTTCGCCGCCACGGGTGCAACGCTCGCCATCCATCTGGCGATCCACGCGCTCGACCGGGTCGTCGCCGAACTGACCCCGTTCTACGGCGAGAACTGCCCCGTCGCCATCGTCGTGCGCGCCACCTGGCCGGACGAGCGCATCATGCGCGGCACGCTCGGCACGATCGAGGCGCAGGTGGCAAAGGACCCCATCGACCGCACCGCGCTGATCTTCGTCGGCCCCGGCCTGACGGCTGAGGATTTCCGCGAAAGCGCCCTCTACAGTGCCGATTATCAACGCCGTTTCCGGGGGCGCGAAGGCCTATGAACACAGTGGACGCGCTGACCAGGCTCGGCTTTGAGCCGGCAAAGTTCGAACCCGGCCATGTGTGGCTTGCCGGCGCCGGTCCGGGGGGCCTCGCCTGCCTGACGCTCGGCGTGCTGGCCGCACTTAGCGAGGCCGACAGCGTCGTCTATGACGCCCTGGTCGACCCGGCCGTGCTGAAGGCCGCCCCACAGGCCACGCATCACTATGTCGGCAAACGCGCCGGCCAGCCCTCGACAAGCCAGGACGACATCAACCGCCTGCTGGTCGACGAGGCGAAGGCCGGCCGGCGTGTGCTGCGGCTGAAGGGCGGCGACCCGAACATGTTCGGACGCGGCGGCGAGGAAGCCTTCGTGTTGGCCCGCGCCGGCATCCCCTTCCGCTTCCTGCCGGGCATCACATCGGCGGTCGGCGCGCTTGCCGATGCCGGCATCCCCGCCACCATGCGTGGCGTCAACAAGGCCATCGTCTTCGCCACCGGACACGCCGCCGGCACGCCGGACGATCTCGATTGGGCAGCCCTTGCCAGGACCGGCCAGCCCATCGTCGTCTACATGGGCATGCACAAATTGCCGCTGATCGTCGACGCGCTCACCGGCGGCGGGCTTGCCGCCGAAACGCCGGCCGCCCTGATCATGGACGCGACCACGCCGCGCGAGCGCATTCTCGTCGCCGATCTCGGCAGCCTGGTCGCCGAGGCAGAGCGCCAAGGCTTCGGCTCGCCGGCCATCATCGTCATCGGCGGCATCGTCGCGCTTCGCGAGCAGCTTCGATGAGCGCCCGCGCCCTGATCATCGGTGCGGCGCGCTCGGGCTCCGGCAAGACCAGCGTCACCATCGGCCTGATGCGCGCCTTGAAACGACGCGGGCTCGCCGTCCACGGGGCGAAATCCGGCCCCGACTATATCGATCCTGGCTTCCACACCGCCGCCACCGGCCGTCCCGGCGTCAATCTCGACAGCTGGGCGATGCATCCCGACCTTCTGGCGCATCTCGCCGGCAGGCAGGCGGCGGATGCCGACATGCTGCTCATCGAAAGCGCCATGGGCTTGTTCGACGGCATCGTTTCGGAGCCGGGACGATCTGGTGCTGCGGCCGACATTGCCCGTCTCTATGGCGTGCCATGTCTGGTCGTCCTGGACGTGTCCGGCCAATCGCAGACAGCAGCCGCTCTGGCCAAGGGTTTTACCGCCTACGATCCACGCGTAAACATCGCCGGCGTCGTGCTCAACCAGGTGGCCAGCGCCCGGCACGAGGCCATGGCGCGCGACGCCATCGAGGCGATCGGCATCAAGGTGCTGGGCGCGGTGCACCGCAATCCGGACATGGCCCTGCCCGAGCGGCATCTGGGCCTGGTGCAGGCCAGCGAGCATAGTGCGCTCGAAGCCTTCATCGAGCGGCTCGCCGACGTGATGGAACGATCCATCGATCTCGACGCGGTGCTTGCGGCATCGGCACCGCTTGACGCGCCCGGCGGCACGCTACGGCACATGCTGCCGCCGCCCGGCCAGCGCATCGCCATCGCCCAGGATCGCGCCTTCAGCTTCGTCTATCCGCATGTGGCCGCCCATTGGCGGGCGGCGGGTGCCGCGCTTGTGCCCTTCTCGCCGCTCGCCGACGAGGGACCGGACGCTTCCGCCGATGCCTGCTGGCTGCCCGGCGGCTATCCGGAGCTGCACGCAGCGCAACTCGCCAATGCCGAGAATTTCCGCGCCCGCATGCGCGCCTTCGCCGAAACCCGGCCGGTGCATGGCGAGTGCGGCGGCTTCATGGTTCTCGGCGGCGCGCTGGAGGATGCCGACGGCATCACCCATCCCATGCTCGGCCTGCTCGGCCACGTGACCAGTTATGCCAAGCGCAAGATGAATCTCGGCTACCGGCAGGCGCGGCTCCTTGCCGATTGCCCCATCGGCCAGGCCGGCGAAACGATCCGCGGCCACGAGTTTCACTATTCGCGGCTGATCGAACCCGGCGCCGACGAACCGCTTGCGGAACTCGCCGACGGTCAGGGCCGCGCGCTCGGTGCCGCCGGCGCAAGGCGTGGCCACGTGACCGGCACGTATTTCCACGCCATCGCGCGGGGATGAGGCGATGAGCGAACGCCGGCCCGCCCTTTCACCGCTCCGCGACATCGCCGCCTGCATCGGCTTCTACACGCGCCTGCCTCTGCCGGCGTTCGCCATGCCGGCGCGCGGTTTCGCCCAGGCGCAATGGGCCGCACCCATTGCCGGCCTGCTGGTCGGCGCGGCGGGTGGGCTGGTGCTTCTCGCCGCCCTGACGCTCGGCCTGCCGCCGACGATCGCCGCAGCGCTCACACTCGCCGCCACGCTGCTTGCCACCGGCGCGCTGCACGAGGACGGGCTGGCTGATCTGGCCGATGGTTTCGGAGGCGGAATGACCCGCGAGCGGAAGCTTGCCATCATGAAGGACAGCCGCATCGGCGCCTATGGCGTCGCGGCGCTGGTGCTCTCGCTCCTCCTGCGCTGGTCGGCGCTGGCCGCACTCGGCTGGGCCGCCTTTCCGGCGCTTGCCGCCGCGCACGCCGCCTCGCGCGCGCTGATGCCGGCGCTGATGCATCTTGTGCCGCCGGCGCGCGCCGATGGCGTTTCAGCGGGAGCGGGCCGGCCCAATGGGCTGACGGTCGCTGTCGCCCTGTTGATCGGCGGCTTTGCCCTGCTTTTCGCCGACCTCAGCCTGCTTCTCATTGCCGCTCCGCTGCTGGCGCTGGCGCTGTTCCTCGTCAAGCGCCTTACTGAGCGGCAGATCGGCGGCCAGACCGGCGACGTGCTCGGTGCGCTGCAACAGGTGGCCGAAACGCTGACGCTCGTCGCCGCCACAATTCCTTTCACCTGAAGGACGCCCCATGACCGCATTCTCCACCATTGAAGACCTGCGCGCCGCCTGCCTTGCCCTGCCGGATGGCGACGCGGACGCGGCCAGAGAGGCGTCAGCCCGCCAGGCAACGCTGACCAAGCCGCCCGGCAGCCTCGGCCGGCTCGAGGAAGCCGCCGTGCTGCTCGCCCGCTGGCAGGGCCACGCCCGGCCTCGGCTGGACAATGTCCATGTGCTGGTCTTTGCCGGCTCACATGGCGTGACCGCGCGCGGCGTCTCGGCCTTCCCCGCCGAGGTGACGGCGCAGATGGTGGCGAATTTTTCCGCCGGCGGTGCGGCCATCAACCAGTTGGCCGCACAGGCCGGCGCGACGCTGACCGTCACCCCGCTCGACATCGACCGCCCGACCGAGGATTTCACCCAGGCGCCGGCGATGAGCGAGCGCGATTTCCTCGCCGCTGTCCAGGCCGGCCATGACGCCGTTCCGGCTAACGCCGATCTCGTCGCGCTGGGCGAGATGGGCATCGGCAACACAACGGCGGCGGCAGCCGTCGCCGCCGGCCTGTTCGGCGGCCAGGGCGCGGACTGGGTCGGGCGTGGCACCGGCGTCGACGATGCAGGCCTTGCCCGCAAGGCCGGCGTGGTGGACACCGCGCTTTCCCGGCACGCGGCGATCCTCGCCGATCCGCTCGCCACGCTGCGCTGCCTGGGCGGGCGCGAGCTGGCGGCCATGTTCGGCGCGGCCCTCGCCGCACGGCAGAGACGCATCCCCGTCCTGCTCGACGGTTTCGTCTGCGGCGCGGCGGTGGCACCCCTCGCCCGGCTGAGCGAAATCGGCTTGGCGCACGCCATTGCAGGCCATGTCTCGGCCGAACCCGGCCACCGCAAGCTGCTTGCAGCCCTTGATCTGGCGCCCTTGCTCGACCTCGACATGCGGCTTGGCGAAGCCTCCGGCGCCTGCCTGGCGATCAACATCCTGCGCGGCGCGCTCGCCTGTCACAATGACATGGCGACCTTCGCCGAAGCCGGCGTCTCGGACGGCTAGGCGGATGCGCACGCTTTCGGTCATCGGCATCGGCGCCGGCAATCCCGAGCACATGACGGTGCAGGGTATCAACGCGCTGAACCGCGCCAACGTGATCCTGATCCCGCGCAAGGGCGAGGCCAAGGAAGACCTGGCCGACCTGCGCCGCGCCATCTGCGAGCGCTTCCTCGGCAACAAGAACACGCGCATCGTCGAGTTCGACCTGCCGGTGCGCGATGCGGACGACCCGTCCTACCGCAATGGCGTCGACGACTGGCATGCGGCCATCGCCCGCCTTTACGCCCGGCTGCTGGCCGAACACACGGGGGACGACGGCCACGCCGCCTTTCTCGTCTGGGGCGACCCGTCGCTGTATGACAGCACATTGCGCATCATCGAGCGGCTGCGGGCGGACACGGGCGTCGCCTTCGCGCTCGATGTCGTGCCCGGCATCACCAGCCTGCAGGCGCTGGCGGCGAGCCATAAAATGCCGGTCAACACGATCGGCGGGGCGATCCACATCACCACCGGCCGCCGCCTGCGCGCCGAGGGCTTTCCCGACAACGCCGATACGGCGCTCGTCATGCTCGACGGCGGTTGCGCCTTCGGCGTGCTGCCCGGCGATGCCTACGACATCTTCTGGGGCGCCTACCTCGGCACGGCGGACGAGATCGTCATCGCCGGCCGGCTCGCTGATGTGGCGGACGAGATCGTCGAGACCCGCGCCAAGGCGCGCAGCGCCAGGGGCTGGATCATGGACACTTATCTGCTGCGGCGGCGCTAGATTCTCGCAGACTTGGTCGGCGCCCGCCCCTCACGCTTACCCTCTCCCCGCAAGCGGGGAGAGGGAGGCATAGACGTTGCGGCCAACCTCCTTCTCCCCGTGTGCATGGGGAGAAGGTCCCGGCAGGGGGATGCGGGGCGATCCACCCTGAACTGAAAACACTCTAAACCTTCTCGCCAAGCTTCGTCTGCGCGGCCTGCCATTCGGCATAGGTTGGCCGGTCGATCTGGAAAGTGTCCTGCGAGCGCGCATACCAGCCGCGCCCGTGCATGCGGGCGATCAGGCCGAGCGCCGGCGTGTCGATGTGGCCGCGGTTCGCGTCGAGCACGAATTCGTCGGCGACGCGGATCTCCACAACGCGGCCGACCACCAGCGCCTGGTGCGGGCCGGTGACCAGCACGGTGTGGCTGACGCATTCGAAGGACACCGGCGCCTCGGCGATGTGCGGCGGCGCGACGCGCGCGGAGGCGAGCGGCGTCAGCCCGGCGCAGTCAAGCTCGCTGACATCGCTCGGCGCGTCCATCGAGGTGATGTTCATGCGCCCGGCCAGCCGCTCCGGCACCAGATTGACGACGAATTCGCCACCGGCGACGATGTTGCGCGACGTGTCCTTGAAGCCGCGCTTGTCATCCGCCATCACGCCGATGGCGACGGTCGGCGGCTTGTGCCCCATGACGTTGAAGAAGCTGTAGGGTGCGGCGTTGACCACGCCAGCGGCCGAAAGGCTGGTCACCCAGGCGATGGGGCGCGGCGTCACCGTCGCCGTCATCAGCTTGTAGCCAATCTGCGGGTCGAGTTCGTCGAGCGTGAAGCGCATGGCCTTGCACTACGCGCTCTTGCCGCTGATGGCGGATACGGCGCGCTTGGGCCGGTCGTCCACCGTGAGCTGGAACACGTCGGGCCGCGCATAGTGGCCGGTCACGTCGAAATCATATTTGCCGCGCGCCACGCTGCCCATGTCGATCTCGGCATAGAGCAGCGCCTCGCCGTCGAAATCCGGCCCCGCCAGCACGCGGCCGAGCGGATCGACGATGGCGCTGCCGCCGCGCATCAAAACGGTCGCCGGATCGTCGCCCAGTGCGCATTCATGGTCGTCAGGATAGGCGGCGCGGGTGATGTGCTGGCAGGCCGTCAGCACGAAGCAGCGCCCTTCCAGCGCAATGTGGCGCATGGTCGGCAGCCAGGTGTCGCGGTCGTCGGCGGTCGGCGCGCAATAAAGGCTGATGCCCTGGCTGTACATGTGCATGCGCAGCATCGGCATGTAGTTTTCCCAGCAGATCACCGCGCCGATGCGGCCAAGCGGCGTCTCGAAGACCGGCATGGTCGAGCCGTCGCCAAAGCCCCAGATCAGCCGCTCGCCGGCGGTCGGCATCAGCTTGCGGTGCTTGCCGACAAGCCCTTGCTCGCCATCGAAGAACAGCACCGTGCAATAGAGCGTGCCGCCGTCGCGCTCGATGCAGCCCATGACGGCGAAGATGCCGGTCTCGGCGGTGGCTTCGGCAATCAGCGCCACCTCGTCGCCGTCGAGATCGATGGCGCGTTCGTAATAGGCCTTGAAGGCTTCGCGCCCCTCCGGCTTGCGCATGCCGATCGGCGCGCCGAAGGACGCGCCCTTCGGGTAGCCGCCGAGGAAGGCTTCGGGAAAGACGATCAGCCTGGCGCCCTCGCCCGCCGCCTCACGGATCATCGCCGCCGCCTTTTCAGCCGAGGCGAGCGGATCGACGGGGTTGGATGCGGCCTGGGCAACGGCTGCCTTGAACGGTTTCATGCGGCTTCTCCTGCGACGGGGCTGGCGATGGATGCGCGCACGGCCTTGGCCAGAGCGCCTTGCGGCTCGGTCAGGCTCAGCGCGATGTCGAAATGATTGTGCGCCGGCATGTCGATGCTCTGCACGGCATGACCGGCGGCGTTCCAGGCGTCCGCATAATCGCGGGTCTGGCGGATGAATTCGCTGGTCTCCAGCCCGCCGACGGAGGCGATCAACCGCGCCTCGCTGCGCTCGGGGATCAATCGCATGGGCGAGTTCCCGGCAATCGATTGTTTGGTGAAACGCATCCAGCCATCCACCTGCGTATGCTGCAACGGCTCCAGTTCGTAAAGCCCGCTCAGCGCCAGAACGGTGCCGAGGATATTGTCCGGAAGACCGAAGCGCTCGGTCCAGCCGCCGGCAAGCAGCATGCCAACGAGATGACCGCCGGCCGACGAGCCGCCGACATGAATCCTGTCGGTCCTGATGCCATGGGCGAAGCCATTGTGCTTCAGCCAAGCCACCGCGCTGCGCACCTGGCGGACCATCTCGGCGATATCCGCCTGCGGCGCCAGCGTGTAGTTCATCACGGCCACGGAGACGCCGTGCGGCACGAGCCCGCCGGCGGCAAAGGCGTTGTCCTCCTTCGAGCCGCCGCGCCAATAGCCGCCATGCACCCACAGGAAGACCGGGCAGTCCTTGCCCGCCGGATAAAGGTCGAGCATCTCGCCGCTTTGCGGATCGTAGACGATGTCCTTGACGACGCGATGCGTGCGTTGGACGCGGGCGCTCTCGGCCACGTAGCGCGCATGTTCGTCGTCATAGGAAGCGACGCTTTCGCGCGCGTTGTATTCGCGCTCCAGCGTGGCCTGCTCCATGTTCCTGTAGAGCGTGTCGGCCATTGCCCTCAGACCCCCAGATAGCGATGCGCGAGATCGGCGTTCGCCGCCAGTTCCTGCGGCGTGCCCTGCCACACCACCTTGCCCTTCTCGACGATGTGATGGCGGTCGACCAGCGGCGCCATCTCCTTCAGATTCTTGTCGACGACGAGGATCGACTGGCCACGTTTCTTCAATTCGCGCAGCGTTGACCATATGTCGGCGCGGATGACCGGCGCCAGCCCCTCGGTTGCCTCGTCGAGGATCAGCAGCGCCGGATTGGTCAGAAGCGCCCGGCCGACCGCCAGCATCTGCTGCTCGCCACCCGAAAGCGTTGCCGCGGACTGGCCGCGCCGTTCCTGCAGGCGCGGAAAGAGTTCGAAGATGCGCTGCAGCGTCCAGCCATCCTTGCCGCCCGGCCGCGCCGTGGCAACGAGGTTTTCCTCGACGCTCAGCGACGGAAACACGCGCCGCCCCTCGGGCACCAGGCCGATGCCACGCCGGGCGATGGCGTTGGGCTGCAGGGCGGTGATGCTGTCACCTTGCAGCACGACATCGCCGCGCCGCGCCCGCACCATGCCGAGGATCGTGTGGATGGTGGTGGTCTTGCCCATGCCGTTGCGGCCGATCAGCGAGGTCACCGACCCGCGCGGCACCTCGAACTCCATGCCGAACAGAACCTGGCTGACCCCGTAGCCCGCTTCGAGACCGGTCACCTTCAGCATCAATCGTCTCCCAGATAGGCGCTGCGCACCTCGGCATCCTGCCGCACCTGATCCACCGTGCCGGTGAAGATCACGCGGCCATAGACCAGCACGCTGACCCGGTCGGCGAGCGTGAACACCGCATCCATGTCGTGCTCGACCAGCAGCATCGGATATTGCCCCTTCAGCTCCTGCAGCAGGGTCACCATGCGGGTGGACTCCTCGGCGCCCATGCCGGCCATCGGCTCGTCCAGCACCAGCACATGCGGCTTGCGGGCCAGCGCCACGGCCAGTTCGAGCTGGCGGCGTTCGCCATGGGCGAGGTTGGCCACCTGCCGGTTCTCGCGCCCGCCGAGCCCCGCCTTGCCGATCCAGTGCAGCGCCTCGTCGCGCAGGCCGGCATCGTTGCGCGGGTTGGCGAACAGGTTGAACGAGCCGCCGCCCATGCAGTCGGGCGACAGGATCACATGTTCCAGCACGGTGAACTCCAGGCAGAGCTGCGTCGTCTGGAATGAGCGCCCGAGCCCCAGCCTGGCGCGTTTGAAGGCGGACAGCGGCGTGATATCCCGGTCCTGGAAATGCACGGTTCCCGCATCGGAAGGCAGTTCGCCGCAGATCTGCGCGATGAGCGTCGATTTGCCGGCGCCGTTCGGCCCGATCAGCGCGTGGATTTCGCCGGCGCGCACCTCCAACGTCACGTCGTCGGTGACCTTCAGAGCGCCGAAGGACTTGCGCAGGTGCCGTAGCGAGAGGACTTCAGTCATGGCGGCCTCCCTTGAGGAAGCGGCCGAGCATGCCCTGCTGGCCGAACAGGGCGATCAGCACCAGCACCGGCCCCATGACGATCATCCAGTGCTCCGTCCAGATGGTGAGGATCTGTTCAAGGCCGATGAAGGCCGCCGCCCCGGCGATGGGTCCAAGCAACGTGCCGAGCCCGCCCAGCGTGACGATGGCCATGAACTCGCCGGATTTCGCCCAGGTGGCCATGTCGGGCGTGACGAACTGCGCGTAATTGGCCCAAAGAATACCGGCCATGCCGGTGCCGACAGCCGAGATGACGAAGGCGGTCAGCCGGAACGGCAGCGGATTGACGCCGAGATTGATGGCGCGGCGCTCGCTCTGCCTGAGCCCCTGGAACACCATGCCGAAGCGCGAATTGACGATGAAGCGGCAGAACAGGACCCAGATCACCAGAATGCCGAGCGCCAGGTAGTAGAGCGACCACGGATTGTCGAGGTCGACCACGGCCATGGTGTTGCGCGTGTCCATCATCAGCCCGTCGTCGCCGCCGTAATATTGCAGCGAGACGAGCAGGAAATAGACCATCTGGGCAAAGGCCAGCGTGATCATGATGAACTGCACGCCGCGTGTCTTCAGCGCCAGATAACCGATGACGAGGCCAAGCAGCGCACAGGCAAGAAGCGCCAGCGGCCACAGGATGAAGGCTGAATTGCTGCCAGCCCAACCGAAGATCAGGTCGCCGGCGTTGGTGTGATGGGCGAGGATCGCCACCATGTAGCCGCCCAGGCTGAAGAACATGGCGTGGCCGAAGCTGATCAGCGCGCCATAGCCGATGATGAGGTCGAGGCTGACCACCGCCAGCGCGTAGATGACGATGCGGGTGAACAGCGGCAGGCCGCCATGCCAGCCCGTCTGCACGACGACGATCGGCGCGAGAATGAGCAGAACGAGCATGATAAGCCCGGTGATCGCGAAACGGTCGGGTTTGGGCATCGGTCAGCTCCGCGCAGGAAAGAGGCCATAGGGCCGGACGAGAAGCACCAGCGCCATCAGCACGTAGATGCTGGCCGAGACCAGGCCCGCGCCCAGCGTGTCGGCGACGGAAAACGGCAGCAGCGAAGTCAGGATCTGCGGCACATAGGCCCGGCCCAGACTGTCGACCATGCCGACCAGCATGGCGCCGACGAAGGCGCCGCGAATGGAGCCGACGCCGCCGATGACGATGACGACGAAGGTGGTGATCAGGATGCGCTCGCCCATGGCGATCTCGACCGCCAGAAGCGGCGCGGCCATCACGCCGGCGAGGCCGCACAGGACGGCGCCCAGACCGAACACGCTCATGTAGAGAAGCCGCATGTTGACGCCGAGCGCATCGACCATCTGCCGGTCGTCGGCGCCAGGCGCATCAGAGGATAGGCCAGCCCCGGCAGCAGCGTCACCGAGCCCTGCAGGAAATCGGGGATGTTCATGAAGATCGGCGCGCGGCCGACGATCAGCGTCACCGCTTCGTTGGTGAACAGGATCAGGCCGAGCGTCGCCAGCACCTGGTAGAGATGGTCGCGCCCGTAGAGCCAGCGCACCACCACCGTCTCTACCAGCAGGCCGTAAATGCCGGCCCCGGCCATCGCCGCCAGAACGCCGAGCATGAAGGAGCCGGTCGCGGCGATGGTCAGCGCGCCGCAATAGGCGCCGACCATGTAGAAGGTGCCATGGGTGAGGTTGATCACGCCCATGATGCCGAAGACGAGCGTCAGGCCCGAGGCAAGCAGGAAGAGGAACGCGCCATATTGCAGGCCGTTCAGAAGCTGTTCGATGAAGAGAATCATGGCGCTCCGATGCTCGCCCTTCAGGAATGTCGAAGGCCGCCCGGCCCGCGTGAGGCAGGCCGGGCGAAACCGGTCAGTCGAGCTTGCAATCCTTGGCGTATGAGTCCTGATGGTTTTCGGCGATGCGCTCCACCACCTTCTGGACGATCTCGCCATCGGCGTTCTTCTCGAACCGCGTCAGATAGTAGTTCTGGATCGGATGCTGGTTCGGGCCGAAGGTGAAGGCGTCGCGGATCGGCGTGAAGTCGGCCTTGCGCAGCGCGGCGCGGAAACCGTCGGCATCGTCGATATTGCCATCGACCGCGTCGAGCGCCGAGGCGATCAGGTTCGCCGTGTCGTAGGCCTGCTCGGCATACATGGTCGGCGTGCGGCCATAGGCGTCCTTGAAGCGCTTGACGAAGTCGCGCGAGGCATCGTTGTCGAACTCGGTCGTCCACAGGGCCGAGGCATAGATGCCGTCGGCCGCGTCGCCCGTCGCCTTGACCATCTGCGCATCGAGCGAGAAGGCCGGAATGAGCATCGGCACGCTGTCCTTCAGGCCGGCATTGTCATACTGCTTGGCGAAATTGATGCCCGCCCCGCCTGGATGGAACTGGTAGATTGCGTCGGGAGAAAGCGAGCGGATGCGCGCCAGCTCGACGGAGAAATCCGTCTGGTCGAGCTTGGTGTAGATCTCCGAGACGATCTCGCCTTCGTAGGTCGCCTTGAAACCGTTCAGCGCATCGCGGCCGGCCTGATAGTTCGGCGCGAGGATGACCACTTTCTTGTAGCCGAGCTTGTTGGCCGCCAGGCCGGCCGCCTCGTGGAAGGCGTCGTTCTGGTAGGAGGCGACGAAGTAATTGGCGTTGCACTTCTCGCCGGCGAAGACCGACGGGCCAGGATTGAGGCTGATGTAGAAACCGCCCGACTGCAGCACGGTTGGCTGCACCGCCGCCAGCACGTTGGAGAAGTTCACCCCGGTGAACAGCTTGATGCCCGACTGCACCAGCCGGTCGGCCGACTGCTTGGCGTTGGCCGGCTTCAACCCGTCATCCTCGATTTCCAGCGTCACCGGCGTCTTGCCCAGCGTGCCGTCCTCGCCGATGGCGAGGTTGAAGGCGTCTCGGATGTCCTGGCCGATATAGCCAGCCGGCGTCGACAGCGTGGTGATGAAGCCGATGCGCAGCGGTTCCGCGCCGGCGCTGCCTGCGAAAACCATGCCCAGTGCCGTGGCGACAAGCCCCGCCTTGATGGTCGTGCTCACGATACGAATGCTCATTCTTTCCTCCCTTGGATGACGGTGCCGTGCGGTTTTCAACCGGCCGGCCGGCGTCGCGAAAAATCATTGCCGATCGCCACCACCGGGTGGCGGATCGTGCCGATGCCTTCGACGCAGGCTTCCACCACGTCGCCGGGCCACAGCCATTCCTGCGGCGTGCGCCCGGCGCCGACGCCTTCGGGCGTTCCCGTGGCGATGATGTCGCCCGGCTCCAGCGTGATGCCGGCCGAGATGTCGGAGATCAGCGTCGGGATCTTGAACAGCATGTGCCTGGTGTTGGAACCTTGCTTGCGCTCGCCATTGACGGTCAGCCAGAGATCCAGATCATGCGGATCGGCAATCTCGTCGGCGGTGACGATGCATGGGCCGAACGGCGCGAAACTGTCTTGCCCCTTGGAATAGATCCACTGGCCGGCGCGCCGGTTGTCGCGGGCGCTGACGTCGATCATGACGCTGTAGCCGAAGACATGGGAAAGAGCCGCGTCCTCGGACACCTTGCTAGCCGTGCGGCCCATGATGACGGCAAGTTCCACTTCCCAGTCGAGCTGCTGCGTCAGCGCCGTGTTGTGCTCGATCGGCTCGTTCGGCCCGACCACCGCCATCGGCGGCTTGCTGAAGATGACGGGCTCTTTCGGCAGGTCGTTCGACGTGTCGAGCGTGCGGCTCGATTCGGCGACATGCTCCACATAGTTGAGGCCGATGCCGAAGATGTTCTTGCGCGGCCGCGGGATCGGCGCGAGCAGCTTGACGTTGGACAGCGGCACGGTCGTGCGCACCGGCCAGGCGCCGCGCGCCTCGTCGAGCATCCGCTTCAGCGCCGCCAGCCCGTCCGGGCCGAGGTCGATCAGCTCCAGCATGGAAGCGGGAAAGTCCTCGCCGAAGGCGATGCCCAGCGCTTCCACGTCGACGACGCTCTCGCCTTCGATCACGCCGAGACGCGCGGGCGCCTCGACCGAGGCCCTGTAGGTAACCAGTCGCATGCAGAATTCCTTGCCAGTGTAATTGATGTCAGTCTTGTGGCTGGTGCCCGCCATTGTCGGCGAAGGCTTCTTCCCGGTAGAGGCCGAGCGCGCGCATCACCGGCAGATCGTTGAAGCAGAACAGGCAGGCGTCATCGCCGTCGGACAGATTGGCATGCTCATGCCAAGCCCATGAGGGCACGCAGAAGATGTCGCGCTCCTGCCAGTCGAAGCGTTTGCCGCCGATGACGGAATAGCCCTTGCCCTTGGCGACCTGGTAGAGATAGCTGCCGGTGTGGCGGTGCGCTGTGGTCTTCTCGCCGGGCCGCAGCATCTGCATGCTGGCGCCGATGGTCTGCATCACCGGGCCGGACGTGACCGGGTTGATGTACTCCATCAGCACACCGTCATGGGGTGAGCCGTCGGTGGCCTCGGCGTAGCGCGACAGCGCCTCGTAGGTGCGCGTCCATTCATATTTGTAGAGCGGCGAATAACCCTTGTCCCAGGCCCCGCCGCCCGGCGTCAGGCCGGGATTGCCCCAGGTCTTGGTCATGTCGTCGACCGGATGGCCAACGGCCTGGCTGAGATCCGGATGCACCTCGTAGAAATTGGCTTCCAGCGTGTTGACCAGCGGAATGTCGAGCCCGTCCTGCCAGATGCAGGGGCTGCCCGAAGCCTCGACACCATGTTCGTGCCAGGTGCCGTTCGGCGTCAGCACGAAGTCGTTGGCGTTGAGCGTCATCTTGTGGCCGTCGACGATGGTGTAGGCGCCGGCGCCCTCCATGATGAAGCGCAGGGCCGAGGCGGAATGGCGGTGCGCGGAAGCCGCCTCGCCCGGATGCATCACCTGCAGGCCGGAATAGAGCCAGCCGACGGCGGCTGCGACATCGCGCCGGCCCGGATTGTTGAGGTAGATCACGCGGCGACCGGCCTTTTCCGGCGTCACCAGCTTGACCGATCGCAGCACATGTTCGCGCAGGTCGCGGTAGCGCCAGATCATCGGCACGGAAGACGATTGCGGCTCCCACGGCTCGATCTTGTTGGCGACGGTCCATAGCGCGCCGGCTTCCAGCGCCTCCAGCTCGTCGTAATAGGCCAGGAGTTCAGGCGTGTCCTCGACATTGGCGCGCCCGACCACGTCCTCGCGGTAATTCTCCCTGCCTGACGACATGCTCACCTCCTCTGTTCGTTGGCCAGAGGATAACAGCGTGATTTTCGTTGTAAATACAGATTTTCGCAAATTCTGTTTTTTTCGTTGGTTGCACGCATCGGCGTGCTATGCTCTCGTCGAACTTTGGGGATGGAATCGCAAACAGGATCGCGGACGTGTCGGAAAGAAAAGGCGTGCGGGAAACGACGCTCACCGAGGAAGCCTATCAGAAGCTGCGCTGGGACATTGTCAGCGGCACGCTTGAGGCGGGCAGCCCGCTGAGGCTGGACAATCTCAAACAGCGCTACGGGCTCGGCTATTCGCCGCTGCGCGAGGCGTTGAACCGGCTGCACAGCGAGCGGCTGGTGACCACCGTGGCGCTGCGTGGCTTCACCGTCGCGCCATTGTCGCTGAGCGAAATGTGGGATGCGGTGGAGACGCGCATCCACATCGAGGCCGAGGCCCTGCGGCGCGCCATCGAATATGGCGACGACGAATGGGAAACCGAGATCATCTCCACTTTCCACGCGCTTGCCATCAAGGCGAAGCGTTTGCAGGACCTTACGGAACAGCCGCCGAAGGAAGAGATCAAGGCGCTCGAGGAGCGGCATCACCGCTTCCATCACGCCCTGATCAGCGCCTGCCGCTCGAACTGGCTGCTCGACTTCTCGCAAAAGCTCTATGTGGAGACGGAACGCTACCGCTTTCCCGTTCTCGGCGGGTCGATGGCCGCCTCCTCGCGTGACGTGTCGCGCGAGCACCAGGACATCATGGAAGCGGCGATTGCCCGCGATGCAGACCGGACCGTCGCCCTTTTGACCGCCCATTACCGCCGCACCGGCGAGACGCTTTCGGCCCGCTATGCGCCGGAGAGCGAAGCAAATGTCGCGCACCGGCCAAAGGCGCCAGCCCTGTAAAACGGGTCAGCCACCATCTGGCGGCAAAACGCCCTTCTTCAGGATGACGTTGCCGTAAAAGCGCCGCTCGCCGGTCTGGATGACGGCGAATGCCTCGCGCGCCCGGTCATAGAAGGCGAAACGCTCCAGCGGGCGTATCCGCGCCGGATGGTCGGCCACCTCATCGATCACCTTCTGGAACGCCTCTATCACGGGCGGAACGCCCTCGGGATCGTCGACCATCTGCATGCTGATTGCCGGATCGTCGACGAAACTGTCGAGCGGCATGACGCTGAGCACCGCCGCCAGCACACGTGCCGCCTCGATGCCGTCGAGGCGGATCAATGTCCGGGCGCTCGATTCGCCCGGGAAGTTGGCGTCGGCGATGACGATCTCGTCGCCATGGCCCATCGCCCGCAAAGTGTACAAGAGTTCGGGGGACAGGATCGGGTCCAGGCCGCGCAGCATGCATTTCCTCCCGTTTGGCCGGCACGCGCGCATTGGATTCAATTGGCGCTTTTTTTGTTGCCGCAGGTTCATCGCGTTGTAACATAGCGGGAATAACCGCTGCGATCACCAACGCAACGGAACAATGGGAGTGCTTTTCATGACACTGATCAAACGGCGTAACTTTATCAAGGGCGCGGCGTCCGTCGCGGGCTTTTCGCTTGCCGCCCCCTTCATCTCCCGCTCCTACGCGCAGGGGTCGTCCGGTGCGGTCAACATCTTCGCCTGGGCGGGCTACATCAACGATGACATGCTGGCGGCCTTCGAAAAGGCCACGGGCATCAAGGCCAAGTACACGCCCTACGGCACCAATGACGAACTGCTGAACCAGTTGCGCGCCAACAATGGCGGCGGCTTCGACATTATCTGGCCGACGGTCGACCGTGTGCCCAACTATGTCGAGTTCGAGCTGGTGCAGCCGATCGACGAGACGAAGGTGAATGTCGACAAGTGCCTGCCAAGCGCCTGGAAGAATTCCGAGAACCTCGGCGCCGTGATCGACGGCAAGCGCTACCAGGTGCCGACCGACTGGGGCACGGAAGCCATCTCCTTCGACAAGGACCAGGCGCCGCTCGAATACGGCACGGCCTCCTATGGCGACATCTGGAAACCCGAGATGGATGCCAAGGCCACCGTGCGCGGCCATTCGGGCCTTGTCGGCCTCGGTCTGTGGCTCGAAGCCGAAGGCAAATTGCCCATGCCGATGACCGACGCCTTCAAGTCGGAAGAGAGCATGGTCAAGATCTACGACGCGATCCTGGCCGAGGCGACCGCCCGCAAGGGCAACATCGCCCAGTTCTGGTCCAACGAGAACGAGGCGCAGGGCGCCTTCCGCGTCAATGGCTGCGCCATCGGCCAGACCTGGGATTCGACCGCCGCCGCGCTCGGCAAGGAAGGCCTGCCCATCAGCTTCATCGCGCCGAAGGAAGGCGCGCTTGCCTGGATGGAAGGCGTGGCGATCCCCAAGGGCGCTGAGAACCTCGATCAGGCTTACGCCTTCATCAACTGGTTCCTGACGCCGGAAGCCGGCGCCATGTATACCGACGCCACCTCGATCAACTCGACCGCCGTCGGCGCCGCCGAGATGACCTCGGACCAGGCAAAGGCCTTCTTCGCCGCCGCCTACCCGGACGACGCGCTGGATAAATTGTGGTGGTGGCCGATCCAGGAAAGCTGGTTCGTCGCCAAGCGCAATGAGTACCAGGACCGCTTCCTGTCGGCCTGAGGCCGGCGGGAGCAAGGTGACTGGCGCGAGCGCCCGCCCCTCATCCGCCTGCCGGCACCTTCTCCCCGCGTGCGGGGAGAAGGAGGGTAGCTGCAACGTGGGTGACCCCCTCTCCCCGTTCACGGGGAGAGGGTAAGGATGAGGGGCGATCTCGGCGCAATTCCGTCACGGACGCGGGCGGCCAACAACAACAAGACCCGCACGCACCATAAACCCGGGGGACCATGTCACATTCCGTAGAGCTGCATCAGGTCGGCGTGACGTTCGGCGCAACCCGCGCCGTCAGCGACGTCTCGTTCACCGTCGAGGGCGGGGAGTTCTTTTCCATCCTCGGTCCCTCCGGCTGCGGCAAGACCACGCTCTTGCGCGTCATCGCCGGTTTCCTGCAGCCGACCGAAGGCCGGATCCTGATCGGCGGCAAGGATATGGCGGCGCTCGGTCCCAACCAGCGGCCGACTGCCATGATCTTCCAGTCCCTGGCGCTGTTTCCGCTGATGCCGGTGTGGGAGAACATCGCCTTCGGACTGGAAGCGCGCGGCATCGCCAAGGCAGAGCGCCGCCGCAAGGCTGACGAGTTGCTGAAGCTTATCGCCCTGGAAGGCTTTGGCGAACGTATGCCGGATGAGCTTTCCGGCGGCCAGCGGCAGCGCGTGGCGATCGCCCGGGCGCTCGCCGTCGAGCCGCAGGTGCTTTTGCTTGACGAGCCGCTGTCGGCCCTCGACCTGAAGCTGCGCCAGCACATGCGTGCCGAGCTACGCGCCTTGCAGAAACGCACCGGCGTCACCTTCATCTACATCACGCATGACCAGTCGGAGGCGCTTGCCATGTCTGACCGCGTCGCGGTGATGAGCGCCGGCGTGGTGCAGCAGGTGGGGGCGCCACGCGATCTTTACGACAATCCGGCCACACCGTTCGTGGCGCGCTTCGTCGGTGAAACCAATGCCGTCGCCTGCACGGTGAAAGGCATAGAAGCCGGCATCGCTACGGTCGACTGCGCCCACGGCACGCTTGCCGGCCGCGCCGGAGACGGGCTTGAAAGCGGCGCCAGCGCCACGCTCTATGTCCGCCCGGAAGCGCTGAAGCCAGGCAACAGCGCCGACAACGCGCTGGCCGCCACAATCGAGCGTGTCGACTTCGAGGGCGCATTCGCCCTGGCGCATGGCGTCACCGACGACGGCATGCAACTGGTCGCCTCGATCTCCAGCACCGACCTGGCGGCCGCGCCGTCCATCGGCGCCCGCGCCCGTTTCGGCTTCAACAGCGTCAACGCCGTGGTGCTGCCCGATGGCTGAACTCTACAGGCGTTTCGGCGGTGGGCTCGGCACGCTGTTCCTGGCCTTGGTCGCCGTGTGGCTTGCCGGCATGGTGCTGGCACCGAATGTGATGATGATCGACTATGCGCTGAGGCCAAACCTGCCGCCATCGCAGATCGGCGGGGCGAACGACGTCTATTCGCTCGACAACATCCTCTACCTGGCCAATGAGGGCGTGCACCGGGCGATCTTCCTCAAGACAATCTGGGCCAGCGCGCTGGTTGCCCTGGTCACCTTCCTCGTCTGCTATCCACTCGCCTTCTGGCTGGCGCAGCATGCGACGACCAACCAGGCGGCCATCGTGCTTCTGGCGCTGACCATCCCGTTCTGGATCAACGAGGTGCTGCGCACGCTGGCCTGGTATATCCTGCTTGCCTTCCGGGGTCCGCTCAACGCCGTCCTCCTGTCGCTCGGCATCATCGACGAGCCGGTGCGCTGGTATGGCGATGGCGGCGTGCTCGCCGGCATGACCTATGCCTACATCCTGTTCATGCTGTTCCCGATCTACAATTCCATCGAATCCCTCGACAAGTCGCAGATCGAGGCGGCGCGCGACCTCGGCGCATCCACCTGGCGCATCCACTGGCGCGTCGTCATCCCGCACGCCAAGGCCGGCATCGCCACCGGCTGCGTCTTCACCTTCATGCTGGCGGCCGGCAGCTACGTGGCGCCCGCCCTGCTCGGCGCGCCGGGCAGCCGCTGGTTCACCGAGATCATCTACAACTGGTTCTTCGAGGGCGGCGACTGGAATCGGGGCGCGGCCTATGCGCTGGTGCTGCTGGTGCTGTGCCTGGCGGTCGTGCTCGTGACGCTGAAGCTCGCCCGCGTCAGCCTGACGGAGGTGGCGAAATGAGCGCCGCCGACCGCATCGCCCGCGCCCTGTTCGGTTTCTACATGGCGGCGTTCTTCCTCTATCTTTTCGCGCCACTCGCCATCATGGGCGTCGCCACGTTCAACACCAGCCGCTTCCCGACCGTCACGCCATGGCAGGGCACGACGCTGAAATGGTTCCAGGAACTGTCGACCGACAGCGGCATGTGGCAATCATTGTGGACGTCGATCATCGTCGCCGTCTGCGTCGTGGCGGTGGCTCTGCCGGTCGGAACGGCAGCGGCACTGGTCCTCACCAGCCTGCATTCCCGCGCCCGCAGCTTCCTCTACGCGGTGATGGTCTCGCCGTTGCTGACACCGGGCGTGGTCATCGGCATTGCGACGCTGGTTCTGTGGCGCCAGCTCGGCGTCGGCGGCGGCGTGGTGCTGATCGTCATCGCCCAGGCGAGCTTCATCATCTGCTACGTCATGCTGATGATCACCGCCCGCCTGCAGCGCTTCGACCCGACGCAGGAGGAGGCGGCGCTCGGCCTCGGCGCGTCGAAATTCATGGTCTTCCGCCGCGTGCTCCTGCCCTTCCTCAAGCCGGCGCTGATCGCTGCCGGCTTCCTGGCGGTGCTGCAGTCCATCGAGAACTACAACACGACGCTGTTCGTGCGCGGCTTCGACACGCCGCTGACGGTCTACATCGCCACCAAGGTGCGCACCGGCCTGACACCGGCGGTCAACGCGCTGGCACTGATCATGATCGCTCTCACAATTGCCGGCGCCATCGCCTATGAGGTCGTGCGCCGACGCAACGCCGCCCGGCTCGGAACCGGCTGAAAAAGCCGGCGGGCGCGGTTCCGCGCCTGACGAGACCAAACCGAAGTACCGATGGCGGGTTTCTCGGCCTCGGGCTCCGTCTTACTTCCAGAAAGCGCAACGTCGATCGGCCGCTGACCGATAGGATTGGGATGCGCCTGAACGAGCAGGCAGGTTCAAATCAGGGCTCGCAACACCTTTGGTAGACTCTGCCAGGTGTGGATCGTTCCGGATTTGCCCGAAAATAGGGTCTCTATGCGCACAGTTCACCTGGCACCGGCAGGTTGCATCAGGTTGAGCGTTGTGTGGACAATTCGTTGATTGAATAGGCAATGAATTGTCCATCCCAGGCCCCGGCATACCCATCAAGGAGCCCGTCGAGGATATTCTGCCGGCTGCATTCCCCTTTCAGATAGGCGTTCATCTTCAGCCCCGCCGCTTCCATGAAGCTCACAAAGCCGGAAAACCGCGGCCGAAGACTTGCCATTTCGAGCGTGGCCAGGGTATCGGCAAAAAAGCCATTGGTGCGAGCATTCACAGACTCAGAAGTCCATGCCGCGCGACTTCCGGGCTGACCGCCGGCTTCGAAATAAAGTCCGCTCATCACATCCCTGCCGTGCAGCCATGCGAGATAATCTCGCGCGGCTTCGAGATCGGAACAACAGGTCGATATCGCGCAACCGGCCCCACCAAGCAGTGCCCCACGCACCGGATTGCTGCCGGGGCCGGCAAAATCCGCCGCCTGCACAACAGGACGCCCTTCTTGGCGCGCATAGTTTGAATAGCCGAACAGAAGCGGCACATAGGCAATCTCGTCGCTGCCTGCCATCGCCTCATAAGCGGCAATCGGATTCTGGCTGGTGGATCTGGGGTGCGCCATGCGCGTGAGTTCATCGAGAAGGTCGAGAACCATCAGCAACGTCTCCCGAGAGGTGAAGATGCCGTCGACGGTGCCGACCGGATCGCCCAGATTGGCGGCATAGGACAGAACCTGACATATCGCATCCGTCGGCCCGGATGGCACGGCAATCCAGGCTCCCATTTTCCGCAGGCTGCGCGCCAGACGCAAGACTTCGTCATGGGTCCTGGGGACATCGAGCCCATAATGCCGCAGGAGATCAGGGCGATAGGCAGCGACCTGCGCCGCCGCGTCGGTCGGCAAGGCCCAGACGCCGCCATCATAGGCATAGGAGTGTGCGCTCAAGCCGACAGAATCGGCTTGCACCGCAGCAACCGTTTCCGGCATCAGCGCCGAAAGATCCACCAGGCAGCCGCTCGCCCGCGCTTGCCCCGAGAAAGGATGGTCGATGATGATGAGATCGTATTGCCGCGCCAGCGGCTCGATCGGCGCTTCGCCGAAATCGCGCAGGCTGCGCGCGTCCCAGCTGATGTCGATGTCGGGCCGCAATTTGTTGAAAGCCTGCGCGGTCGCCTCGAGGCAGGCAAAACCACGCGGATGGTCCCAACCCAGGCCTTTGAGAGAACGCTTGCTCACGACACGGCCTCGCTTGCAAGCACGTCGCCGTGGCCGAGATCCCGGCTCAAAGCGGTGGCCGCATCGACCAGCAGCACCAAAGCATCCTTGCGGGTGGGGATGGCACCCGCCTGCTCCAGATAGGGAATGGTAAGCGCCGCCTTGGCGATGCCTGAATGGTCGCGTATCGCAACCGACAGGTTGGTGACGCCGCGAACGACCTTGCTGTCCCAAACTTCGTAGCCAATCCGGCGAATGCGGTCGAAGCGCTCCCGATAGCCAGGGCGCAGTTCCTTCTCTTCTTCACCCAAAACGGTCTCGATGCGAATGTCGCCCGCAAAAGCCGTAATGACGACGCCTGAGCTCGTCTCGAGCAACGGAAACGTCGCCCCCACCTTGACGCTGTAGTGCATTGGCAGCGGGCTGTCCGTCGATGCGAGCACGTAGAGCTGCATATCCTGCGCCATCGCCAAATGGCAGGACTGCATGCTGCGCCGCGCCAGTTCGTCCATGACCGGGTGGGCCGCCCGAACGAGTTGAGCGATCGGTGGATTTTTGTGCGACAGCTCGAACAGGCGCAGCGACAGGGAATAACGGTCTGTCTCGGCTGACTTGTAGACGAAGCGGCGGCGCTCCAGCGCGATCATGACGCGGTAGAGTTCGCCCATGGAGCGCTCCAGCGCGCGGCAGAGCTCGGTCATGCTCGCGCCATTCTGCCGTTCGGCGAGATATTCGAGAATGTCGATCGCCTTCTCGACGGCTGGAGCCTGATAGGAGCCGTTTGGCGGATTTTGTGTCTTGGGACGGGTGGTCAACGTCAGAACCTCGCAAGCCAAGTCGATAATGATGGAATGAAGATAAGAAGCGCCGCGGTGAAGAGAAATGCCGCGATAAAGGGGACGACTGCCCGCGCAAAAGACGGCACCGACACGCCGGTGATGGCGCAAGTGGTGAACATGACCGTGCCGACCGGCGGCGTGATGCCGCCGAGGTGGATCATGAACACGAAGACGATGCCGAACTGCACCGGATCGATGCCAAGGCTGGTGGCAACCGGCATGAACATCGGCGCGAGGACCAGAATCAGTGCGGTACCCTCGACGATCATTCCGGCGATCAGCAGTATGCAGGAAATCAGCAGCATCATCGAGAGCGGGTCGGACGCGGTCGCCAGCAGTGCTTCTCCGACCGCCTGCGGCACCCGCTCAAACGTCAGCACCCAGGTGAAAGCAGCCGACGCCGCCAACACCAGAAGGATGGCCGCCGTGGTGGAGATCGTCGAGCGAAGCGCCGCGAGGAGTCCGGACAACGAAGCCTCGCGGTAGATGAGCATGAAGACGAGCGTATACGCCACGGCAAGCCCGCCCGCCTCCGACGGCGTGAAGATGCCTCCGCGGATGCCGACGATGATCAAGACCGGCATCAGGATCGCCGGCAGGGCGCCCAGAAACGCTGGCCCCAGCCTTTGCAACGGCGGTGCTTTGTCCGGTCCGTCCCAGCGGTTCCGCTTCGCCGTCACATGAACCAGCAACAGCAACACGACCGAGAGAAGGAGGCCTGGAAGGATTGCGCCGGCAAACAGCGCGCCAATCGACGTGTCGGTGACGAAGCCGAACAGGATCAGGCTGATGCCCGGCGGAATCAGCGGCGCGATCAGCGCCGAGGAGGCAGTCAATGCCGCCGAATAGGGCTTCGGATAGCCGCGCGCCGTCATCTGCGGCACCAGGATCTTCGACTGCATTGCCGCGTCACCATTGGCCGAACCCGACATGCCGGAGAGCAGCGTGCTCAGGATGACGTTGGTCTTGGCCAGGCCGCCGGTCAATCGCCGGGTAAGGAGCAGTGCGAAGGTCATGACGCGGCGTGTTATGCCCGAAGTGTTCATCAACTCCCCGGCGAGGATGAAGAGCGGAATTGCCAGAAGCGGAAAACTCTGGGTGCCCGCCACGAGCCGCTGGGCGACCGCGACATCCATGACGGCCGGCTCCATGACGATCCAGAACCCAGCGATGGCGAGGAAGACCATGGCGATCGGGATGCCCAGGATCACCAGAACCACGAAGAGCGCCGCAGCGGCGAGAAGCATCATGCTCCCGCCTCCGTCCGTTGCTCGGGAGCGGAGGAGCCAGCGAAAATACCGAAGAGCTGGGAGAGCCCCAGGAGCAGGAAGCCCACGGGCAGGCTGGCATAAAGCCAGCGGATCGATATGCGCATCGACGGGATCGTCATACCCGCGCGCTGCGCCAGCTTCCATCCGATCCAGCAGAGATAGAGGGAGAGCGCCACCAGGAGCAGCTGGCGCGCAACGCGCAGCGCCTTGGCCGCGCCCGCCGGCAGCGCCGCGTCGATCAGATCGACCGCCAGATGCGCCCGGTCGCGCTCGGCGAGCGACAGGCCCAGAAAGACCAGCCAGGCGAACAACAGGGTCGAGAGATCGTAGGAATAGACGAGCGGTGCACCGGCGACATAGCGCATGCCGACGGCGACGACCACCAGGATCACCATCGCTATGGTGAGGATCGCGCAAAGGGCGAAGACCAGGCGGTCGAGACCGCGCGCCAGAGCTCGGACGGCGTTCATCGGCACGGAGCTCCGGCGACCTCGAGGGCGGTCCCGGCGATCACTTCCGGTCGCCGTCGATGACAGCACGAGCCTTGTCGTAGAGCCCTTCGGACCATTCGGGGAATGCCGCCGCGATGCCGGCGGCGCGCTCGACGAACTGGGCCCGGTCGATATCGGAAATGACGGTCATGCCCTTTTCGGCGAGCTCGGCGACTTGCGATTCGTAACCGGAAATCGCTGTTTCGCTCATCGCGTCGCAAGCAGCATCCGCCTCTTCCTGGACGATCGCCTGGTTCTCGTCGGACAAGCCGTTGAACAGGCTGGCACTCATGACGACCGACGACAGATCGAGGATGTGGTTGGTCCGGATGAGATACTTGGCATGCTCATAGTGCTTCTGGTCGAGGATGGCGGCCGGCGGCGCCTCGCCGGCATCGATCACGCCCTGCGCCAGGGCGCTGTAGACTTCCGGCCACGGCATCGGGGTGGGAGCGGCGCCGAAGACCTGCTTGACCATTTCCGTGTAGATCGTGACGGGCTGCACGCGCATCTTCAGCCCCGCCATGTCGCCGGGCACGCGCACGGGCCGGTCGCGCGTGTAGAGATCGCGAATGCCGAAGGCGAAATAGCACAGCACCTTGATGTTGTGCTCGGCCTCCGCCTTGGCCTCGATCTCCTTGATGAGGTCGCTTGCCAGAAGCCGCCGCGCAGCATCGAAATCGGGATAGAGGAACGGGTAGACGATGATGCCGAAATCCGGAACGTAGTTGGCGATCGTCCCCGGCCCCACCTGGCCGATCAGATCGCCCCCCAGAGCGATCTGCTCGGTGATCTGGGCGTTTTCGCCGAGCTGACCGGACGGAAACATCTCAACCTTCACCGCGCCGTCGGTGCGCTCGCTGATCCTCTCCGCCATGTCCGTCCCGACGCTGTTCACGAAATGCGTCGGCGAGTTCATGTGCGCGAAGCGGATCGTCGTCTGCGCCTGTGCGCCCGCGGCGGCAAGAACCACCCCTGAGACAGTGAGTGCGAGGGCAAGTTTGGGCATGAGAATCCTCCCGGTTGATTTTTTCATATGAAAATGCATTTTTATATACGAGTCAATGTTGCGGATGGGAAATCCCCGCAATACGGCTGAGCGCTTGGCCGCCTGGAGCGGGAGGAGGCGCATATTGGGAGCCGCCATGGGAGTGGCGGCTCGTCGTCAGGATTTTGGGAGGTAAAGATGACAAGAACGATCTTCGCGGCAACGTTGGCCGGCGCCGTCATGGCCACTGCCGCAGCCCGGGCCGAACCGGTGACACTGCAGTTCTGGGACAACCAGCAAACCGAGAGCGGCCTCTCCGACCTGCAGAAGGGAGCGGTCGACCGCTTCATGAAGGAGAACCCGGACGTCCGCATCGAGGTGACGACGATCCCCTACCCCGAATACCAGCAGCGCCTGCTGACCGCGGTGCAGGGCGGCAACGCACCCGACATCGCCACGCTCGACCAGATATGGATGGGCGCCTTTGCGGCCGCCGGCGCCGTTGACGATCTGTCGGAAATGACCGGGAAAGCCGGGCCGAAGCGCGACGATTTCTTCTCCGGCGCCTGGGACAGCGCCGTCTACCAGGACGGCCTTTACGGCATTCCCTTCAATGTCGACGTCTGGCAGTTCAGCTTCTACAACAAAGCCCTGCTCGAATCCGCCAGCGTCGATCCACAATCACTGACGACCTTCGCCGGCCTCAAGGCGGCAGGCGAGGCGCTGACCCGCGACGGGCAGTTCGGCATCGGCCTGTTCGGGCACAAGGGCGAGGACACGGTGGTGGTGATGAACAGCTTCGTCTTCTCCAATGGCGGCAGGGTGCTCGACGAAACCGGCGCCTGCGCCCTCAACGCGCCCGAGGCCGTCGAGGCGCTCACCTATCTGCAGGGTCTCGTGCCTTATGCGCCGAAAGGCATCCTCAACGCCTCCTCCGGCGACATGCGCGAGCTTTTCCTCAACGGCTCCCTGGCGATCGAATTCTGGCCGGCACTGGAACAGCCGACCCTGCAGAAGAGCAAGCTCGACTGGGGCTTCATTGCCGGCACGGCACCGGAAGGCAAGGCGCCCGTCGGCACGTTCGGCGGCTGGAACCTGGCGCTCTTCGCCTCCTCCGAACATAAGGAAGCGGCCTGGAAGTTCATCGAGTTCATGGTGCGCGAGGACGTGAACGGCGACGTCGTCGATCTGATCCCGGCCAACAAGAAAGCCGCAGAGGCGTTTCTCGAAGCCAACCGGAAGGACCCGGCAACCGTCATGGCGCATCTGGAGAATGCCGCTCCGCGTCCCCTGTCGCCGCGCTATCTGGAGCTTGCGGATGCGGAACTGCGCCTGGCCCAGGAGATCTACGGGGGTGCCGAGGTCCAGGCCGCGGCGGATGCGGCCTGCGAAGCCATCGACGCGCTGAACTGAGGCGATTTCTCTCCGCCGCCTGCGCCGGACAAGGCGCGGGCGGCGCATGGGACGAGAACGGATACGGCTTTCTGAAATGCTGACACAAGACCGATGGATGCTCTGGCTGCTGATAGCCCCGACGGCGATCCTGCTGACGGCGTTCATGTACTATCCGATGGTCGGCACGGTCATCGAGAGCTTCTACCAGACCTCCTTCATCAACCCGCGCCCGCAATTCGCCGGCTGGGCCATCTACGAGAAGGTGCTGGCAAGCCGCGAATTTTCCGAAATCCTGTGGAACTCCGTCGTTTGGACCCTCGGCGTCGTCCTCCTGCAGAACGTGCTCGGCTTCCTGGTGGCGCTGCTGCTCAACCAGGGCCTGCCGGCCCAGGGTCTGCTGCGCGCCATCGTGCTCCTGCCCTGGATTCTGCCTGGCGTGGTCACGGCGATCCTCTGGCGCTTCATGTACGATCCGCAGCTCGGCCTCATCAATTCCATCCTCATCCGCCTCGGTCTGCTGGAAGACAACGTCGCCTGGCTCGCCGAAAGCCGCACGGCGATGGCCGCCGTCATCTTCGCTGCAGTGTGGAAGGGCTTTCCCTTTTCGATGCTGATCTATCTCGCGGCGCTGCAGAACGTCGACAGGGAGCAGATCGAGGCCGCGACAATCGACGGAGCGGGGCCGCTGCGCCGGCTGATCGACGTGACGCTGCCGGCCATTCGCGACGTGGTGGCCGTCAACGTGGTCCTCACGATGATCCTGACCTTCAACTATTTCGACCTCGTCTGGGTGCTGACGCGCGGCGGGCCGCAAAACGCGACCCACATCTTCCCGACGCGGATCTTCGAAACCGGCTTCGGCCAGTTCCGTTTCGGCGAAGCCGCCGCCTATGGCGTGTTTTCCATTCTCGTGCTCGCGGTTCTGGTGGCGTTCTACGTCATCGTCCAGCGTGCAAACGCGGCGCGCAGGCACACGGCATGAGACGCTCGCTCCCCGCGCGCTTCGGTCTAGCGCTGCTGCAGATGGCGGTCGCCGCCTTCGTGCTCATCCCCTTCTTCTGGATGCTCTCGGTCAGCCTGAAGCCCACCACCGAACCGTTCGCCATCCCGGCCAGGTTGTGGCCCGAAGCGCCGACGCTCGCCAACTACGTGACTGCGTTCCGCCCCGAGTTCCGCGATTATTTCCTGAACTCCGTCGTCGTCTCGCTTTCCACGGTGGCGATCACGGTGACGCTCGGCCTTCTCGCCGCCTACGCCTTCAGCCGCGCGCGGCTTCTTGTGATCACCGGGCTGATGTCGCTCGTCGTCCTTGCGCAGATGTTCCCGCATTCGGCGATCATCATCCCGATCTACAAGATGATGCGGGCCGCCGACCTGCTCAACACCTATACGAGCCTGATCGTCGCCTATGTTTCGGTGACCCTGCCGGTCGCCATCTGGATGCTGCATGGCTTCCTGGCGAAACTGCCCGTTTCCCTGGAGGAGGCGGCCAATATCGACGGCGCCGGTCCGATCCGCGTGTTCTGGGAGATCGTCGTGCCGCTGGCCCGCCCCGGCATCATCGCCACCGCCGTCTACGTGCTCATCGTCACCTGGCAGGAATTCCTCTTCGCCTTGTCCTTCACCTCCAGCAAGGCGATGCGCACCCTGCCGGTCGGCCTCAACGATTTCATCGGCCAGTACGGCATCCGCTACGGCGAACTGATGGCATCCTCGGTTATGGTGTCGGTGCCGGTGGTCGCGGTGTTCTTCCTCTTGCAACGATACTTCGTCGCCGGGCTCACGGCCGGCGCGGTAAAGGGATAGCCATGTCATTGATCAAGATCTCCGACCTGCTGCCGGGCGTGCGGCAAATCACCTTCAATCGCCCGGACAAGCTCAACGCCCTGTCGACGCCGCTCATGGATGCGTTCGAAGCGGCGCTCGACGCGGCCGCGGCAGCCCCTGAAATTCGCGTCATCGTCCTGCGCGGCGCGGGCGGCAAGGCGTTCGTCGCTGGCGCCGATATCGGCGAATACCAGGGCGACAGGTCGGCGGAATTCATCGCCTACCAGATGAACAGCCGGCGCGTCTTCGACAAGCTCGAGCGGCTGGCGAAACCGGTGATCTGCGCCATCGACGGGTTCGCGCTCGGCGGGGGCTTCGAGATCGCCCTTTGCTGCGACATCATCGTCTGTTCGGAGACGGCCCAGCTCGGCCTTCCCGAGGGGCGGCTCGGTCTTTCGCCGGGCGGCGGGGGAACGCAGCGCCTCCTGCGGGCGGTCGGCAAATACGCGGCCTCCGACTTGATGCTGGCCGGCTGGCGCATGGACGCGCGACGCGCGCAGGCGCTCGGCATCGCCGCCGACGTGGTGCCGCAGGAAGCGCTGGGCGAGGCCGTATTGAAACGCGCCCGCGCCTGCCTGAAGATCGCGCCGCTCGCCCAGGCCGAGATGAAGCGGTTGCTGCGTGAAGGCGGCGACGCGCCGCTGGAAGCCGCCAAGAGCTATGAGCAGGAAGTGCTCTTCCGCCTCTACGGCACGCGCGACGCCAAGGAAGGCATCGATGCCTTCCTGGAGAAGCGTGATCCGCAGTTCAGGGGAGAATGAGGATGGAGCGCGAACTGGACGGAAAGGTCGCAATCGTCACCGGCGGCGCGCAGGGGATCGGCAAGGCCTGCATCGAGGCCCTTGCGGTGCGCGGCGCCGAGGTCGTCATCGCCGACATCGATGGGGAGGCCGGCGAAAGGCTGGCCAGGACGATCGACAGCGGCGGTGGCAAGGCCGTGTCCATCGCATGCGACGTCGGCAGCATGGCGTCGATGGAGGCCATGGCGGCGGCCGCCGAGGCGCGCTTCGGCGGCATCGACATCCTGGTCAACAATGCGGCGTGCGCCTTGAGCGGCGTGGTGGATGCGATCGACGAGGCGCTCTGGCAATCGGTGATCAACACCAATCTCACCGGCGTGTGGCGCGGCATGAAGGTCTGCGTGCCGTCGATGCGGCGGCGCGGCGGCGGCGTCATCGTCAACATGTCGTCCGTGCAGGCGCTCGTCGGCTTCGCCGGGTGGCCGGCCTATGCGGCCGCCAAGGGCGGCATCGACGCCCTCACTCGGCAAACGGCAATCGATCTGGCTTCGGCCGGCATCCGGGTCAACGCCGTAGCGCCCGGAACGATCATGACGCCGATGAACGAACGCATCTTCGCCGAGGTCGAGGACGCGGAGGCGCTGCGCCGGTCGTGGAATGAGGCGCATCCGATCGGCCGTTTCGGGCAGCCGGAGGAGGTTGCCGAGACGGTCGCCTTCCTCGCCGGCCCACGCGCCAGCTTCATCACCGGTGAGATCGTCCGCGTGGACGGCGGCCTCGCCATCCGAGGGGAGTAGGGTCGTGACCCAGCCTGCGCAAAGAGTGGTGACGGATTGGCTGACGGCGGAGACGCCG
This sequence comes from Nitratireductor soli, assembly GCF_001050155.1. Classification (GTDB taxonomy): domain Bacteria; phylum Pseudomonadota; class Alphaproteobacteria; order Rhizobiales; family Rhizobiaceae; genus Nitratireductor; species Nitratireductor soli. The sequence continues at coordinate 160,197 of NZ_LFVY01000003.1, forward strand.
GCCGGCCAGGTAGCGATCGATCCGGCGCTCGGCAATCTTCGCGGCCTGACCTTTCGCGCGGACGGACGGGACCTCCGCCCGCTGCACACCGCCCACTGGGTGGACGACCCGGACGTTCAGGCGGACGAGGCCATCGCTCCCATCGAGCGCAAGCTCGCCGGGGACTTCTTCTGCGCCCCATTCGGCCACAGCGAACTGAGCGACGCGCCGATCCACGGTTGGAGCGCCAACAGCCACTGGTCGCTCGCCGAGCGCGCGGACGGCCTGTTGCGGCTCCGCCTTGACCGGGAGATCTTCGGCGCCAGCCTCGAAAAGGAACTGCGCCTGTCCAGCACGGCGCCCATCCTTTACCAGACGCATCGCATCATGGGCGGCGAAGGCGCCCTCACCGTCGCGCATCATGTGATGACGCATATGGCAGCGGGCGGGCGACTCGATTTCTCCCCCAAGCAGGTGGCCATCGCGCCGGACAAGCCGTTCGAACAGGGCCGCAGCCGCCTCGCCTGTCCGGCCGCGAGCGCCGAGCTCGCCGCGTTTCCCGCGGCCGGAGGGGGCGTGGTCGACCTGCACGCCTATCCCGCCGAGACCGGCCATGAGGATTTCGTCACGCTGGTCGAGCGGTCGGGCGCCGCGTTCGGCTGGACCGCGGTGCTGCGCGCGGCGGAGGACGACCTGCTGTTCGTGCTCAAGGATCCCCATACCCTGCCCGTGACCATGCTTTGGCTTTCCAATGGCGGGCGCGACCGGGCGCCATGGGGCGGCCGCCACACCGGCGTGCTCGGCATAGAAGATGGCTGCACGGCGGGTGCTGCCGGCCATCGCGCCGCCCTCGGCGAGACGCCGATCGGCAAGGCGGGAGCGGCAACCGTCCTGCGGTTGCGGCCGGACGCAGAACATGTGGTTCGCCAAGTGATCGGCGCCGTCCCGCGCCCGCGCGGCTGGCAGCGCATCGCCGCCATCGCGCTGCGGGACGACCGGCTGGTCATCACCGAAGGCGGCGGCGAAACCCTGGCGCTCGACTTCGCGCCGGGCTTCTTCAGCAGGGAGTTTTGACATGGCAAGCGTCGCTCTTCGCGGGCTCGGCAAGCGCTTCGGCACCTTCACCGCGCTCGAAAGCGTCGACCTCTCGATCCCTGACGGCGAATTCCTGGTCCTGCTCGGCCCTTCCGGCTGTGGCAAGACGACGGTGATGCGGATGATCGCCGGGCTTGAGGAGCCGAGCTGCGGCGACATCCTGATCGACGGCCAGCGCGTCAACGATCTGGCCGCCCGCGACCGCGACCTCGCCATGGTGTTCCAGAACTACGCGCTCTATCCGCATATGACGGTGGGACAGAACATCGGCTATCCGCTCAAGATCAAGCGCATCAAAGGCGAGGAACGACAGAGACGTGTGCAGGAAGCCGCCGACAAGGTCGAGCTCGGTCATCTCCTTGCCCGCAAACCAGCCGAATTGTCTGGCGGCCAGCGACAGCGCGTCGCGCTCGCCCGCGCCCTCATCCGCACGCCGCGCCTGTTCCTTATGGACGAGCCGCTATCGAATCTCGACGCCAAGCTCAGGACGGTGATGCGCGCGCAGCTCAAGCATTTGCAGCGCGAACTGGCGACAACGACCATCTACGTCACCCACGACCAGGTCGAGGCGATGACCCTCGCCGACCGCATCGTCATCCTCAACGATGCCCGTATCCAGCAGATCGGGACGCCGGCGGAGATCTACGCCCGGCCCGCGAACGTCTTCATCGCCGGCTTCATAGGCTCTCCGCCCATGAACCTCATCGAGGGGCGGATTGAAAACGGTCGCTTTGTGCATGCGGCTGGCGCGGTCGGCGTCACGGCCGCCGATCGGGCGCGCGCGGTGCTCGGCCTGCGCCCGGAGGACATCGCGCTCGCCGATCCCGCCGACGCCGATCTGGTCGGCGAGGTCTATGCCAGCGAGCTGATCGGCGATCACACGCTTCTCAGCATCCGCATCGGGCAAACGCTGGTCGCCGTGAAGGTGGCGCCGGATGGCGGACTTCCTATAGGAACAAAGGCGGGGCTGAAGGCGAGCACCGGTAAGCTGCACGTCTTCGACGGCGAAAGCGGCGAGCGGCCGCCGGTGCGGCAATGACCTATGATTTCAGCACATCGGAACCACCCCTCCTCGCCAGCGGAAATGCCCGTGTGTTCTTCGACGGCACCTTTTCCAAACCGAAGATCAGTCATCCGGAAGGCGTTGCGATCGGCCCCGACGGTTGGGTCTGGTGCGGCAATCAGGACGGGGATATCCTGCGCATCGCTCCCGACGGAAGCACGATGGAACAGGTCGCTTCCACAGGCGGATTCTTGCTTGGGCTCGCGTTTGAGGGAGAGCGGGCGCTGTTTGCGTGCGACATGCACCATGCTGCGGTCTTCCGACTAGACCTGCGAGACCGCTCCCTCCGACGCTTCACGCAACCTGGCATCCGCATTCCCAATTTCCCCCTGGTCGATGCCGTGCGGCGGCGACTTCTGGTTTCCGACAGCTATGCGCGGGATGAAGCGGGCCCCGGCATATGGTGCTACGATCTCGACAGCGGCGTGGGCGCGCTGTGGTTCGCTGAGCCACTGCGCTTTGCCAACGGGCTCGCCATGCGGTCTGGCGACGACAGCGTCTATGTTTGCGAGACATTTGCCGCCGCCGTCAGCCGCATTCCTATTCAGCCCGATGGTTCGGCCGGAAAAGCCACAAGCTTTGCGACCGATCTTCCGGGACTGCCCGACGGGATCGCCTTCGACACGGAAGGCCAATTAATTGTCGGCTGCTACGAGCCGTCGCGACTGTTGCGGATCGCTCCGGACGGCAGCGACGTCCGGGTTCTGATCGAGGACAGGACGGCGCATGTGCTTTGCCACCCGACCAACGTGGCGTTCGACGGCAACGCCCTCTACACCGCCAATTTGGGCCGCTGGCACATTACACGCATCGCGCTGAACATCGGCAACAAGCCCCTGTGGAGCGAGCATGCCTGAGCGCACACTTTCAATTCGTATGAAAACAGGAACCATCATGACACCTAAGGCGCTCGACGGCCTGACCGTCCTCGATTTCTCGCATCTTCTGCAAGGCCCCTTTGCCACACAGCTTCTCGCCGATCTCGGCGCGGACGTCATCAAGGTCGAACGTCCAGGTAGCGGCGATCTGTTCCGCTCGCTCACTTTTCGCAACAAATGGGTGGGCGGCACCGAAAGCCCGAACTTCCTGGCCTGGAACCGCAACAAGCGTTCGCTGGCGCTCAACCTGAAGTCGCCCGAAGCGCGGGCGATCGTCATGAAACTTGCCAAAACAGCCGACGTTGTGGTGCAGAATTTCCGGCCCGGCGTCATGAAACGGCTTGGCTACGGCTACGAAGACTTCCGTGTCGTCAACCCGCGCATCGTCTACTGTTCCGGTTCAGGGTACGGGGAAGACGGTCCCTATGTCGGGCGTCCCGGCCAGGACATGCTGATCCAAGGGCTCACCGGCATCATGGCCGCCACTGGCCAGGCCGACAATCCGCCCACACCGGTGGGCGCTGGCTTCTCCGACCAAGTGGGCGCCATGAACATGGTCTACGGCATCCTGTCGGCGCTGCTGTGGCGGGAACGTTCTGGCGAAGGCCAGGAAGTGAAGGTCAACCTGCTGGCCGGCATGCTCGCCCACCAAAACCAGGAAATGGTGATGGCGCTCAACTTCAACGAGGATTTCCAGCGCCCCAATTCGGGCATCGGCCATCCGGGCATGGACGCTCCTTTCGGCACCTATCCGACCACAGACGGCTGGATCACGGTCGCCATGAGTCCTTATGCACAGCTCGTCGGCGTTCTCGGCAATGACGCGCTCATGCGCTACAACGATCCCCAAACGCTGTTCGACAAGCGTGACGAGGTGTGGCGGGCTTTGGCGGCCGAGACCGGCAAATGGACGACGGCAGCGCTGATCGAGAAGCTGCTCGAAGCCGACATCTGGTGCGGCGAGGTGAAGTCGCACCTCCAGGCTGCCGACGATCCGCAGGTGCGCCATCTCGACATCATCAAATCCTACACCCATCCGAGCGCGGGTGAGGTCAAGGTTGTTGGACCGGCAATCGGCATGAGTGCGACACCGCCCTCGATCGAGCGCCCTGCCCCGCTGGTTGGTGAACACACGCGGGAAATTCTACTTAAATCTGGCTATTCGGAGCAGGAGATCGACGATTTGATCAGCGACAACATCGCCGGCGAACCCCCGGCTTCCTGAGCGTTTGCGGTGGGCTGGCCTCTCTCTTGTTGCTGGAGCACTTCGAGTGGCCTGCCGGCCCTGGATAATCTCCAGCTCTATGGTCTAATACTACAGTTGCATATTTGAGCGACATCTTCGATGACTGACGGCTGCGATGGCTTGATGATCGCGTCGCCATCGTGACCAAGCCCAGACGAACGGCGAATGTGTCGTTGCCGACGGGATGAGTTTGGCGATGAGGACATGGATCTCCGGCGTGGTCAGAAGCCTGGCGCGCGCAAGGGTCATGCCGCTGAGAGGACCTTTGGGCTCGTTTTGTCCCGTTTGCCAAACGCGCTGCGGCGCTGATCGGCAGAAAGCCTGGCGAGAAAGGCGCTTGCGGCCATGACCAGGCTCATGTGCCGGTGCCATCCGTGCCAGGAACGCGCTTCGCAATGGTCGAGGCCGAGATCGTCTTTGGCGCGCAGGAAGCATTCCTCGATCGTCCACCGAAGCCCGGCAGCGCCGGCAAGTTCGGCAAGGCTGGCGCCTTGCGGCGCGTAGGCGAAGAAGTAGGCGAGCGCCTCTGGCGCGCGCTGGCTTCGACGCACGAGCAGCCAGCGTTCGAAGCCTTCATCCTTGTCCCAGCCCAGCGGTGCCCGGGCCCAATCATACAGCCTTGGACCCTTTGAGCCCTCGCCGGCGGTGAGCGATGCCCACTGATCGTCCTCGAACACCTCCGCCATCGTCAAAGGATCGGTCTGGATCAGATTCCATTCCTCGAAAAAGCGAAGCGTGGGATTCGAGCGCACGGCGAGGACATAGGGCTGACCGCGCTTCTCCAGCATGCGCCGCAGTTGATAGTCCGAGCCGTAAAGCGCGTCCGCCAAAACCCAGGCGCAAGGCAATCCTGCGTCGAGCGTACGCGCGATCATCTCCCTGGCTATGGCCGGTTTAGTCGCGAAAGCCATCTCGTCCGGAACAGACGCCTTTCTGCACCTTTCCTCGTTCTCGGCCCAATCCTTCGGCAGGTAGAGCCGCCGGTCGACGAGAGCATGGCCGTAGCGGCTGGCATAGGCAGCGAACACGCCGATCTGGCAGTTCTCGATCCGTCCGACAGTCCCAGAATACTGGCGACCGACACCAACAGAGTGCCTGCCCTTCTTCAGGAACCCGGTCTCATCGATCACCAAAACTCCACCCTCGTCACCGAGCGCTTCCTTGACGTAGTCGCGCACGTGGTCTCGCAGATGGTCAGCAGACCACGAGCTTCGTCCCAGCAGCGACTGAATGCGATACGGCCGCTCAAGACCCGCTTCTTCCGCCAGCATCCACCCCGTCTTGCGCTCCGCCGAAGACAGCAATCCGTCGATAAATGCGCCCGCTGCCTCCCGCGTTTCCGATCGACCCAGCGCTGGAGCAACAAACCGCTTCAGCCGTGCAAGCTCCGCCTTCCAATCAATCAGCGTTCCAGTCCATCCGGCCGCCGCCATCGCTCATCCTCCCAGTCGCTAATCGCAACGGAATGACATGAACGGGAAATATGCAACTGTAGTACTAGATGGCGGATATGGGAATGTTGGTGCTTTTGCTACATAAGCCGGAAGGATCTGATACGGGCTTACCCGCTGAATGAATGATCGCAATCAGGCGGCGATATCCAGCATTCAAACCATCCGTGATGGGGCGCGAAGCCACCCTTCGTGAGATGACAGGCTGCATCTGCATGTTTCCCCGAGCCGCGCCTATAGTGTTTTGCAGTCAGGTGGATCCACCTGACGTCCGCACAAATGCGGAAAACAAAGAGCTAGAGCATCCGCCGTCCGTCCGGATGGACGCACGGCGGATGCTCTATCGGCCCAGCGCTTCGATCTCGCGCAACAATGCCTCGTCGCAAGGCACGCCTTCGGACAGCAGCTTTGCCTTGAGCGATTGCCGACGGCGGCCCGGCAGTCGCGCGCCATCCATCCCCTCGATCGCTTCGGCCAGAACCGCGAAACGGTTCATGGCCCCATTGCCGAAGGCAGCGGGATCGATGGCGATGATCAGTTGACCCGTTCCGGGGGCGGCGCCTTCGCCGTCGAAGAAGGAGGTGGCCTCGTAGCCGTAGTTGGCGCCGGTCAGCCCGGCGCAGAGCAGCTCGACCATGATGGCGAGCGCAGTTCCCTTTGCGTCGCCCATCGGCACCATGGTGCCTTTCAGCGCTTCCTCCGCGCTCGTGGTCGGGTTGCCGTCGGTATCGAGTGCCCAGCCTTCCGGAATGTCTTTGCCCTGCTGCTTGGCCGCCATGATCTTGCCGCGTGCGACCTTAGAGAGGGAGATGTCAACGACCACCGGGTCGGCACCCTCGAGCGGTGCGGCGAACGCGATCGGGTCGGTTCCGAACAGGGCACGCTTGCCGCCCCACGGCGCCATCGCGCCGGGTGCGTTGGCGAACAGAAGACCGATCAATCCATCCCGTGCGAGCTGCTCGACGACGAGACCCGCCACGCCGCAATGATGCGAGCGATGGATGCCGGCGATGGCGATGCCATTCTGCCGGGCGGATGCGGGCAACCATGCAAGCGCCAGCTCGAGCGCGGGATAGGCGAAACCGTGGGCGGCGTCGACCAGGAGCGCGGCAGGCCGCGTCTGCTCGGAACGCGGAACGGCCATGCCGTCCACCTTTCCCGAAAGAGCCTGCGCGCAATAGGAAGGCATGCGGCGAAGCCCGTGGCCGGCCTGACCCGCCAGCTCCGCGCCCACGAGCGCGCGCGCCACCGCGTCCGCGTTCTCCCTGCTCGTCCGGCAGCGCGTCAGCGTGCCGGTCACAAGCGCCGCGATCTCTTCGGCGGATAGAAGCCTCGTCATCATTTCCCCCGCAGGTGCTTGAGAACGGTTTCGGCCGTGACACGGCTGACCCGTACGTTCGATTCCGCCGTAACGCCGGCAATATGCGGCGTCAGCACCAGATTGCGAATTCCCTCGAACTTCCTGCCGACCGTTGCCGAAAGGGGTTCCTCCTCGAACACGTCGAGCGCGGCGCCAGCAAGCCGTCCCGCCCTTAGGGCGTCGCACAACGCGACTTCGTCCACCACGCCGCCGCGGGCCGCATTGATCAGGATGCCGCCCGGTTTCATGGCTGCGAGAAGCGCCGCGTCGACCATGTGCCGCGTCTCGGCGGTCAGCGGCGTGTGCAGGCTCACCACATCGGCCTCGCCGACAAGGGCTTCGAGCGAGCGTCTGCCCACCGCCTGCCAGGCCGGATGGTCCGCCGGCAGGAACGGATCGTAGGCGATGACCGACATCCCGAGCGCCTGTGCGCGCGTCGCCACTTCACGCGCGATTGCCCCAAAACCGACGAGGCCCATCACCTTGCCTGAAAGCTCGCGTCCGATCAGCACCGAACGCGGCCATTCGCCGGCGGTCACCTGACCGCCGTAGAGATAGGCGTCGCGCAGGAGGTTGAACGCGTTCGAAATCACATATTCGGCGACTGCCAGGTCGTTGGCGCCCGTAGCCGGATAGACCGCGATGCCCCGCTCGCTGCAGGCGTCAACGTCGATATTGTCCAGCCCGACGCCGAGACGCCCGACGCATTCCAGCTTGACGGCGGCCCCGAGGAGCGCGTCCCGCACCTGGGTGCGATTGCGCACGACCAGCGCCCGCGCCGAAGGGACCATCTCGCGGAGCGCCTCGGGGCGATCCACCAGAGCCGGATCGTAATGCGTGTCGAATTCCGCGCGCAGCGTGTCGACCGCAGCTTCGTCCATGAATTCCGTGATGATGATGTCCGTCATGATCGTCCAGTTCAGAAGAGAATGCCGCGCGGCATCGGTATGTTGAGAATGCTGTTCATCAGGTGGTAGAAGCAGACCACGAGCGCGAGGACCGCACCAAGCTGAATGGCGAGGCGTCCGGGGGAAACCCGTTCGAAAAGGCCCGTGAACATCAGTATGATGCAGGCGGCAAGGCTGGTGACGAACATGCCGATGACGGGAAACAGAAGCGCCCAGCCGATCATCGTCACGAGCAGGACGATGCGGCGCCCGAGCCCTTCGGCCTGCTCCCGGACCGTGCTGCCGTTTTCCACGGCCTCGCCGCGGTATCCGCGCAAGGCGGCAAAAATGTAGAAGGCGGCAAGCAGCGCAAGCGCCGCGCCCACCGTGCGTGGGAACATCGCCGCCATCGGCGTCATCTCGAAGCTCATGGCGAAAACGGTGGCGCCGACGAAGAAGAAAAAGGTCGAACCGACGATCCCGACGATATCCCTGTCCGCATTCATGGCCGTGCCTCCTTTCCGTTCTGGGACTTTCCGCGCAGCAGCCTCAGGAGAGGCAGGCCGAGCGTGATGACGATCAGCGCCACGATGGCCCAGCTGATCGGGCGGTCGAACAGGAGCTGCCCGCCGAAATTGCCCCGGGCGCCGCCGATCATGTAGGCGCGGATGAACCCCTGTTCGGCGATCTGGCCAAGAACGAGACCGAGAACGATGGGTGAAGGTCCGAAGCCGCCGATGCTGAGCAGCCATCCAAGGACGCCCATCAGGACCATGACCACGACATCGTGCGGATTGGAGTGGATCGCAAAGCTGCCCACCACCGTCATGAAGGCGATCAGCGGAACCAGCAGCGATTTCGGCGTGTTGACGATGAAGCGATAGGCATATCGCCCGATGAGCAATCCGACCGGCAGCATCATCAGCGTCGCGATCAGCAGGCCGAACATGAAGATGTAGACGATGCCGCTCTGCTGCGTGAAAAGCTCGGGTCCGGTGCGGATGCCCTGAACGAGGAGCGCGCCGAGGATGACCGCGTCCGGCGGGGTGCCGGGAATGCCGAGCACCAGCGTCGGGATGAAGCCGCCGCCGACGGTCGCGTTGTTGGCGCTTTCGGTGGCCAGCAGGCCGGCCGGTTCGCCCTTGCCGAAGCGCTCGGGATGCCGGCTCGAGCGCCGCGCCTCCGAATAGGAAACGAGCGATGCGATGGAACCCCCCGCCCCCGGCAGAATGCCGATCAGCGTGCCGATAACCGAGGACCTGAAAAGATTGACCGCGTTCTTCGCGCAAAGACCGAGCGCCTCGAAGAAGCGGAAGCCCCGTCCGAGCGGCGCCGGCTCGAGATGCCGGTCGGGCCGCGCTACGAGATCGATCAGGACGGGTATGCAATACAGCCCGATCAGGGCGGAAACGATGTCGATGCCGCCAAGCAGCGCCGACGAGCCGAATGTGAAGCGCACATCACCGCCGACCACCGCGACGCCGATCATGGACAGGATGAGGCCGAAGGCGCCACCGATCAGCCCCTTGATCACATTGCCCGTGGAGAGACTGGCGATCAGCGTCAGGCCGAGAATGGCCAGCCAGAAATACTCGCTGGACTGGAACGCCAGCGCAATGTTGGCCAGCAGCGGCGAAAGCGTCATCAGCGCGATGGCGCCTATCACGCCCCCGACCACGCTGGCCAGCGTGGCAAGCGTCATCGCCAGATCGCCATCTCCGCGCTTTGCCATCGGAAAGCCGTCAAAGGTGGTCGCGATGGCCGAGGGCGTTCCCGGCGTGTTGACGAGAATGGCGGCATAGGCGCCACCGTAGATGGCGCCGGTGTAGATCGCGCCCAGCATGATGAGGCCGGAAGCCGGGTCCATCGCGAATGTGAACGGCACAAGCACGGCTATGGCCATTGTCGCGGAAAGTCCCGGCAAGGCGCCGATTACCGTGCCGAGAACGACCCCAAGCAGAGCCAGCAACAGGTTGAACGGGCTGAGGGCCTGGGCGAGAACGGAACCGAGATCGAAAGCCAACGACAGCTCCCTGCTATGAACGGAGGACAGGCAGCCGGCGGCGCGAGACACCGCCGGCGCAATGCGCGATTACTTCAGCGAACCCAACTGGCGGGCCACCTCCTCGTAGATCTTCTGCCGCTCGCTCATGAAGGCTTCCATCCCGTCATAGGGGATGTTCAGCATGGCGAATCCGGCCTGTTCCATCTCCTTGATGAATTCGGGATCGGCATTGATCTTGCCAATGATATCGGACAGCTGCCGACGCACCTCCTCAGGCGTGGATTTCGGCACGGCAATGCCGCGATAGGCGCCGCCCACCATGTCGATCCCGAGTTCCTTGAAGGTCGGAACGTCGGGGAAGAGCGGATGCCGTTCATCCTGCGCGACGGCCAGCATGCGCACCTTGTCTCCCTGGCCGGCGGCCACGGTGGTGTATCCCCACAGGAGCTCCACCTCGCCGCCAAGCAGCGCCGGGATCGTCGCACCCGTGCCCGTGTAGGGGATATAGGTCATCTGCGCGCCGGTCATGTTCGAAAAGATCTGATTGGCGATGTGGTTCGCGGTGTTGGTCGCGGTGCCACCAACCGTCAGCGCGCCCGGGGTTTCCTTCGCCGCGTCGATCACCTGCTGGACTGTCTCGAACTTGCTGTCGGCGCGGACAAGAAGCGCATCCGGCGTGAAGTGGAACATGTAGATGTTCGTCAGATCGGCCGTCTCGTATCCCGGTTTCTGCAGAAGCGGCTGCAGGATGATGTGCGGCAGGTTGGTGCCCATGATCGTGTAGCCGTCGCCCGGCTGGCTGTTCAGCACGGACCAGGCCTGCGCGCCGCCGGCGCCCGCCTGATACTGGATGATCAGATCCTCACCGGTGATCTTGTTGAAATAGGGTTGCTGCAGGCGGGCGGAAATGTCGCTTTCACCGCCTGCGTTGAACGGAATGATGTAGTTGACGGGCTTGTCCGGAAACGCCAATGCGCTGCCGGTTGCCCAAAGGACCGTGGCCACGGTCACCAGTACGCCAAGTTTCTTCAGCATTGTCATCCTCCCATGATTTCCTGAAGCGCATCTCCATCGCCTGCTCGTCAAGCGATGGAGAAATGGCAAGGCCCCGCAGTCCGCGGGGCCTCGGTTGAATCAGGCACTGCGGTAGAGTTTGGTCATCACGAACTCGCGGTGACCAAGCGCCTCGGCGGCAGTGTTCCGCCCGTTGGATGTGCGCACGATCATGTCGATGAGGGCATCCCCGGCATCGTCGATCGTCATCTCGCGGCGCAGGATCCCCGAAACATCGAGATCTACATGCTCGCCCATGGTGCGCACGGTGCGCGGGTTGGCGGTGATCTTGATGACCGGCACGATCGGATTGCCGATCACGTTGCCCTGGCCTGTCGGGAAGGTGTGCACCACATAGCCGCTCGCGGCCATCAGCGTCACGCATTCGGCAGCGGCCGAGGACGTGTCCATGAAATAGAGGCCCTTGCCCGACTGCGGCGCCTCCGCAGGCTCGAGAATATCGACGTACCGCGAGGTCCGCCCGATCTTCTCCAGGTTGCCGAGCGCCTTCTCCTCGATGGTGGTCAGGCCGCCCTCGATATTGCCCTTGGTCGGCTGGGATTCGGAAAGATCGTCGGTCTGGTTGGCGAAGATGACGTCGTCCTGATAGGCCTTCCACATCTTGTACCAGCGCTCGCCGACCTCGTCATTGACCGCCCGAGACTTGCAGATGTGCTCTGCGCCGGTGATCTCCGACGTTTCGCCGAAACATCCATAGATGCCTTCGGGCAGGAGCTTGTCATACATGTTGCCGACGGTCGGACAGGAGCCGAGGCCGGTGGTCGTGTCGCTTTCGCCGCATTTGGTGGAAACCCACAGCTCCGAGATCGAGCACTCCTCGCGCTGCAGCTCGGAAGCATAGTGGACGAAATCCTTCGCCTTGCGCGAAGCGTCCATGATTGTCTTGAGGTCACCGTTCTGCTCGATCGAGAAGCCCGCCACCGGCTTGCCGGTCTCGGCGATGCCGTCGACGATCCTCTTGGTCCATCCCGGCTCGATGCCGATGACGATCACCGCGGCGACATTGGGATTGGCGCCGGTTCCGATCATGGTGCGGAAATGCAGGTCCAGGTCGGCGCCGAACTGCAGGCGTCCATAGGCATGCGGCAGTGCCAGCGTGCCCTTGATGTTGTTGGCGACCGCCTCGCAGGCCGCGTTCGAGATGTCGTCCACGGGCAGGATCACCACGTGATTGCGTACGCCCACGCGGCCGTTGTCGCGCCGGTAGCCCCTGACGGTGAGATTTGCGTATTTCGATGCCATTGCTTTTGCTCCCCGGCCTACCAGCGCTTGGTCTTCAGATTGTGGACATGGACATGGCCGCCCTTCTTCGCGTCGGCGACGAATTTTCCGATGTCCTCGCCATATTTGATCGCGGTCTCGCCGGAGCCGATGTCGCATAGCGCCACCTTATGGCCGATCGGCACGTCGTCATGCACCTCAAGCTCGAAGCTCGAATTGTCGTGCGTCACGACACAGAGCATCTTCGTGCCGGCTTTCAGGTTTTCGACAACGACAACGCCGACATTGTCCTTCTTTTCATGAACCAACAGGTGGGGAACCGTCACGAATGATCTCCTCTCAAACGGTGTCTGGAGCAAGACTTATGTCTTATATAAGATATAAGCTAGAAGAGAATGGATTTGTCAAGCAGGGTGCGGTAAACCGGATTCACCGGTATGGAAGCGGCAGCTGTGCCGCACCGCGCATGGGAAACGACATGGAATACAAACCACTCTACATGCATATACGGGATCATCTGGTGCGCCGCCTTGTGGATGGGAGCTGGTCGCCGGGAATGCTGATCCCCAGCGAGATGGAATTGGCGCGCCAGCTCGAAGTCAGCCAGGGCACGGTGCGCAAGGCGCTGGACACGATGACGGCCGACAATCTCCTCATCCGGCGTCAGGGCAAGGGCACCTTTGTTGCGGAACCCGAGGACGCACGTATCCTGTTCCAGTTTTTCCGGCTCGTACCGGACGGCGGGCAGGCTGTCTTTCCTCGATCGCAGGTGCTGTCGCGCGAAGAAGCGACTGCCGGCCACGAAGAGGCACGCGCGCTTGATATCCTGGAGCAAAGCCCGGTGTGGCGCATCGAGCGGTTGCGACACCTCGCGGACGCCCGCGCACTAATAGAAACCATTGTCCTACCGACGGAGCGGTTTCCGGATTTTCCCGAGATGACCGAGATTCCCAACAACATCTACCAGATGTTCTCGGTTCGATGGCGCATCACAATCGCCCAGGCTGAGGAGAGCATCAAAGCCATAGCCGCGAATGCGACCGACGCCACACATTTGGCGTGCGCAGTCGGCACACCGCTTCTGCGTATCCATCGGGTCGCGAGAGATCTGGAAGGCAGGCCGGTCGAACTGCGCCTTTCGCGCTGCTTAACCGAGAGCATTCAATACTCTGTCAACTTGCGCTGACCAGCTCCACCCGACGCGTCCGATACGCTCTCGCCGGGTAGAAGATGGTGCGCACCGCCGACGCGCGCGGGCGCAATTCCATCATCGACCAGGCGATATCGGGCATGTCGTCGGCGCTGTCGACGAATTGCTTCACCGACACGCTGCATGTCGCCAAGCAGATGATCCTCGCCGGGCGTTGGTTGGGGTTCTACACCAAGATCGGCTCGAGCGCTGGCCGCGCGGGCGGCAGATCGAAGGGAATGAAGGCGTCAACCTTCTCGCTGCCGGCGGTCACGCTTTCGTATCGACCCGTGGTACGCTTCGGCATCTGTTTTCCGTTTACCCGGGAACGATCTCGTTGGTGTGGGGAGCACAAGGCACGACAGCGTTCCCTGCCGACTCCACTGGGAACAGAATCTTACCAACGGCGGCCACTAGTCAGGGAATCGTTCCTAACGCCCTCCCTTGGATACATTCCCGTTCCTTCGACCGGAGCGACCTCGATGTTCCTTCATGCACCCTGAGAGCCGGTGATGGCATGCTTTGCGGCCGAGGGCGGACCTGTCGTTCTATTAGCGGCGGGATAGGCGCCGCATCGTCCCTGCGAGGAAATGACCCGAGGGTCCGGCAGCAAGGCGCACCGCGCCGGCCGTTACCATTCGGTGTTCCCCGCTTCGCGACACAGCATGCCCTACCGTATCACAATTGGAGATGTCACCTGCCGTGCTCGCCAGACGGTCTGGCAGTCACGCATTCGCGTCGGCAAAGGGACAATTCCAGATAGTCCGGCTTCAACGATCAAGGATCAAAAAACTGCCGTTGAGCACATACTGACCACGGCGATAGGTTCTGCCCCATGAGAGGCGGACCGGCAACGTATCCCGGGTTCAAAACGGTCATCCGCGATGAACCGGGTGACCGTTTCGATATCAGATTTCGGTTCGTTCGGCTAAGGGCAAAGCATCCTCTGCATCGACACCAAGATACCGCACGGTGTTCTCGATCTTGGAATGGCCAAGCAGGATCTGGATGGCGCGCAGATTTCCCGCCGCCTTGTAGATCATCAATACCTTTGTGCGACGAAGCGAACGAATGCCGGGACTGAACACTTAGCGCGAGTGCAAACGCCCCAATATCCGCCGGGCACGGGTGCGGATGGGGTCATCCACCATTTCACCACCGATCTTGACGGCTCCATCGCTGCTCTCGAGTACACGCCGCGCCCAGTCGATCGTCTTTTCGTCCGGCAGGAACCCGCTCTTGATCGGGCCCACCTGTCTTGGATGAATGCACAGCTTGCCGCCAAAGCCGAGGCTAGCTGCGTAACGTGCGTCGTCGGCTATCAGGTTTTCGTCGTCCGTCGCAGTCGTCACGCCATCGAGGGGTGGGACGATGGAGGCAAGGCGCGATGCCAGCACCAGCTCCGAGCGCGCCGAAAGAAACGCATCGTGTGTGTGCGCACTGCCAAGGTCTACGGAGTAGTCGATCGAACCGAATGCCAGGCGAACCACCGCTGGAATCGCGGCAATCTGCCGTGCCTCTGCAAGGCCGCGCGCGGTCTCAACCAGACCAATGATCGGCAGAGAGGTTACCTGCGCGCAGCCGATCGCACTGTCCAGTTCCGCCTTTGGCAGCATGATCGCGGCCGCGCCGATGTGTTCCGCCGCAGCAATATCCGTCTCATGCCACCGTGTCCCTGCAGCGTTGATGCGAACGATGACCGGAAGGTTCGTAAAGTCGGCACGCAGTGTCTCGCGCGCGGCGTCCTTTTTGGATGCGGCAACAGCGTCTTCAAGGTCGAGAATGATCGCGTCCGACCCGGACGCCGCAGCTTTTTCGAAACGCTCCGGCCGGTTCCCCGGAACGAAAAGCGGGCAAACAAACCCAAGAGAAGTTGTCATTTGAACATGGCTTTCGAAGACATCCACATCGTCAAATGCACCATCACGGACCGTGAAGGCCTTGCCGGCACCCGTAGGTCAGGTGCCGGCGCAAATGTGGGCAGCGCCCTAGGGTCAGGACCTATTGATCTTGCTGGATTGGCGAACGATGGACACAGAAATGCAAGGAGAGACACGCAGGGCGGGCTTAAGCCCGGCCAAGCGGCTCGACGCGGCAGTTCAAAGTCCATCGTCCGTCCCTTCGGGATATGGCCAATTTGCCTGGAGAGAGCGTTGCAAGCCTTTGAAAACCGGATGGTTTCCTGCAGGCTTGCGCCTCCTCTCCAGGCAAATTGACTCATACCAATCCAGCAAGATCAACAGGTCCTGACCCTAGTTCTCGAACCAGACATCCCAAAGACGGAGGGTTTCCCACCCGGTCAGGTTCTTCACCTTGCTCGATGCGATGATCTTCATGCCGCGGTTGCCTGATGGAACAAGGTAAACCTGATCGGCGACACGGGCTTCCACATCAATCCAGGCCTTCTTGCGATCTTCCAGATCAGGCGAACCGACAACGCGGGAATAAGCTTCATCAAGGATCGCGTCTTCTTTCACCTGCGCGTAGTTCTTGAACACAGTGAAATAGGTGAGCGGCCCCTGTGCCGTGGAACTGGAGATCGTGATGTTCCAGCCACCTTCACCGTCCGTTCGGCGCGCGACATTGGTCGGCCAATCGACCATCTCGATTTCAACCGCCATGCCAAGCGCCATCAACTGCTGCTGCAGAACAAGAGCCGAGTTTTCCATGAATGGGTAATTGGCGTTGGTCATGATCTTGACCTCCTCGCCCTTGTACCCGGCTTCATTCAGCAGAGCTTTTGCCTTCTCCAGATTGCCCTGGTTGTACAGATCCTTGCCGACCTCCTTCGGGTGATAGGGGCTGGACGGAAAAAGGAAGGAATGGTCGAGCTGATAGAAGCCCTCCATCGCCACATCCAGCGTATCCTCCGCATTGATCGCGGACTGGATTGCACGGCGGACCAGAAGGTTGTTGGTCGGTGCGTTCCCGGTGTGCAGCACAGTGAACACTTTGGCGAACGGCATGACGTCGACGACCTGAATGTTCGGGTCGGCGCTCAGCCGTTCGCTTGCCTGTGCGGGGATGTTGTCGGCGACATGCATTTCTCCAGTCTGCACACCCGCTACACGTGCCGAGCCTTCGACGGCAACGCGGAATGTGATTGTGTCGAAATACGGGGTCCGCTTGCCCCCTGTGCCGATCGGGCCATCATAGTGCTCATCGGGAACGTAATCCTCGAAGCGGGCGAGCTTCACATGAGCATCCGCGACGTGCTCGACGAACTTGTACGGGCCAGTGCCGACGCCGGAGTTGGCCGCGGCTTCCGTCTCACGATCCTCTGCCGGGATCACCACCACGCGATATTGAAGCGCGGTGATCATCTCAAGGAAAAGCGGCTGTGCTTCCTTCAGAGTAATCACAAACGTATCGGGATCCGGCGCGGACAGTTGCGCGATGTTGTTCTGGACGCTTTTCCCGGGACTGATCCTCTTGTGTCGCTCGAACGACGCAAGGACGTCGCCAGAATCCATCACGTCGCCGTTGTGGAATTTGACGCCTTTGCGCAGTTTGAACGTGTAGGTCAGGCCATCGGGCGAAACTTCAAAGCTTTCGGCCAGTTGCGGCTGCGGGACCGTGTTCCCGTCAAAGACGGTCAGCGCTTCATAGATATGCGTGGCGACGTTCGAGTCGGCCTGAGCCGTGGTGACGTGATGGTCGGGCCGGTTCAGTCTTGTTCCCAGACCCACGACCAGATCGCCACCATGAACCTGCGCTGAAACATCGTGCATATCCGCAGTGACCAACCCGCACGCCAGAACGAGCGGGACCAGACCTTGCCATAGTCGTTTCATTCATTCCCCTCCTGTTTTTGAAGCGCTTTCGCGGCTTCCCCTCTCCATTTTCAGCTGCTTCGCTGTCTTGTCCGCGCTCACTCCAGCAGGTGGCATGCCGCCTGCTGACCGTTCGCCACATGGACGAGTTCCGGTCTTTCGATTGCGCAACGAGGCATCGCTTGCGGGCATCGCGTGTGGAACGGGCACCCGCCGGGCGGATTGATCGGGTTCGGCAATTCACCCGTCAGGACCTGGCGTCCCGCACCGCGCCTCGCGACAGAACCATGTCTGGGCACGGCGGAAAGCAATGCCTGCGTGTAGGGATGTGCTGGCCTGGCGTAGACCTTGTGTTTGTCACCAATCTCGACGATGCGGCCGAGATACATCACAGCGACCTCGTCCGAGATGTGTTTTACAACGCTGAGGTCATGGGCGACGAAGAGATAGGACAATCCCATCTCGCTCTGCAAACGCTTCAACAGATTGATGATCTGGGCTTGCACCGAAACGTCGAGGGCGGATACGGCTTCATCGCAAACGATGAAGCGCGGGTTGGTCGCCAGCGCGCGCGCGATACCCACCCGCTGCCTCTGCCCCCCTGAGAATTCATGTGGGAACCGTCGCGCATGGCTGGGCGAAAGACCGACGAGTTCCAGCAGTTCGGCCACCCTGTGTCGACATGCCGCCGCCTCACTCCCCCGCACGATCAAAGGCTCGGCGATGATGCTGTCCACCCGCGCCCGGGGATTGAGCGAGCTCATCGGATCCTGGAACACGAACTGAAGGTCGCGGCGGCGGCGGAAGAGATCTGATCCAGAGATGTTGGTGATGTCGGTGCCGTCCATCCAGATGGTGCCGTCACTTGCATTGATCAAGCGGACAAGCAGCCTGCCAACCGTCGATTTACCGCAACCGGACTCACCGACCAGTCCCAGTGTTTTGCCTGGCGAGACGGAGAAGCTGACCCGGTCGACGGCCTTCACCGCCCCGGTCTCGCGGCGAAACAGCGTCCCGCGCGTGATGGGGAAATGCTTGCTGAGATTGTCGACTCGGATCAGGTCCGGCGGTGCCACATTTTCAATCGACATCGGCCGTTTCCCTTTCGAGCAGCATGCATGCTGCTGCGTGATCTTCATGGAACGGCACCAGCCGCACAGGCCAGCTCGCACATCCGACTTGCTGCTCGCGACAACGCGGCAGGAAGCGACATCCCGAAGGCCATGCGCCGGGGGTGGGCGGCTGTCCCTCGATTGTGATCAGTTCCTCGACGTCCTCGTCCAGCGGCGGCACCGACCCGAGCAGCCCACGCGTATAGGGGTGCTGGGGGCGGGTGAAGAGATCGGCAACCGGGGCCTGCTCGACGATCCGCCCCGAATACATCACGAGGACGCGATCGGCATATTCCGCGACCAGGCCCAGATCGTGCGTGATCAGCACGAGCGCCATGCCCCGCTCACGCCTCAACTGATCGAGCAACTCGAGGATCTGGGCCTGGATCGTCACATCCAGCGCAGTCGTCGGCTCATCGGCAACCAGCAATTTGGGCCGGCAAACGATGGCCATGGCAATCATGACGCGCTGGCGCATTCCCCCTGACAACTGGTGCGGATAAGCGCGAGCCCGCTCCTCTGAAGCGGGGATGTTCACTTCCTTCAACACATCGATGGTACGCTGCCATGCTGCATCGCGGCTCATGGATTCATGCAGCAGTATGGTTTCAACGATCTGCTGCCCCACGGTCTGCACGGGGTTGAGCGCGCTCATCGGATCCTGAAAGATCATCCCGATCTCGTTTCCGCGCAGATGATGAAGATCCCTGGCCGGCATCGACAGGACGTTCCGGTTTTCGAACAGAACCTTTCCATGGGACGCGCGAACCGCGGGCTTGGGGAGCAACCCCATGAGCGAAAGCGCCGTCAAGCTTTTGCCGCAGCCCGACTCGCCGACAATGCCGACGAACTCTCCAGCGCGAACATCGAAGCTGATGTCCTCAACGAGGAGGTTTTGCCTGTAACGCGTCTCGGCAACGACCCGCAGCGCTTCAACTGAGAGCAATGGAGATGCCATCTTACATCTCCGTCGCAAGATGCGGGTCGAGGACGTCACGCAGTCCGTCGCCCAGCAAGTTGAAACCAAGGACGGCAAGCGTAATGGCAAGGCCTGGGAAAACGCTCATCCACCAGGCTTCGATGATATACTCCCGCCCCGCCGAGATAGCGTTTCCCCACGTTGGCGCCGGTGGCGGCAGTCCGACACCAAGGTAGGACAGCGTCGCTTCCGCCAGGACCGCATAAGCGAATACGAAGGTGAGTTGCACGACCATTGCCGAAAGACAGTTCGGCAGGATGTGCACCCGCAAGATGCGCGCCGTGCTCGAACCGGCAACCTGCGCAGCCTCTATGAACTGCTGTTCTCGCACGACAAGCGTGCTGCTTCGCACGATGCGTGCCGTGCGCGGAATATAGGAGATCGCCAGCGCAATCACGACATTGAACAGCGAAGGCCCGAGCGCCGCCGTGATGGCGATGGCAAGCAGCATGGCGGGGAATGCCATGAAGGCGTCCATGACGCGCATCATGATGTTGTCGAGGCTGCGCACATAGCCGGCAATCGCGCCGATCAACGCACCGCCAACCCCGGAGATGAGCACAACCATCAGCCCGACAAAGAGAGACATCTGCGAGCCGACGGCAACGCGGGTGAAGTTGTCCCGGCCGAAATTGTCCGTACCAAACCAGTTTTGGGCGGTCGGCGGGGACAGTCGGTTACGCAAATTCATCGCCGTCGCGTCATAGGGGCTCAGCCAGACGCCAAGCACCCCCATCACGACCAGCAGGACGACAATTGCCAGCCCAACCACGAAGGCCGGGCTTCGCAGAAACCGTTGGACGAGGAGTGCGCGTGGCGAGGGCATCGCGGCGCGGGTCATCTGTGTGTCGGTCAAAGATGCAGCCACATTCGCCATGGATCAGGTCTGCCTGATGCGAGGGTCGAGATAGGCATAGGAGATGTCCACCAGCAGATTGATGAAGACGAATGCGGCCGCGACGAACAGAAGCGATCCCTGAATCAGCGGATAATCTCGTGTGAGAATGGCCTGGACGATCAGGCGGCCGAGCCCCGGGATCGAAAACACCTGCTCGACCACAACCGCCCCTGTCACGATCATTCCAAACAGCAGACCGATGACGGTGACGATCGGCACCAAGGCATTGCGCATGGCATGGCGCAGCATGACGCGAAGCTCGGAACCTCCCTTGGCCCGCGCCGTCCGCACGAAATCCTTATGCATCATTTCCAGCATCTCGGAGCGGGTTATGCGCGTTAGCAGGCCCATCTGCATCGTTCCAAGAACCAGTGCGGGCATGGTCATCGAGCGTATCCAGCCCGTTACGCTCTCGCCTGGCGAGACATAGCCACCGCTCGGGAACCAACCGAGGTGAACGGAAAAATAGAGGATGCCCATGATACCGATCCAAAAATTCGGCACAGAGACCCCAAGCAGCGCGGTACCCATGATGCCGAGGTCCAGAAAGCTTCCCCTGTACCGTGCTGCGACAGCACCCATGACAATGCTGATCGGCACTGCAATCAGCATCGAATAGACAGCGAGCGAAAGCGTGATCGGTATCCGTTCATGGATGAGACTGGCCACGTCCGCACGCAGCGTGTAGCTGCGGCCGAGGTCGCCTTGAAGCAGCGCGACGTACCAGTCGAACAGCCTGACTAGCGGTGGCTGATCGAGACCTAGTTCGTGACGAAGCTGCTCGATCTCCTCAACTGACGCATCAGCGCCGGCCATGGAATGCGCCGGATCACCCGGCACGATCTGCATCAGCAGAAACGCGAGCAGGCTGACCAGCAACAGAACCGGGATTGCCGCGAGGAGCCGGCGAGCGACATAGCCGGTCATGCGCCGCACTTTCCATCACCGCCACAGGGCGCACCACCGGCGCGCTGTGGTCCGCGACCATCCATTGCGCAGGGCATCCCGCTGTCCTTGGGTGAGTGCGGATCTTGGACGATTTGCATCACCTGATCAGATCCCGATTGCCATGGCTGGCTTCAAGACATTCACCCCGGCGTGCAGGACATTGTCCTCATCCACGAGAATGCCGTTCGGACGCCCAAAGTAGCTGGACGAAAAGCTCTCTTCCAACGCGACGATCTCGTGGCCCATCTGCCGCAGTTTTTCGATGTGCTCTTCCCCTACCCGTCGGTCGATTTCGGTTCGGCGGCTTTCCGAATGCAGACGCGGCGTGTTCAATGCTTCCTGCGGGCGCATGCCATGGTCGATGATGTTCACAATCGAATGGATAAGGGCGGAGATCACCCGACGACCACCCGGTGCCCCGATCGTCAGGAAAGGACGACCGTTCTTCAGAAGGATCGTCGGGGCGCCGGCAGTCATGATGCGGCGTCCCGGATGAAGCGAATTGACCCGCCCCGGAACCGGGTCGAACCACATGGTTCCATTGTTGAGGATGACACCCGTATCCTTGGCGATGACGCAGGAACCGCAATGCAGCCCCAGCGTCGAGACAAGGGAAACCATGTTCCGGTCCTTGTCGATCACGGTCAGATGCGTCGTGTTTCCCTCATTCGTGACGCTTCCCGGCAACCTTGCCTCGCTGGCGTCAGGTTCGAACGCCCACGCATTACCGGCAGTCGCGCCCGGATCAGCCCGCCCAAGGTCGATCGTTCCACGCCGTTCACTCGCGAACGCCTTGGACAGCATCCCGTCCAGGGGCACATCGGCATGGTCCTTGTCCGCGAGATGCGCGAACCGATCCTGAAAAGCCCGCCGCTGCGCTTCTGCGATCACATGCAGTTCTTCGATGCTACCGGCAGCCATTGAGGACATGTCAAAGCCCTCAAGAATGTTGAGCGCCTCCAGCACGGTGGGAAATCCGGTATTCTCCATGCCGCCAATGACGTCGAAGTCGCGATATCGACCTCTGATAGGCTCATCAAAGAAGCGCGTCCGGTAGTTTGCCAAGTCCTCGTACGTGACGAGACCGCCGTTGGCCTCCATATCACGGGCGATCAACTCTGCGACGCGGCCTCGATAGAACGCATCGGCGCCACCTTGAGCGATGTCCCTGAGGCTGCGCGCAAGGTCTGGCTGCTTCAACCTGTCGGCCGGAGAGCTGAGCATCGGCGCGCGATACGGGTATTTTCCGTCACGGAAAAGCACGCGTCGGCTCTCCGGGAACTGGAACAACCGGTCCTGGTTCACCGCCAGACCGAGAGCGATGTACCAATCGAGAAGATAACCGTCTTCGGCATAGTGAATTGCGGGTGCGAGGACCTCATCCCGCTTCATCGCGCCAAACCGCTCGAGCGCCTCCATCAGGCACGCAGGCATTCCGGGTACGGCGATCGACTTGTAGCCGGTCTGGTTGGCATCCTCCTCGACCTCCGGCCAGCTGTAGATCCCCGCAGTCTTCCCGCCTGGCGCGACCTTGAACTGATCGGGCCTTGTCTTGCCGGGCAAGCTGCCGGCACCATCGATGACGTAAGTCCTGCCGGATGCCGCCTCGTGGTAAACCAGCACCGCGATACCGCCGAGACCGCTGTTGAAGGGTTCGACGACGCCGACGGCGAAACCCGCTGCAACGGCCGCATCGATGGCATTGCCGCCGCGGCGAAGCATCTCGATACCCGCCTCGGATGCCTGCGGATACATCGTCGCCACGATCCCCTCGGCAGACACGACCTCGGTCTTGCCGATCAGCCACTCGCTCTTCTGCGTCATCGTCCCCCCGACTTCATGCCCACCGCCGTACCGGCGTCACCCGTACTGCAAAGACTTCCTTCTCGCCTCTTGACAAGGTAGGCCCATCGCGATGCATATGTCCAGACAAAAGTTATAACGAACAAATGAGGACGCTGTGAGCACTGGGGGCGGGACGAGAACGCGACGACTGGCAGCGAGGTATGGCCGTTACCTGGAGGAATTCTCGGTCGGCGATGTCTACGAGCACTTTCCCGGACGCACGATCACCGAGGCTGACAACATACAGATGTCGCTTCTGACGATGAACCAGCACCCATTGCATTGCGACGCAGCCTATGCGGCAACCACCGAATTCGGACGCCCGCTGGTCAACAGCGGCCTGTCGCTGGCGGTGGTCTTGGGAATAACGGTTGCTGACGTCAGCGGCAAAGCGGTCGCCAATCTCGGCTGGAAGGAAATCAACCTCACTGGCCCCGTTTTTTGCGGCGATACGCTCCGGGCCGAGTCCCAAGTTCTTGACGTTCGCCCGTCACGCAGCCGACCGGGACATGGGATCGTCACTGTCCAGACGCGTGCCGTCAATCAGCATGGAACGCCTGTAATGGACTTCATCCGTAGCTGTCTCGTTCCCAGCCAGAGCGCATCCATCGGCCACGGTGGATCCGAAACATGAAAGCGACGACACCCGTGGAAGAAAGGCGGACATCAGGACCGCTGGCCGGACTGCGCATCCTTGCAATCGAGCAGTACGGAGCGGGCCCCTTCGGCACCCAGCATCTTGCCGACCTGGGCGCCGAAGTCGTCAAGATTGAGAACTTCCGGGAAGGCGGCGATGTCTCGCGCCTGGTCGGCCCTCATTTTCTGTCGCCCGGCGACAGCTATTTTTACCAGGCATTCAACCGCAACAAGCGCTCCATCGGCCTCGACCTGAAACACCCGGATGGGCTGGCTGTCCTTCGAAAACTCGTCGCCGGGTGCGATGCCGTCTTCAACAATCTGCGTGGTGATCTGCCGGCTCGGTTGGGCCTCGATTACGCGTCTTTGTCAAACATCCGCAAGGATATCGTGTGCGTGCATCTTTCCGCCTACGGGCGCGAGGGCAGCCGCGCGGCATGGCCGGGCTATGACTATCTCATGCAAGCCGAGGCAGGTTACCTCAGTCTGACCGGCGAGCCCGAGTCATATCCCGCGCGCATGGGGCTTTCGATTATCGATCTGATGACCGGAACGACAGCCGCGATGGCGCTTCTGGCGGGTGTCGTGGAGGCAAGAAGCACGGGCCACGGACGCGATCATGACGTCAGTCTCTTCGATGTCGCAATCCACAACCTCGGATATCTTGCGACATGGTATCTGGAGACCGGCCACCAGACCAAGCGGCTGCCGCGTTCTGCGCATCCTTCCCTGACCCCCAGCCAGCTTTACAAGACGAAGGATGGCTGGATCTTCCTCATGTGCAACAAGGAAAAATTCTGGCAAGCGCTCACGCAAGCGCTTTGTCGGCCCGACCTGGCGGTGGATCCGCGGTTTGCCGGCTTCTCCGCGCGTCTGAAACACCGCGACACACTGACAGACATTCTGGATGGGGATCTCCAACAGCGAAGCACCGCCGAATGGGTCAAGCTCTTTGCCGGCAGGGTGCCGTGCGCACCGGTGAACGATATCGTGCAGGCGCTCGACAGTGATTTCGTCAGAGAGCGCAACACGATCGACGCTTTCACGCATCCCGAAGCAGGCATCGTGCGGAGCCCCGCAAGTCCAGTGCGGGTGCGTGAACAAGAGCGGCCACTGCGCGCAGCTCCGGCGTTGGGTGAATATACCGACGAAGCTCTGACATCCGCAGGCTTCAGCATCGATGAAATCGCACACCTCAGGTCAGCAGGTGCAATTCAGTGAGTTTCAAAGCGCCATGGTGCGGTTAGCGTCGGGGATGCTATAGGGATGGCAGGCTGGAGAAGAGGACGCATGACCAACCTGAACGGGCAGCAGCCCCGCTATAGGCAGCTTGCGCAGGCTTTGCTGAATGACATCCAGGATGGCAAATACAAGATAGGCAGCCTGCTCCCGACAGAACATGAACTCTGCACGCAGTTTGGCGCAAGCCGCTTCACCGTGCGCCAGGCTCTGAAGCAGATGATCCAGCTTGGCTTGGTCACACGCCAGCCCGGCGTCGGCACCCGGCTGATATCCGTCGAAGCATCGTCAATCTACCGTCAGGGCTTGGAGAGCGTTTCAGACATTCATCAGTATGCTGCCGATACCGAACTGCACGTTCTGGACACGGCGCAGCTGACAATTGAACCGGGCGAGCTCTGTGACATGCTGAAAGCAGCGCCTGGACAGGAATGGCTGCACATCAACAGCATTCGCCGCACCACGAACAATGCCGAGAAGCCGATCTGCTTTACCGAAATATTCCTGCCGCCCCCTTTCCGAACACTACGCGGCCTGAAGGGGAAGACCAAGGACGCCGTCTATCGGCTCATCGAGGCGCAATTCGGCGAGAAAACGGTTGAGGTGCGTCAGCAGATTAGCGCCGGCACCCTTCCCCCGACGCTGGAAAAACAGTTGTCGGCCAAACCCCAAAGTCCCTGTCTGTGGATTACCCGGACCTATCTGAACGGCCGTGGCAACGTGGTTGAGGTCTCGCGCAGCGCCCATCCGGGTGATCGCTTCCACTATGAGCAGGTCTTCCGCCAACAGCACTGAAGACAGTCATGCTTGGCAGGAGCCGCGTTCGCCTGACATTTTCCAGCCAGTTCCACGCATCAAAGCCGCAGATCGAAACGGCAACTATACATAAGCCGCCGGCACCGGAGGCTGTTGTCTGGCCGGCGCCAACCCCGGGGATCGGCACCACCATCTGCACAGGCAACGGCCGGAAAGCCGATCATGCATTAAGACTGGAAATGGACCACCTCATAGGGGCAGGCCACATCAACCTCCCCTTGCCATGACAGCACTACCCCGCGGGCCTCGCCACTTCGGTGGTTCCGGCGCACCACTCCAAGTTGGCGCCAGCGCACTTCCTGCCTCACTCGGACAAGGCTCGTCAACAAAGGCCGGTTGGTAAGCTGCTGCGACGCTGGCAATGCATCAAGATCTGTCGAAACGGGCGGAACCTAGGTTCCGCCCAGTGTCAGCTCGGACCAAAGCCGACATTTGCAATTGGGCAGCCTTGCGGTCGATGGTTTTACCTGAGCTGTCCACCTGTCGCTCAAAGGGCTTCCAGGATTCGCCAACAACCTGCTCGTAAGCACCGACAGCGCCCTCGGACGCCATTCGGAGCGCATGCGCCTGAATGCCCATGTCAGCCGCAAATTCGCGCTTGCGCCGACGCCCTTGGCAACATGATCTGCGACGCGCTCGAAGACCGCACCGTCATCGAGGTGATGCTGAATCCGGATGGCAGTCTCATTGTCGAGCGAACAGGGCAGGAGATCGCGCATCAGACAACGCTACGCGTCGCTTCTTACAAAAATCACTATATAAGATTTGGACAATCAAAATAGGCAATTTTGTTTGACATATATCGTATTATGATTTTTTATGGATCTGCTACGTCGATATGACGCGTTTTTTGGGAGGAATTTATGAAACTGCTTAAAGCCGCCGCTCTTTCTGTCTCGGTCGCCGCACTCAGCGCGGGCGCCGTGTCCGCCGCAGAGATCAAGTTCAGCTACCCGGTTGCCCAGGACAGCACGATGGGGCAGACCGTCACGAAGTTTGCAGAGCTTGTGGAGGAGAAGACCGGCGGGGCCGTCACGGTGCGCCAGTTCCCGCAGGCGCAGATCGGTAATGAGATCCAGTCGATCTCTTCCGCGCAGGGCGGCATCGTCGAAATGGCGGTGACCACGACTGCAGGTCTGGCCGCCATGGTGCCGGAATTCAATGTCTTCCAGCTTCCCTTCATGTTCGGCAGCTATGAGCAGCTGGACAAGGTTTCCCGTAGCCCGGTGTCGCAGAAGATTCTGGACAAGATGGAGCCGAACAACCTTGTTGGTCTGTGCTTCTGGGATTACGGCTTCCGCAACATCACCAACAACAAGCGTCCCGTGACCAAGCTCGAGGATGTGCAGGGGCTGCGCATTCGCACGATCCAGAACAAGGTCTATATCGACGCGCTTTCGGCCATGGGCATGAACCCGACGCCGCTGCCTTTCCCGGAAACGTTTACGGCTCTGGAGACCGGCGCGATCGATGGCAATGAGATCGCCAACGATGTCACGCGCTCGACGTCGTTCTACGAGGTTCAGGACTACCTGACCGAGACCAGGCACTTCACCACCATCTCGGTGGTTTATGCCAGCAAGAAATTCTGGGACAGTCTGGATGCATCCGCACAGGACGCAGTCCGTGCCGCCTGTGCTGAGAGCTCCGACTACAATCGTGAGATCATCAACGCGACGAGCGGCGAAACCCTCGAATTCCTGAAAGAGAAGGGCATGCAGATCGACACGATCTCGGCCGAGAACCTTCAGGCCTTCCGCGATGTCGTGAAGCCGGTGGTCGAGGAAGTGAGCTCGCAGCTCGATCAGGAGATCGTGGCGGAGTTCATGACCGAGATCGAATCTTCGAAGAGCGCCAACTGAGCTTGGCTGTCCTGCCGCGTGGTTTCGGCCGCGCGGCAGGATGGGCGGCCGGGCGCTGTGTTTCTCGTGCGTGGGAGAAGTCATTGCTTTTGAAAAACAAGATTACGCTGGTCACCGGTGCTGGGAACCCCGAGGGCATAGGTTTCACCGTTGCGCAGACCTTTGTTGCAGAGGGTGCGTCGGTTGTGGTCGTGGACCGTGACGAACGAGCCGTCGAACAGGCCGTAGAGGCACTTGGCGAACGGGCTGTCGGTGTTGCGGCAGACCTCCGCGATGAGGCTGCCTGCCGGCATGTGTTCGATGTGGCGCGCGAGCGCTTTGGTCGCCTCGATGCTCTGGTGAACAATGCCGGGATCACCCAACCGCGCAAATTCACCGAAATCACGGCTGCCGATTACGACGCCATTATGGACATCAATCTGCGTGGCACGTTGATGATGACCCAGGGCGCGCTCGCGATGATGGAAAGCGGCGCATCGATCATCTGCATTGCATCCATTGCAGGGCAGCGCGGCGGCGGCCTGATGGGCGGCGCCCATTACGCGGCATCCAAGGGAGCCGTGCTGTCGCTCGTCAAGTCGGTCGCACGCGAAATCTCTCCGAACGGGATTCGCATCAATGCGGTGAACCCGGGCGTCATCATGTCGAGCATGACGCGCGATTTCTATGATGACGTGCAGACGGCGCGGGTCCTGCCGCAAATCCCGATCGGCCGGTTCGGAGCGCCGCAGGATGTGGCGAATACCTGCCTTTTCCTCGCGTCAGACCTGTCATCCTACATGACCGGCTCCGCCGTCGATGTGAACGGTGGCATGCACATGAACTGAGGCGGCGGTTGCCGTCTCGCTGAATTCAACATCCATCCAACAGGAGATTGTGATGAGTGGACCTGCCGTCCCCGTCGTTACCCGTGCCAATGAGCTTAGCGACAAAACCGGCCAGTCCGGCGATTGCGTCCGCCGCTCGGGGGTCAGCCCGCAGCACACGCCTGCGACCAAGATCTGGTTTGGCCAGGTTTCCAACGAACCGGGCTTTCGCTCGCCGCCGCACCACCACGGCGACGCAGAGACCGGTGGCTACGTTCTCTCCGGCCACGGACGCATCTACTTCGGCGAAGGCTACCGTGAATATGTGGACATGCTGCCCGGCGACTTCGTGTTCGTGCCGCCCAACATGCCGCATGTAGAAGTCAATATGAGCACTACCGATGAACTGATCTGGCTGACCTGCCGGACGCCGGACAACATCGTGGTGAACCTGCCGGACGTTCCAGACAGCGACCTGGAAGGCTATCGTCGTCCGGAGTAAGCGGCCAACGCAGCGCCCCCAACAAGAGGCGCGCGCGTGACATTCATGATCCTGGAGGGGGGCCCATGACCAAGCTTATCGAAGCCTATTTCAGACTTCTGAAAATACTGATTGTGGTTTGCCTTGCGGGCATGGTTCTGCTGGTTTTCGGCAATGTGGTGCTGCGCTACGCCTTCAATTCGGGCATTACGGAGTCCGAGGAGTTTTCGCGCTGGCTCTTCGTCTGGATGGTTTTTCTGGGGGCGATCGTCGTCTTACGGGAAAATGGCCATCTGGGGCTGGAGTTTGTGGTCAACAGCCTGCCCCGCCCACTCCGCAGGATCTGTCTCGGCCTCGCCCATGTTCTGATGATCGTTGCCACCTGGCTGATCATCTCCGGCAGCTACACGCAGTTCCTTCTCAACATGCACACCTATGCGCCGGCGACCGGATTGCCGATCTCGTTCCTCGTGGGCGTTGGGCTGATCTTCGGGGTGTCCACCGGCGTCATTCTGGTTTGGCGGCTTTACCTGATTGTTGTCGGAAAGCTCGACCGCGTCTTGACCTTCGATGAAGAGCTGCAGGCTCTCCAGCAGAGTGGGGTGAAGTGAAATGACGCTCGGTGTCTTTCTTGTCAGCCTGCTTGGCAGCATGGCGATCGGCATGCCCATCGCCTATGCACTGATCATGACCGGTATCGCGCTGATGTGGTACCTGGGGTTCTTCGATGCCCAGGTGATCGCGCAGAACCTTTTGAACGGAGCGGACAGCTTTCCGCTCATGGCGGTTCCGTTCTTCATGCTCGCCGGTGAGGTTATGAATGCGGGCGGCCTGTCGCGCAGGATCGTCAATCTCTCGGTCGCGGCCGTTGGCCATGTGCGCGGCGGGCTGGGCTATGTGGCCATTCTCGCCGCATTGATCCTGGCAAGTCTCTCGGGCTCGGCAGCGGCCGATGCCGCGGCCCTTGCGGCAATCCTTGTGCCGATGATGGTGAAGGCTGGACACGATCAGGGGCGCTCGGCCGGGCTTATCGCATCGGCTGGCATTTCCGCCCTCGTCATCCCGCCGTCGATTGGCTTCATCCTGATCGGCGTGGTGGGCAATATCTCGATCACGCGCATTTTCATTGCCGGCATCGTGCCCGGTGTCATCATGGCGCTCGCGCTGACAGTCACCTGGTTTCTGGTGTCGCGGCGTGAAGAGACAGTGACGCGTGAACGCGTGCCATTCTCGGTTGTCATGAAAGAAGCCTGGGCGGGCATATGGGCGCTCATGCTGCCGGTCATCATTCTCGTCGGTCTGCGTTTCGGTGTCTTTACGCCGACCGAGGCCGGTGTGATCGCCGCCGTCTATGCGCTCTTCGTCTCGATGGTCATCTATCGGGAGCTAACCGTGGCGCAGCTCTTCGACGTGTTCCTTGGCGCAGCCAAGACCACCTCAATGGTCATGTTCCTCGTGGCTGCCGCTCTGGTTTCCAGCTGGATGATCACGATTGCCGGTCTGACCGCGCAGATTGCCGCGCTGGTTGCACCCTTTGCCGATAATCCCATCCTTCTGATGGCGGCGGTGGTGGCTCTGGTCGTGGTGATTGGCTGCGCGATGGACATGGTGCCGATCATCCTGATCCTCGTCCCCGTCCTGATGCCAACCATCAAGGCGGCGGGGATCGACCCGGTATACTTCGCAGTGATCTTCATGATCGCGGCGGCGGTTGGCCTGCTGACCCCGCCTGTCGGCAGTGTCCTCAACGTCGTTGCTGGCGTGGCGCGGATACCGCTCTCGCGGGTCATTCAGGGGGTGGGGCCGTTCATCCTGGCGCAGATCGCCGTGCTTGTTCTTCTTATCCTGTTCCCCGATATCGTTATCGTACCGGCGAACTTCATTTCTGGAAATTAGGGACACGTCATGGCTGCGTTGGAAGACGAAACCGAAGGCAAGATGAACAGTCTCGACAAGATGCTATCCGTTCTCAACGGATTCAACGAAGACAATCTGATGATTGATGTCGCCCGGGCGGCCGAATTGTCAGGCTCGTCTCGAGCGAGCGCCTATCGGTATCTGCAGGCGCTGACGCGCTCCGGCCTGCTGACGCCGGCGAGCGGCGGCAGCTACGTGATCGGCTCGCGCGTCATCGAACTGGAAATGCTGAAGCGGGAGAACGATCCGCTCCTGCGCGCGGCGCGCTATCTCATCCGCTACTATGCTGATTGCATGGGCATGAACATCATGCTGTGCAGCTATTATGGCGACAAGGTGCTCTGCGCGGACAATGCATGGCCAGACCACAGCATCCCGGAGATCTACAAGCCCGGCCGCTCCATGCCGATTTTCAAGGGCGCGATGGCCAAGGTCATTCTGGCCAATCTCTCGCCTTCGCAACTCAAGAGCATCCATTCATGGAATGCCGAGCGCATCCGAGAGAGCGGACTCGGCGCAACGCTGGAAGACTTCCTCGCCCGTATGGCGGATATCCGAAGTGCAGGCGTGACGATCACGCAGGGCGAGGTGGTCGAGGGTCTCGTCGGAATAGCCGCGCCGATACTCGATGGTGAAGAGCGCGTTCTGGGCAGCGTGGTCTTCGTCCTTTCGATCGAACACTTCAACAGTCTCGAAAGTGATGCGCTGGCGCAGGAGATCCGCCACATCGCGTCCGAAATCGAGCACGGCATTCTTCGCGCCAGCAAGTTTGCCGCAACCGCACCAATCGCGGCAGCGCGTCCGCGCCGCGTTCCCGTCTATCGGGGCTGAGTTGGCCGATCAGCGAGATCGCCAGCGAAATGCCAGACCCATTCAAGGAGGAGACACACAGATGAAGTTGCTGCGCTATGGGCCAAAAGGGCAGGAAAGGCCTGGTCTGGTCGATGCGGATGGTCAGATCCGCGACCTGTCGCAACACATTCCCGACATTGCCGGCGATGTGCTTTCTTCTGCTGGCCTGGCAGCGATTGCTGCACTGGATACCGCTTCCCTTCCGCCCGTCGAAGGCTCGCCGCGGATTGGTGCCTGCGTCGGTCAGGTCGGCAAGTTTCTATGCATTGGGCTGAACTTCGCCGACCACGCGCGGGAGACCGGGAAGGAGCCTCCGAGCGAACCCGTTGTCTTTGCAAAGGCTGTCTCGGCCATTTGCGGCCCCAATGACGATGTCGAGATTCCGCGTGGATCGGACCGCACCGACTGGGAAGTCGAGATGGGCGTGGTGATCGGCTCGCGGGCAAAATATGTTTCCGAAGCCGAGGCGATGGACCATGTCGCCGGCTTCTGCCTTATCAACGACCTTTCCGAACGCCGTTTCCAGTCGGAACGTGGTGGGCAGTGGACGAAGGGCAAGAGTCACGACACGTTCGGTCCGATTGGTCCGTGGCTTGTAACGCGGGACGAAATTCCCGACGTGCAGGATCTCGACATGTGGCTGGACGTCGATGGCGAACGGCGACAGACCGGCAACACCAGCACGATGATTTTCGGTGTGGCCGAACTTGTCAGCTACCTCTCCCAGTTCATGACGCTTGAGCCGGGCGATGTCATTTCGTCGGGCACGCCGCCCGGTGTCGGCCTCGGCATGAAGCCGCCGACCTTCCTGAAAGAGGGACAGGTTATCCGGCTCGGCATTTCTGGTCTCGGTGAACAGCGCCAGATGATGGTGCAGGCGTGAGCACGGCCTCCGAATGGCGGGCTCAGATGACGGAACTCTCCGGCAAGGCGGCAATCGTCACCGGCGGCGCGCGCGGTCAGGGGGAGGCGGAAGCGCGCCTTCTGGCCGAGTGCGGTGCGCAGGTCATGATCTGCGATGTGCTCGTGGATGAAGGAATGGCGCTGGCGGAAGAGCTCGGCGAACGGGCGTGTTTTCGTCAGCTGGACGTGACCGATTCGAAAGCGTGGCAAGGCACGGTCGCGGCGATGCGTGAGTGGGCCGGCAGGCTCGATATCCTCGTCAACAATGCGGGCATCATCAATCGCACGCTGATCGCGACGACGGAACCTGAAGCCTGGCGTCGGCTTCTCGATGTCAATCTGACGGGCGCTTTTCTTGGCATCCGGGCCGCAGCCCCGCAGATGGCGGCGGGCGGCGGAGGCAGCATCATAAACATCTCCTCCAACTCCGCGTTCTCCGGCCATTCGGATCCGGCCTATACGGCCAGCAAATGGGGGTTGCGCGGTTTGACGCGGTCGGCGGCGAACGAGTTTTCGGCGGATCACATCCGCGTAAACGCAGTTTGCCCCGGATTGATCGTGACTGGGCTCAATCGCGGCTCACCGCATCTGCAGCCAATGATCGACCTGACCCCCGCGGGAAGATCTGGTGATGTCGAGGAGGTTGCACAACTGGTTCTTTATCTCGCCTCAGATGCTTCGAGATTTGTAACCGGTGAAGACTTCTTAATCGATGGCGGCTTTGTCGCGGGTGCCGCTTATCGGCGCGTCGGCATGGAAACAGGAATCTTGAGGGGAAAGTGATCGATTCTCGTGCTCAAATGCACACGCTGCAACAATTGCTGATTCTCAGTCCATTCAACCGCTTTGTCCAGATAGTCAGCTACCGCTGCTAATTGTAGAAAACTGACGATGACAGATTCCCCGAGGGCATCTTCGCTGACATAGCACATAGCGACCGAGACCGGACTGTCGACCAAGATGGCCCGACTTCGGGGACGTGCGCCACGCGGCGAGCGCTGCCGGGCCAGCGTACCGCATGCCATTGGAAGACCACCACCTTAACAGGCGCGCTGCGGCTGACGGGCATGACCGCCCCCCCGTTCGTCTACGACGGCGCCATGAACGGCAACGTCTTCCTGGCATATGTCGAGCAGGTGCTGGTCCCGACCCTGTCGGAGGGCGGCATCGTCGTGATGGGCAACCTGCCCGCCCACAAGGCCGCCGGCGTTCGCGGCGCGATCGAGGCGGCAGGCGCGAGCTTGCTCTACCTGCCGCCCTACAGTCCCGACTTCGATCCGATTGAGAACGCCTTCTCAAAGCTCAAGGCGCTGCTGCGCGCCAAAGCCGAAAGAACCATCGCAGCGCTGTGGGACACCGTCGGATCGGTCCTCGAACTCTTCACTCCCGCAGAATGCGCAAACTACTTCAAGGCCGCCGGATATGACCTAGATTAAACAGGTCCTGACCCTAGGGTCAGGACCTGTTTAATCCTGCTGGATTGGTATGAGTCAATTTGCCTGGAGAGGAGGCGCCAAGTTGTTGGCGGGTGCTGTAGTGATAGCGCCTGACGGTTGCATCCGGCCGCGTTTGCCGCTCGTCAATCAGCGGCCGGGACAGGGCAGCTCATGTCGCCTTCCTCGCAGTCGAGATAGACCTTCAAATCCTCGATCCGGCTCTTCGTCATCGCGTCGAGGCAGGAGGAGGAGACGAATGGATACACCGAGCCGCCTTCGACACCCGAGCTGGAGAACTTGCATTCGGCGTCACGGAAACCAATCCAGGCCTTCTGTGTGGAAACGAGGAGCTTTGCCGTATCGGCGTCGTCCTTGAGCCGGGCTTGAATCTTTCGATAGACCTTGTTCAACTCCGCATCCGAAGCCTTGTAGGCCTTTCCCGCGCAGATGTTCATGTCGGTCTGGTTGGTCAGGTCGCCGCAGTTCTGTTCGGCCTGTGCAACGGTGAATGAAGCCAGGAACACGGCGACGGTCGCAATTGGCAGTTTCATAATCGCTCTCCAATAAAACAAGCAAGTACAGAGTCCCACCACAACCAATATTACCGTCAGGCCTCATTATCCACTCTGTAACCGGATGTTTCCGCACCGAGGGAAAAGAACGTTAGCGAATGATAAACTCGATCGCCCCACTAGGACATGGAACGGAACGCCGGTTCCACAAAGCGATCGATTGGTCTAACGGTCGATGCGCGTCGACAGGATGATCGAGCTCATGGTCCGGTCGACACCCTTCAAGGCGCCGATCGTATCGATCACCGCGTCCAGCTCGGCCACCGAAGGCGCCTCGACGACGATGATCATGTCGAACGAGCCCGATACGGAGTGCAACGCGCGCACGGCCGGCAATTTCTCCATCGCTCCGATCACCTCCGCCGACAGTTTCGGCGACACCGTGACAAGCAGATGCGCGCGGATCTGTGCCGCGTCGTATTCGCCCGACAGCCGCACGGCGTAGCCGGCGATGGTGCCGCTGCGCTCCAGGCGTTCGAGCCGGCTTTGCGCCGTCGAACGCGAGATGCCCAGCCGGCGGGCGATTTCCGACACCGACATGCGCGCATTCTCGCGCAGCAGGGCGATCACAGCGCGCTCGGAGTCTGGTATCGTCATATTGCTGAAACTCTCCATCATTTTGCGTGAAAGTAGCAGTCATATTACGCACAACGCATCTTCATTTCAACGTTGCCCTCGGCGACCATGGTCCGACACATGGAATCGAAAGGGCATGGGATGAAACAGATCGTAGTGACGGGCGCCGGGCGGATCGGCGCGACAATTGCCGGTATGCTGGCCGCCTCGGGCGATTATTCGGTTACCGTCGCCGACCGCTCCGCCGAGCAACTCGCCACCCTGCCCGCTCATCCGGGGATCGTCGGCGTGGAGGTCGATCTGTCCGACACCGGCGCGCTGGCGACGGTCCTTGAAGGCAAGTTCGCCGTGCTCAACGCCGCGCCTTACCATCTGACCGTGCCGATCGCCGAAGCGGCGGCCAAAGCCGGCACCCACTATCTCGACCTGACCGAGGACGTGAAGAGCACGCGCCGGGTGAAGGAGATCGCCGCGGCAGCGGGCACGGCCTTCATTCCGCAATGCGGCCTGGCGCCGGGTTTCATCACCATCGCCGCCAACTCGCTGGCCCGGCGCTTCGATGCGTTGCACGATGTGAAGATGCGCGTCGGCGCGCTGCCACAGTTTCCCGCCAATGCATTGAACTACAATCTGACCTGGTCGCCCGAAGGCGTGATCAACGAGTATTGCGAGCCCTGCGAGGCGATCGTCGATGGCCAGTTGAAAGAGGTGGCGCCGATGGAGGGGCTTGAGGAGTTCTCCCTCGACGGCGTGCGCTACGAGGCGTTCAACACCTCCGGCGGCCTGGGCTCCATCTGCCAGTCACTCGCCGGACGCGTGCGCAATCTGAACTACCGCACCATCCGCTACCCCGGCCATGCGGCGATCATGAAGATCCTGCTCAACGATCTACGCCTGTCGGAGCGCCGCGATCTCCTGAAGGAACTGTTCGAGCACGCGCTGCCGGCGACGATGCAAGACGTCGTGGTGATCTTTGTCACCATAACAGGCTTGAAGAATGGCCGCCTGCTGCAGGAGAGCTACGCCAACACGGTGCATGCCGATCCGGCCGGCCCCGGCGCCCACAGCGCCATCCAGAAGACGACCGCCGCCGGCATCTGCACGGTGCTCGACCTGCTCGCCGCCGGCCTGCTGCCGGCAAAGGGATTGGTGCAGCAGGAAGACATCGCGCTGGATGATTTCCTCGCCAACCGTTTCGGCCGCACCTATCTGCCAGAGGATCGTACCGCCCGCGCAGCCTGAGAAAACAGGATGGTTGAACGCCTCTTGCCCTGAAGCGGTGGAAGCTGCGCGGAATGCCGCCCCGCCGGGAGAAAAGCACTGGCCGTACCGTTTGCGCCGCATGTGACATTGCGCGCCAGTG
Organism: Nitratireductor soli; assembly: GCF_001050155.1. Lineage (GTDB taxonomy): Bacteria > Pseudomonadota > Alphaproteobacteria > Rhizobiales > Rhizobiaceae > Nitratireductor > Nitratireductor soli. The sequence goes on from NZ_LFVY01000003.1 coordinate 196,659, forward strand.
CGGGCGTTCATAAGGTCGCGCGATGACCGCTGACCGCCCGCTTCTCGGCATTCTCCTGATGATCGGCTTTTGCGCGGTCGCTCCGATGGGCGATTCGATCGCCAAGCTGCTGGGCGAGACCGTCCCGTTGATCCAGCTTCTCGCCGTGCGGTTCGCCGCGCAGGTCGTCTTCCTGTTCCCGATCATCTGGTGGAGCGGCACGCGCCTCGCCATGAGTCCGCGCGCGATGCGCCTGACAGTCCTGCGCACGATCCTGCAGATCATCGGTATCGGCGCCATGTTCCTGTCGCTACGCTACCTGCCGCTGGCCGATGCAGTGGCGATCGCCTTCGTCATGCCGTTCATCATGCTGGCGCTTGGAAAATTCTTCCTCGGCGAAGCCGTCGGCCCGCGGCGGCTGACCGCCTGCACGGTGGGTTTCGCCGGCACGCTTCTCGTCGTACAGCCGAGCTTTGCGACGGTCGGCGCGCCGGCTTTCCTGCCGCTGCTGGTGGCGGTTACCTTCGCCGCCTACATGCTCGTCACGCGGCAAATCGCCCGCGAAGCGGACCCACTGGCGTTGCAGGCCGTCAGCGGCCTGTTCGCGACCGTCGGGCTGGCCGTGCTGCTGCTCGCCAATGTGGGGCTCGACCTGCCAGCCTTGAAGCTCGTCAGGCCCGACCTGCGCGAAGCGCTCCTGCTCATCGGCGCGGGCTTCCTCGGCACCTTCGCCCATCTCCTGATGACCTGGTCGCTGCGCTTCGCGCCGTCGACGACGGTGGCGCCGATCCAGTATCTGGAAATCCCCTTCGCCACGGCGATCGGCTGGCTGGTGTTTCGCGACCTGCCCAACGGGCTGGCGGCGATCGGCATCGCCATCACCATGGCGGCAGGCCTCTACATCGTCTTCCGCGAGCGCGCGCAATCGAAGCCGCTTCCCGCGCAGGTCTGACGCTCTTCCAGCCATGCCACGCGAACCGACGCGGGACCTCGCGCAGCCGGCGCCGTCAATGCGCCAGAAGCAGCGGCACGGGCACGGTTGCCAGCATGGAACGCGTGACGCCGCCCAGCACCGCCTCGCGGAAACGCGAATGAACGAAAGCGCCCATCACCAGAAGCTCGACCCTTTCGGCGGCGACAAAGGCGGTCAAACGGCCGGCCACGTCGCCATCCGGCGCGGCGAGAGTTTCAAGGACAACGGCGGAAATGCCGTGCCTGGCGAGATAGGCCGCAAGATCCGCTCCGCGGGCCATGCGCGACAGGTCCTTCTCGCCGGTCACCGAGACAACGAACACCGCCCCCGCTCCTTGAAGGAAGGAAATCGCCCCATCCACGGCACGCGCCGCGCGCGCGCTCCCATCCCACGCGACCGCCACGCGCCGCGGTTGCGGATTGCTGCCGGCTGGCGGTATCAGCAGAACGGGCCGACCGCTGTCGAACAGCACATGCTCGACGGCATCGCTGTGCGCGGCGCCAACCGCCTCCGGCGCATCGAGAATGCAGACGTCGTTGACCCGTGCACGGCGGGCGAGGCTTGCCGCCCGCGGCTCCAGCCGGGACAGGGCCGGTTCGCTGACGCAATCGACGCCAGCCGCCGCCGCCTTTCGCGCCGCGGCGCGCGCCGTCTCGCCAGTCATCCTTTCCAGCGCCTCCAGTTCGCCTTTCAGAGCGAAAGCGACGGAGCCCCCCGTCCTCGAAATGGGCAGGTAGACGGCCGGTGGCATGGTGCACACGGTCAGGCAGGACTCGTGCCTTTTCGCCAGCGCCACCGCGTAGTCCAGCGCCGGCGTTGTCTCGAAGGACGGCTGCGCCTCGAGACCGACGAGAATGCATTTCGGTTGATCGGCCATCAGTTGCTCCGTGATCGCCACCGCCGATCCTGCAAGGTACGGATCGTCATCGGTGTTGCGAGGACAGATTAGCAGGCTTCGGCGATCCGGACTTGATGCGGATCAAGAATGGGCGGACCCTGCGTGCCCGGGATTGATCCTCGTCAAGGCGAAGGCCTCTTCCAGTGGCCAGGATCGAACGAAAAGGAAGGGACGCGCAATGACAACCGTATCGGAACTTTCTCCCAGATTCCGCCATGTCCGGCTGGAACTTGCCCGCGAGAAGGGCCACCCGCTGGGCGATCACGAGGAAGGCTACGACCTCCTCGTGCCGCTCGATGCCGAGGGGCGTCTCGATGCAGTGGAATGGAAGAAGCATCAGATGCAATGCCGCGTCCGCCTCTTCCGGCCCAATGCCGAGGACCGGATCGGCCGCCTGCGCCGCAAGCCGGGCGGACAATGGTATTTCGACTACGAGGAAGGAGAGCGCGACGACGAGATCGGCTTCCGTCTCGGCGAGGAACGCTTCGTGCAGGGCGAGTATGTGTCGATCGCCCGTGACGGCAAGATGCACACTTTCCAGATCAAGCTGGTCGAGCGGCTGTAGCCGCGGCGCGCCGGCGGAGCGGCGATTCACACTGCCCCTTGGCGCGACGCCGGCTTTTGTTCTAGGCTTGCGGCGGTTCCGCTCAAGGATTGAAATCTCCATGATCGCCTGGTCGATCTTCCTGCCGGCCTGTTTTGCACTCAACTGCGCACCCGGGCCCAACAACATGCTGACCTTCGCCAATGCGGCGCGACTGGGTTTCGTGCCGGCGCTTCTTGGTGGACTGGGACGGCTGCCGGCATTCGCCCTGTTGATCCTCGTCACCATTGTCGGGCTCGGCGCCGTGCTGGCGGCCTCGGCAACCGCCTTCGCGGTCGTCAAGCTCGTCGGCGCGGTGTATCTCATCTATGTCGGCATACAGTTCTGGCGCAAGGCGCGGGCGTTGGCCGCCGCGCGGTCACTCGACAAGGCACTTGGCACCCTGATGCGGCGCGACTTCATGATGGCGATCAGCAATCCGAAGGCGATTGCCGTTTTCACCGCCTTCTTCCCGCAGTTCATCAATACGTCGGCGCCTGCCTGGAAGCAGCTTGCCGCCATGGGCGGTGCGTTCCTGCTGCTGGAGGTGGCAGCGGTTGTGCTTTATGTCGTTGCCGGCGTCGTCCTGGGAAGGATGCTGAAGTCGGAACGCGTGTTCGTCCATCTCAATCGGCTGGTCGGCAGCGTGCTGATCGTCTCCGGCGGCACCATGGCTTTCGCCCGGTCTTGACAAATGCTGCGGATTGCCGCGGTTCGAACCCTTTCCTTCGCACCTGCAACATGCTTTATTCCGCCCGCCAGTTCCGGCGCCTCCTCCCGGCGTAGGAGCCCAGCCAACCCAACCCGAAAGCCACCTGCCCTCTCCTGGGGCGGGCGCAGCTTTGTTGTCGAAGGATTGATCCATGACGGTTAGAAAAGTTCCAGACGTCACGTTCCGCACCCGCGTGCGCGATGAGGCCATCGAAGGCCCGAACCCCTATCGCTGGGAAGACAAGACCACCGCCGATTATTTCGCCGGCAAGCGTGTTGTCCTGTTCTCGCTGCCGGGTGCCTTCACGCCCACCTGCTCGACTTTCCAGCTGCCCGATTTCGAAAAGCTCTATGCCGAGTTCCAGGCGCAGGGCATCGACGAGATCTACTGCGTCTCCGTCAACGACGCCTTCGTCATGAATGCCTGGGGCAAGACGCAAGGGTTGAAGAACGTCAAGCTCATCCCCGACGGGTCGGGTGAATTCACCCGCAAGATGGGCATGCTGGTCGCCAAGGACAATCTCGGCTTCGGCATGCGCTCCTGGCGCTACGCGGCCGTCATCGACAACGGCATCGTCGAGAAGTGGTTCGAGGAAGAGGGCTTCTCGGACAATTGCGACAGCGATCCCTATGGCGTTTCCTCGCCACAGAACATTCTGGAAAACCTGAAGGCCGGCGACGCGGTCGCCGCCTGAGCCTGAGATGATCGTTCTCCCTCGCCCTGGGATGACCGGGTGAGGGAGACGTCTTCTTCACTCCGCCGCCGCGTCGATGATGGCAGGCCACCTGCCGTGCAGATCGCTGCCTCGGCCCTCGATCTCGAAACCATGCGCGCCGAAAAAATCGCGCTGGCCCTGGATCAGGTTCGCCGTGCCCTGCGCCTGGCGGCTGCCGTCGAAGTAAGACAGCGCCGAGGACAGGCAGATGAGCGGCAGCTCGCCCATCGCGCCGGCGGCCACGACGCGGCGCAGCGCCGGGTGGCAATCCTTCATGACCTGGACGAAATCCGGCACCATCAGAAGATTGGTCGAGGCGTCGCTCGCGAAAGCCGTCGCCATCTGGTCGAGGAAGCGCGAGCGGATGATGCAGCCGGCGCGCCATATCCTGGCAATGGTGGCGAGATGCAGGCCCCAGCCGTTTTGCTCCGCGGCACGGGCGATGACGGAGAAGCCTTGCGTGTAGGAGACGATCTTGCCCGCCAGAAGGGCCTTCTCGAGATCGTCTATGGTTACAGCAATACTGCCCCTGCCCGGCTTGCCGTAGATCCTTTCCGCCGCGATGCGCTCGTCCTTGCGTGCCGAGATGGCGCGCGCCGCGACCGCGCCCTCAATGGCCGTTGCCGGCACGCCGAGCTCCTGGGCGGCGATCGCCGACCACACGCCGGTGCCCTTCTGGCCGGCCTTGTCGAGGATCAGTTCCACCAGTGGCCGGCCGGTCTCGCCGTCGGTTGCTTCCAGAACCAACCCGGTGATCTCGATCAGATAGGAGTTCAGCGGACCCGCGTTCCAGCGCTTGAAGACGGCGGCTGAGGCGGCTGCATCCATGCCCAGCCCGTCGCGCATGACGCCGTAGATTTCGGCGATCATCTGCATGTCGCCATATTCGATGCCGTTGTGGATCGTCTTGACGAAATGGCCGGCGCCGCCTTCGCCCAGCCAGGCGCAGCAGCTCTCACCCTCGAAGTCGGCGGCGATCGCCTTCAGCACCGGCTCGGCGTTGTGCCACTCCTCCTTGGAACCGCCGACCATGATCGACGGACCGTGCCGCGCACCCTCCGCGCCGCCCGAAACGCCGACGCCCAGATAGCCGATGCCCTCCGGCCGCAATGCGTCGAAGCGGCGCTGTGTGTCGCTGGACAGCGAATTGCCGCATTCGATGATGGCGTCACCCTTGTCGAGCAGCGGCAGAAGCTGGGCGATCATGTCGTCCACCGGCTTGCCGGCCTTGACCATGATGATGATCGAGCGGGGTGTCCTGAGCGACCGGACGAAGGCGGTGAGGTCGGCCTCGGGCAGGGTTCGCCCGTCGAGCCCCTGCTGGCGGGCCGCCACCATGAAATCCTCGATCTTGGCAACCGAACGATTGTTGACGGCAACCGTATAGCCCTTCTCGGCGATGTTGAGCGCCAAGTTCGCTCCCATGACGCCCAGGCCGATAAGGCCGATATCCGCTTTCGACATTGCACACTCTCTTAATCAGACGATTCCCGGAGCGTCACTATGGACCATGGCGAGGGCCGATGCATCCCCGCCGATCAAGCCCAACCAGGCGATTGCTGAGTGCGGACAGAGCCATTGGAGCGCCGGCCATTGCAGGCCGGCGCTCCCGTTCGTCAGAGCTGGTTTAGCTGGACAGTCCGGCAACCAAACCTGCAGCGACACCTCCAGCGATTGCGCCGAGCGCCACGCCGCCTGCCGCACCGCCCGCCGTTCCCACGGCTGCACCGATGGTTGCGCCAAGTCCGGCGCCTGCTATCGTCCCGACGGGAGTAAAAGCCGTGCCGACCACCCCACCGATCACCGCGCCGGCAGCCGTGCCGATTCCAGCGCCGATCGGGCTGCCGACAGCGACCCCCAATCCACCGCCGGCGATCGCCGACCCGAGCATTGAAGCACCACCGCCACCAAAGCTAATCGGTGCATGCATATCATCATCACGAGCATCAAAAACGATCATCATTCAAATCTCCTGGATACAATCTGGGGTTTTCTTTGAATCTCCCCGCCGATAATTGCCGGACCCAACGATCCGGCGGCTCAAATGGCATGAACGACAGCGCCGTTCATGCCTATACGTCCTCCTTGCACAACTCTCGCATGAAGGCCGCTCCTTACCGCGCCCCATCCGAGCACGGAAACAGTATAAGTAAATAACATCAGATTCAGTTAGATAAAAATATTATATGTTATATACTTCTTTATTTACATCATAAATTATATCACAAATACTTATGGTTGATTTGTTATATATCAACTTCAAGACTTCATACTGAAAGATTATTTCTTTATCGGCGTATGTCAACTATGATTTCTTTTTGCAATACACCAGCCGGGAAAAGGTACTTTTCATTGATCCCGAAGGCGCGCGCCAATGTGGTCAACTGGGCTCGAACTACTGGCATTTTCCGCGCCGGCAGTGCCGCGATGAGGCTTGGCGCGGCCTGATGCGCAGCGATCGGTTCGGATTTGGTCTGTGCGATTGATGCTGCTTGCCGATTTCGGCGTCGCGACAAGGATTTTGGCGGATTTCACCGTCATGCGGGCCGCAGTTCGCCCCTGGTGCCCAACGAAGCGGGTGAGATTATAGGCGAGGTTGGCCGTACCAATCTTCGTCCTGGCCCGCGCGATACCGATGGTGCGCACGAACAGGCCCATACGGAACTTCTGCTGCCCGAGCGGCGAATCACAACGACAGTGAATCAGAAATGCGCCGAGATGGGGGGCTTCGAAGTGTCCTGCTGCTGGTTTCGTGGACACAGAGATAGGGCATTTGGACTGCCCCTAGCCCGGTAGACAGGCCCCGCCTATCCTTTGAGCATAGGAGGCAGCTTGTGAGTACACAGAGATTTACCCCAGAATTTAAAGAAGAAGCCGTTCGGCAGGTGGTTGAACGTGGCTATGGTGTTCCGGATGTCGGAGCGCGTTTGGGTGTGTCGGCGCATAGTCTGTACAAATGGGCATCATCTGTCTGGATCGCACCGCTAACGCGATCGCCTGCCTCGTCGCCGTCTTGCTCCGGTGTTTCACAGCGCTGCTTGCCCTGATACACCCTCGTACCAGCGGCGCCTTTGGGTGGCATACGAGGTTGGAATGAACGCGAGCGACGACATCGACATGCGCCACGAAGTGGAGGTGGAGCTGATCGCCCTGGTGGCGGCAATGGCCGAGAGCCAACCCGTGGCGTTGACCGTCAGGCAAGGAACCGCCCTGCCCTCCGGCCCGTTCGAGCTTGGGCATCGTTCCCTCCAGGAGGGGCTTCGCGGCTGGGTGAGGCAGCAGACGGGGCATCCGCTCGGTTACATCGAGCAGCTCTATACGTTCGCCGACCGCGACCGCATCGCCAACGGACAGACGCGTCGCACCATCTCCATCAGCTATCTGGGTCTTACCCACGACGACGGCGCCGAGCGCAAACAGGACTGGCGAGGCTGGTACAGCTATTTTCCCTGGGAAGATCACCGGTCCGAGCCGCCCCCGGTCATCGGGCACACCATCCTGCCGCAGTTGCAAGCCTGGGCCGAAAACGGTGGCGCGGTGGCACGCGAGACGCGGTGGCACCGCACAGCGCTCGCCTTCGGGTTCGACGGTCGCCCCTGGAACGAGGAACTGGTGCTGCAGCGCTACGAACTGCTTTACGAGGCCGGCCTCGTGGCGGAAGCACTTCGTGGGCACGGCGGCGGCCATGAGGCACCGCTGCCGGGATGGGAGATGCTGGCCGATCACCGTCGTATCCTGGCGACGGGCATTGCGAGGCTGCGCACCAAGATCAAATACCGTCCCGTCGTCTTCGAGCTGATGCCGCCGGAATTCACGCTCCTGCAACTGCAGCGCACGGTCGAGGCGCTCGCCGGGAGGCTGGTCCACAAGCAGAATTTCAGGCGGCTGATTGAACAGCAGGAACTGGTCGAGGAGACGGGTCAGACCACCGCCGAGACCGGCGGACGGCCCGCCAAGCTGTTCCGCTTCCGTCCTGCGGTGCTGGTGGAGCGAACTGCCGCAGGCACGAAACTGCCAATAGCGCGGGCTTGACATCTCTTATGCTCATAGTAAGCATATATATGTTATACTCGTTTTGAGCATAAAGGAGACCAGGCATGCTCGATGCGCCAGCACCAATGGATGTGCTCTATGAAAAGGTGAAGCGCGTGATTCCGTCGGTCGAATGGCCGGTCTTTGTCGAAGACATTGATGCAATTCTCGAGCTGAAACGGCAGCGCAAGGCCGTCATCCTGGCGCACAATTACCAGACGCCGGAGATATTCCACTGCGTGGCCGACATCGTCGGAGACAGCCTGGCGCTCGCCCGCAAGGCGGCCGGCACCGAAGCCGACGTGATCCTGCTTGCCGGCGTGCATTTCATGGCCGAGACGGCGAAGCTGCTCAATCCCGAGAAGACCGTGCTCATCCCGGATTTGGAAGCCGGCTGCTCGCTGGCCGAATCCGTTACCGCCGAAGACGTCCGCCTCTTGCGACAACGCTTTCCCGGTATTCCGATCGTCACCTATGTCAACACGTCTGCCGCCGTGAAGGCGGAGTCCGACATCTGCTGCACGTCGGGCAATGCGCGCGCGGTCGTGGAATCGCTGGGTGTGCCGCGCGTCATCATGCTGCCCGACGAATATCTAGCAAGGAACATTGCCGCCGAGACCAATGTCGAGGTCATCGCATGGACAGGTCATTGCGAGGTTCACGAGCGCTTCACGGCCGATGATATTCGCGAACTGCGCGATACCCATCCCGATATCATTGTCCTCGCCCATCCCGAATGCCCGCCCGAGGTGGTCACCGAGGCGGACTTTTCCGGTTCGACGGCTGCCATGTCGGACTATGTGGAACGACAAAAGCCGCGGCACGTGGTGCTGATGACGGAATGCTCGATGAGCGACAACGTCGCGGTGGCGCATCCGGACGTCGAGTTCGTGCGCCCGTGCAATCTCTGCCCGCATATGAAGCGGATCACGCTCGCCAATATCCGCGCCGCACTCGAGGAAAACCGGCACGAAATATCGATTGATCCGCGGATCGCCAGGCGCGCACGAAGCGCCGTCGAAAGGATGCTCGCCATATGAAACGTGATTTCGGGACGCTTGCCGGCCGACCGGTGACCGACGGCGGCGGCTTGGCCGGGCTGATGACGGCGCCGCATCTCGCGCCGGAACCGGTGGTGCTGATCTCCAGGCTGGCGGCGCGGGCGCTTGCTGACACGCCGGCCCTGTGCCTTGAACGGAGCGCCTGAGATGATGCGAATCTCGCCCCTTCCCTCGATCATCATCGAGCCGATCGTTCGCGCCGCCCTTCTGGAAGACCTTGGCGGGGCGGGCGACCTGACCAGCGATGCGATTGTCCCCCTCGAGTTCCCGGCTGTGGCGACATTGACGGCGCGGCAGCCGGGCATTGTCGCGGGTCTCGACGTCGCCGCGCTGGCCTTCAGTCTCATCGACCCATCGATCAAAATGGCAGTCGCGTTGCCAGACGGCAGCGCGGTCGCGGCGGGCGAGACGATCGCCACAATGAGTGGCCGCGCGCGCGGCCTGCTCACCGCCGAACGCACGGCGCTGAACTTCCTCTGCCACTTGAGCGGTATCGCCACCGCGACGGCGATGCTGGTCGAGGCAGTGCACGGACACAAGGCAAGGATCGTCTGCACCCGCAAGACGACGCCCGGCCTGCGCGCACCGGAGAAACATGCTGTGCGGGCGGGTGGCGGCTCCAATCACCGTTTCGGCCTTGATGACGCAATCCTCGTCAAGGACAATCACATCGCCATTGCCGGTGGTGTTCGCCAGGCGGTCGGGCGTGCGCGAGCCAATGCCGGTCACATGGTCAAGATCGAGGTCGAGGTCGACACCCTCTCCCAGCTCGAAGAGGTTCTGGGGCTCGCCGTCGATGCGGTGCTCCTCGACAATATGCCCCTGGACGAACTCGCACGCGCCGTGATGATCGCGGACGGCCGCGTGGTCACAGAGGCCTCCGGCAGCATCACCGCAGCGACCGCGGCAGCCGTTGCCGCCACCGGCGTCGACCTGATCTCCGTCGGCTGGCTCACCCACAGCGCGCCGATCCTCGACATCGGACTGGACATTGTAGCCGTCGACTAAACGTTCGTCATGGCCTGTAAGCGCTGCCTGATGGCAACAAACCAGGTGCGGCGCACCGGCATTCACACAATGATTCGAAGGCGTTGTAATCGGAACCTTTGCTGCCTGTCAGGATGAAGCCAACATGGCGTCCTTGACCGTCCGCCTGCCTTGCTCTGCGGGGACGCTGCAGGCAGAAGCGCCGGAGCGTTATGGCCGCGTGTCCTTTGGCTGCGCGGCAACGGTCTGAAGCAACGTGCGCGCCGATCCGACGAGAAGGCCCACATCGACCGCGCCGGCAACGAAACGATAGCCCCAATCGCGGTAGCGCACGGCGTCTTCAGCCTTTGTCGCGAGAATACCGGGAACCTTGCCGGCCGCCGCGATGCGATCGGCGGCTGCCCGGATCGCTTCCTGGACGTCGGGGTGGGCCGGGTTGCCGAGATGTCCCATCGAGGCCGAGAGATCGGACGGGCCGATGAAAACACCGTCGACGCCATCCACCGCCGCTATCTCCTCCAGCCGCGCCATTGCCTGCGTGGTCTCGATCTGGACGAGCACGCAGATCTCGGCGTTTGCCTTCTTGAGATAGTCCGACGCCATGCCGTAGCGACTGGCGCGGGTGGAGCCGGCAACCCCGCGGATGCCTTCCGGCGGATAGCGCGTCGCACGCACGGCGGCCTCCGCCTCCTCCGGTGTCTCGATAAAGGGCACGAGCACGGTCTGGACTCCGATGTCGAGCAGCTTCTTGATCAAGACCTTGTCGTTCCATGCAGGCCGCGCCACGGCGGACGCCGTACCGACAGCAGCCGCCTGGAGGATCGGCTGCAGACCGGCGATCTCGATTGGCGAATGCTCGGTGTCGAACAGCATCCAGTCGAAGCCGACGAGCGATAGCGCCTCGGCGGCGACGGGGCTCGCAAGCGTGCTCCACAGACCCCACTGCGTCTCGCCGGCCAGGAGCCGCGCCTTGAAGCGGTTTTCCGGCATTGTCATACGAACTGCACCGCGACCGAGCCGAGCGGACCGAAATCGGCATGCAACGTGTCGCCCTTCGCCGCCCAGACGGGCCGCGTGAAGGAGCCCGACAGCATCAGGTGGCCGGGTTCGAGCGTCGTGCCGAAGGGGGCGAGCTTGTTGGCGAGCCAGGCGATCGCCATGGCCGGGTGACCGAGAACGCCGGCGGCAAGCCCGGTCTCCTCGATCTCGGAATTGCGGTAGAACACCGCGCCGACCCAGCGCAGGTCGACCGCGTCAGGGCGCACCGGCCGGCCGCCGAGCACGATCGCGGCGGCTGCGCCATTGTCGGCCACGGTGTCGTAGATCCTGCGCGGCTCGGTGACGCGCGCGTCGATAATCTCGATCGAGGGCACCACCCATTCGGTGGCGCGCAGCACATCGACGAGGCCGATGCCGGGGCCTTTCAGCGGCTCCTTCAGGATGAAGGTCAGTTCCGGCTCGACGCGCGGCACACAGAAGGAATCGAACGGCACCTTGGCGCCGTCGGAGAAGACCTGGTCATCGAAGAGATAGCCGTAATCCGGCTCGTCGATCTTGGACGACGCCTGCATCGCCTTCGAGGTCAGGCCGATCTTGTGGCCGACGATCTTTCGCCCGGCCTTGACGCGCTCGGCGGCGACGGCCGACGAGATCGCGTAGGAATCCTCGATCTGGATGTCCGGGAACATCTCGGAGGGACGCAGGCCCTGCTTCTTGGTGCGGTGGCTTTCGAGCAGGGAGGCGACCGCCTCCGCGCGTTGGGCTTCGGTGAGCATGATGTCCTCAGAGCTTGATGCAGACGTTGCGGAGTTCGGAATAGAACTCCATGGAATGGATGCCGCCCTCGCGGCCGATGCCGCTCGCCTTCGAGCCGCCGAAGGGCGTCCTGAGATCGCGCAGGAACCAGCAATTGACCCAGGTGATGCCGACCTCGACTTCGGCCGCCACACGATGCGCCCGCGTCAGATTCTCCGTCCAGATCGAGGTGGCGAGCCCGTAGGGCGAGTTGTTGGCGAGTTCGATCGCCTCCTCCTCGGTGTCGAACGGGGTGAGATGCGTGCAGGGGCCGAAAATCTCCTCGGTGATGATCGGCGATGTTTCCGGCAGACCGGTCCAGACGGTCGGTTCCACCCAGTAGCCGCCCTCGTAGCCCTGCAAGTCGGGCACGCCGCCGCCGACGATCACGTTGGCGCCTTCGGCACGGGCCTTGTCGTAGTAGGAGAGAACCTTGGCGCGGTGCTCGGCCGAGATCAGCGGCCCCATCGTCGTCGTCTTGTCGAAGGGATCGCCGAAGCGGTAGCCGCGCGCCTTGTCGGCAAGGCCTTCCGCGACCCGGTCGAAGATGCCGCGCTGCACATAGATGCGCTCGGTGCCGAGGCAAACCTGGCCACTATTGGCGAAGCAGGCGCGGCCGATGCCTTCCATCGTCTTGTCGAAGTCGGCGTCGTCGAAGATGATGCCGGGATTCTTGCCGCCGAGTTCGAGCGAGATCGGGCGCACGCCGCGCGCGGCGGCCGCCATGATCGCCTCGCCGGTGCGGGTCTCGCCGGTAAACGTGATGCCATCGACATCCCGGTGCGTGGTCAGGAACTCGCCGGCGCAACCCGGGCCACGTCCATGAACAACGTTGTAGACGCCGGCCGGGATGCCGACCTCGTTCATCACTTCGCCCAGAAGCGTCGCCGTCGCCGGCGTTTCCTCTGAAGGCTTGACGACGACGGTGTTGCCGCAGGCAAGCGCCGGCGCCACCTTCCAGGTCATCAGGAGCAGCGGCAGGTTCCATGGGCAGATGACGGCGATGACGCCGCGCGGCGTGCGCATGGCATAGTTCAGCGCCCCGGCCCCGTCCGGTGTCGGCAGGGCAAAGCTCTCGGTGCCGAGCGTCGCCACCTGGTCGGCGAAGACATTGAAATTCGCGGCACCGCGCGGAATGTCGATGTGACTCGCGATCGAGCGCGGTTTGCCGGTGTCGCGGATCTCTGCGGCAAGGAAATCTTCGAAGCGGGCGTTGATGCCGTCGGCGAGCTTGCGCAGCAGGCCGATGCGTTCGGGCACGCTCATGCGGCCCCACGGGCCTTTCAGCGCCGCGCGCGCTGCACCGACCGCCTGGTCGACCTGCGCCTTGTCGGCGGCGCGGATCTCGCCGATCACCTCGCCGGTGGTCGGAAAGTGGTTGGCAAAGCCGTCACCCCGGCCCGGGACGAACTGGCCGTCGATGAAGTTCCTGAATTCGGTCACGTTGCGCTGCCCTTTTCTTGCGGAGCCTTTTCCGGGTCTGCCGCTGTCAGATAATCCCACATGCGTTCGACGATGCGCCCGGCCCTGGTCGCCCGCTCGGCCGCAGCCTCCGGCGCGATTACGGGCGCGTCCGCCAGCCCGGCCATCCGGGCGGCAAGCTCCACCCGGCACATGTCTTCGAGATACCAGGCGAGCACCGTCGCCTCCTCGAGGCTCGCCCCCGCCGTCACCGCGCCGTTACCGCGCATCAGCAGGCCGGCGCTCACTCCCATCGCGTCGACCGCGCCCTCGGCGCGGGCATCGTCGCGGATCAGCTGGACATCATTCCAAAGCCCTACTTTCGGGGCGAAATAGGTCCCGAATCCGTGACGCATGGCCGGCACGGTCGAGGCCGCGCCGAGCGCCATCGCGTTGGGGCCCATGAAGCGCACCACGCCCTTGGCCTCGGGTCGGCGTCGGTAGATCTGCTGGTGCAGCCGCACCTCGCCGAGCACGCCTTCGGGCAGCGGCCCCTCGACCGGCACCTCGACGCAGACAGCACCCGGCGCGATCAGCCCCATCGGCTCGGGCGGGCAGACGAGAAAGCGCTTCGTATCGATGCGCGCAGAACAATGGCCGTAGGCATGAACGAGGTTCGCGCGGGCAAGCGCGCGGGCAGCCAGCCGGACGGTGAGAGAGAGGTCCTGCATCGCGCTACCTGTCTTCGCCCTTGCTGTCGCCGAACGCCGCGATGCGCGGCGCCGCGCCCCACTTGCAGAAACCCTTCGGCTCGAAATGGAACTGCCGGTCGCGCCACAGCGGCTCGTCGTGGATCTCGCAGACCCCTGTCGAGTACTCGAACGTCATCCCGTCCGGTCCGGTGAAGTAGAGGAACTCCGCCGAGGAGGTTGGGTGCTGGCCGGGGCCGAAGGTGACGTTGACCTGGTTATCGGAGACGAAATTGAACGAGCGCTGGATGTCGTCCGTGCCGCCGACCTGATGGTTGATGTGCTGGATTCCCGCCTTGTGGAAGGGAAATAGCGCGATCGAATGGTGGATCGTGCCGAGCCGCATCAGCGGTGCATCGCCGATGCGGTCGGAGACGCGGGCGTTGCAGACGCGGGTCCAGAAGGCTTCGTCGCGGGCGGCGTCGGTGGTGCACAGGCCCACATGCGAGAAGCCGGTAATGCCGGCGTCGCGGGTGCCGTGGTAGCGGCGGCCGGTCGTCTCGGGGCGCACCACGAACTCGATGGCGTTGCCGGTCGGGTCGCGGAAGCCGATGAACTCGCGCACCAGCCGCGCCTCGCATTCCTGGCGCGTGCCGTAATGGACATGATGGCCGAGCGCTTCCAGCGTGGCGGCGGCCGTCTGCAGGTCCTTGCCGCGGCCGAGTTCGAAGGCGGTCACCTGGTCGCCCGGATCGCCCTCGACATAGCACAGCGTATGGGCGCGCTCATCGGACTTGAAATAGGTCGCGCCGCGGCGGCGCTCGGAAACCTCGAGGCCGAGGATGTTGGTGGCAAACCATTCCGCGCCAGCCAGATCCTTGGTGCCGAGGCGGCAGTAGACGACGTCCTTCAGTTCGATCATCGCGCATCTCCTCCGAGGAACTCCGGCTGCTCGGTTACCGAGCCCCACATTCCGTGGCTCTGCGCGGTGTCGGCGAACTGGCGCGGGCCGCGCGCTTCGATCTGCGGGCCCTTCTCCATGCCGGTCATGTAGCTCATCAAGAGGCCGCGAGGTCCGCGCGTCGTCACGTACATGGCGCCGGAGGCGGCCTGCCGGTCCGGGCCGGCGACGACGGGAAGCTGGCTCTTCTGGATGAAGTACCAGTTGCGCATCAAGCTGTCCTTCGCATCGACCTCGAAGGCGGCGCCGAGGATGCCGTCGCGGGCGGACGGATAGAGCGCGATGCGGTGGTGCGCCTCGTCGAGCGACAGATAGGCAACCTCGCCCACCCAATCGGAAACCGTGAGACCGAGGCCCTTGACGAAGAATATCTCGTTCGCCGCCACGTCGGTGCAGGCAAGCTGGACGGCGCTGAAATCGGTGATGCCGGCATCGCGCGGACCGTGGTAGCGCCAGCCGGACTCCAGCGGCCGCCAGACGATCTCGACGGTCACGCCGTTCGGTGCGATCACCGCAAGCACGGCCTTGGCCTGACGCTGGCGCGCCGCGTCGGCATTGAGGAAGGCGGGCGCGTATCCGATCGTCTCGAGCCGCGCCTTGAGCGCGCCGAGATCCTCCTCGCGCGCCACGGTGAGCGCGATCGCCTCGCCGTCGCCTGCCGTCGAAAGGCAAAGCGCGTAGTTGCGGTCGTCGGAGCGGAACATGGCGCGCGCATCGTCGCGGTCGGCAGGCTGGAGGCCGAAAACGTCCCGTGCAAAGCGCGCGGCTTCGTCGAGATTGTCGACGTTCACACGCAGGTATCGAAGGTCACGGTATTTCATCATCGGCTCCTTGCATTCGGTGCGCACGGGCGGCGGGCCGCCCATGCGCGGGTCCAAAGTCGGAAACTCACATGCCGGAGGCTTCGGCTTCAAGCTCCTTGAGGAGTGGCGCTTCCTCGCGCCAGCGGGCATACCACTGGTCGATGGCACCGCCGAACCAGTCGCGACCGACTTCGGTCACCGGAACCTTGGTCGTCTCGAGCTTGGCGCGGTAGTCGGCGTCGATCTGGGCATAGCTGGCGACCATCGTATCGAGCCTGGTGGCGAAGACTTCCTGGACGACCGCGCGGTCGGCTTCCGCGATCGTGCCCCATTTGCGGCCGGACGCGATCGCCGCCATCGGGAACATCATGTGGTTGGAGATGGTGATCGAGCCGGCGTGGTCGAAATACTTCGAGTTCCAGGTGCCCTCGACGTCGATCTGCATGCCATCGACCTGGCCGTTGGCGAAAGCGTCGTAGAGCGCGGGCAGCGGCATCGGCGTCGGCGCGGCGCCAAGGCCTTCCCAGAAGGCGAGTTCGGGCGCGAAGGGGATGGTGCGGATCTTCTTTCCCTTCAGATCCTCTACCGTCTTGGTCTCGCCGCGGGTGACGATCATCCGCATGCCGGCCATGCCCCAGCCGAGACCGGTGAGGCCGAAATTGTTCATGTCCTCGAGCAGCTTCGTCGCTGTCTTGCCCTTAAGCAGCTCACGTGCGCCTGCGACGTCCTTGACGATGTAGGGCGCGAGGAAGATGCCGTAATTGGGATCACGGTTGGCGAACTCGCCGAGCGTGAAGAAGGCGAAGTCCATCGCTCCGGTCTGGAGCTGCTGGAGCATCTGCGCCTCGTTGCCGAGCTGGCCCGAGGGGAAGATCAGGATGTCGACCCGGCCTTCGGTGCGGGTCTTGATTTCCTCGGCTGCGGCGGTCGCGGTCACCGTCCATTGGTGCGGCGGCGGCGTAATCAGCCCGAGCCGGTACTGCTCGGCAGCCGCCGTGCCGGCGGTCATTGTCAGAATGGATGCCGCAAGCGCGGCGCCTGTGAAGCGTTGCATGTCCTACCTCCCCATTTCACTCAACCGTGCAGATGTGTGGGTTGCCGGTCGTGGCCTTATAAAATATCGATATCCCGTCACAACACAAGAAAATATCGATATTTCCTTCAAAAAGAAATTTTATCGTTATTTCAACGGCTTTCGTCTCGCTCCCGGTTCATCTGTGCCACGAGCTCAAGGATCACAGGCATGGTCGCATCGCGATCCGCAGCGATTTTCGCCAGCGGCGGCAGGTTCGCCGCCTCGTAGGTGCGCGCAATCGTTTCGCAGGTGCCGGCATCGAGCACCGGCGCGCCGAGATCATCGAACAGCGCCTGGAACTGCGGACCGAGCGCGTCGAGGAAGCCTGCCATGCCGCGCTCGGCGCCAGCGAGCGCGAAGACGCTCATCGGACCGAGCCGGCACCAGCGCGGCGCCAGCGCTTCGGTCACCGCGCGCTCGGTATCCTCGAGGCTCGCCGCACCCGTGGCGACGAGATGAACGGCTTCGCGCCAGAGCGCCGCCTGCAGGCGGTTGACGAGATGGCCGGCGACCGGCTTCTTCAACTCCAGCACCGTCTTGCCCATCGCCTCATAGATTGCGCGGGCCCTGGCCATCGTTTCCGGCGTGGTCGCCGCGCCGCCGGCGATCTCGACCACCGGCATCAGGTAGGGCGGGTTGCAGGGATGCCCGATCAGGAGGCGGTCCGGCCGCACCAACCCCTCCCCGATCGCGTCTGCGGTGAAGCTCGACGACGACGAGGCAATGATCGTGTCCGGCCCTATTTTTCGTTCGATGTCGGCGAGGGCGCGCCGCTTCAGCTCGAGATTTTCAGGCAGCGCTTCCTGGATGAGATCGACGCCGCCCTCCGGGAGGATCGCCACCACAACCGGTGGCGCTGCTTCGGCAGCGAGGTTGCCGAGCTGGGTCAGAACGACACGCGCCCGCTCCCAGGTGGACATGACGCGCGCGGCGGCGCCCGGATCGGGATCGACGACGCGTGTTGCGCAGCCCGCACCCGCGAATGCCGCCGCCCAGCCGGCACCGATCAGCCCGCCGCCGATGACCGCCACGCTGGTCATTGCAGCGCGGCCCCGAGGCCCGTTGAGAGCAGCGGGAACAGAGATAGAGCCACAATGACAAGCGCGACGGCGAGGAAGAAGGGCATGATCAGCCGCGCCAGGCGCTCGGCCCGGACCCCGCCCATCAGCGCCGCGGTGAACAGGCCGGTGCCGACCGGCGGCGTCAGGAGACCCGCCGTCAGATTCAGGCAGACGATGACGCCAAACTGAAACGGGTCGATGCCGTAGACGCCCGTCGCCACCGGCAGGAACACCGGCACGACGAGGATGATCGCCGGGATCGGGTCGGTTACCGTACCGAGGAAGAGCAGGATCAGGTTGATCATCAGCAGGAAGACGATCGGCGATGTCGTCAGCGACTGCACCCAGGCCGCGACGATGGCCGGCACGTTCTCGAAGGTGATGACCCAGGAGAAGAGTCCGGCGGCGGCGATCAGGAACAGCACGACCGCCGAGGAGGCCGCCGCCCGCATGAAGGCCGGCCAGATATCCTTCACCGACATCTCGCGATAGACGAACATGCCGACGATGACGGCGGCCACCGAGGCAATGGCGGCCGCTTCCGTCGGCGTCGCGATGCCGCCGAGGATCGAGCCTATGATGACGACGGGTATGGCCGCTGCCGGCAGCGCGTCGCGGATCGCGATGGCGCGCTGACGCACCGCCAGTTTCTCGCTGCGCGGAAAGTTGTGCTTGTGCCCGAGCCAGGCGATGACGGCGAGGAAGGCAAAGAACAGGATGAGGCCGGGCACGATGCCGGCGATGAAGAGATCGCCGATCGGAAGCTGGGCGATGACGCCGAAAATGATGAACATCATCGAGGGCGGAATGATCGGCGCCAGCATGCCGCCGGCCGCGGTGATCGCCACCGAGACGTCGCGCGGATAGCCGGCGCGCTCCATTTCGGGGACGGCGATGCGCGACATGATGGTGATCTGCGCCACGGTCGAGCCGAGGATCGAAGCCATCATCATGTTGGCGACCAGATTGACATAGGCGAGCCCGCCGCGCACCGAGCCGAGCAGCGCCATGGCGAAGGCCATCAGCCGCCGGCCGATCCCGCCCTCGTTCATGAACTCGCCGAGCAGGATGAAGAGCGGCAGCGCCAGCAGGCCGTAGTTCTCGAGGCCGCCGAAGAACTGCTGCGGAAAGCTCTGGAACAGGATGGTGTTGCCGCTCGCAAGAATGATGACGATGGCGAGCGCCATCAGTGCGAAGGCGATCGGCACGCCGACGATCAGGAAGGCGAGAAAGAACCCACCGCCGATCATTGCGCGCGCTCCGAAACGGCACCGAAGCGGGCGAAAACATGCACCAGACCGGTCAGGCAGAAGACGGGAAGGATGAGCCAGAACCAGACCTTGCGAACGCCGAGCGTCGTCGTCGGTTCCTGGTAGAGGAAGTTGAAGCTCTCGCGTGAATAGGCCTGCAGGCTCTCGGCCGAAAGCACCCCGAGCGGGTCGAACCAGTTCCACAGCATCCAGGCGAGGAGCGCGAACAGACCGAGCAGGATCGTATCGACGACGCGCGACAATGCCGTGCTGATGCGCTCGCCCATCGCGTCGGAAATCAGCGTGACGGCAATGTGCTGGCGGCGCGCGAGCCCGAGGGATGCGCCGGCGAATGCACCGAGAACCATCAGGTAGACGGCAAGCTCGTCCGTCCAGATCAGCGGACGGCCGAAGGCGCGGGACACGACATTGGCAAGCAGAAGACCCAGAATGGCGGCGACGATCGCGCCCGCAAAACGCGCCTCGACCCAGGCGACTGCATCGCTCATCCGCAACAACCGGCCGCGAATCCCATTGCTTTCGTCAGCCCTCCCCGGCGCAGCCATACACATCTCCCTTGCCTGCAATCCGCCATTGGCGATCAAGACGCCAATGAATATCGATATTTTTGCAGTGTCAAACAAAAGATCGATATTATTGCGCTTTTGTCCAATTGGCGTATGCTTCGTGAAAGGCTATCAAACCATGGGCAGGAGGCTTGGGCTTGAACGTCATCGATCCACAGGGTCCAGAGAAGACCATCGCGGAGCGCGCCTATCGCACGATCCGGGAAGACATCGTGTCCGGCGTCCTGAGGCCAGGCGAGAAGCTGAAGATCGTCATCCTGCGAGAGCGTTACGGCTTCGGCGCAGCACCCCTGCGGGAGGCGCTGTCGCGGCTTTCCGGTGATCATCTCGTCAACGTCATGGGCCAGCGCGGTTTCGTCGTCGCGCCGATCTCCGTGCGCGACGCCGCCGAAATCGGCGACCTGCGCAAGCTGCTCGAGGTCGAGGCGCTGACACGCTCGATCCCGCGCGGCGATACGGCATGGGAGGAGCGGCTGATCACCACTTATCACCGCCTGTCGCGGCTCGAGACCGGCGAGAATCAGGGCATCGACGCGCTCGACCTCTGGGAGAAGCACAACTCCGCCTTTCACGACGCCACCGTCGCGGCCTGCGATTCCGTGTGGCTGCTTCGGCTGCGCGAACAACTCTTCCGCCAGCACGAGCGTTACCGTCGGTTCAGCCGTATAAGAACTGTCTGGACTCGCGACATCCACGCTGAGCACGAGGCGATCTTCGAGGCGGCAATGTCACGGGATGTGGAGGGGGCGGCCGGAATCATATCCGAGCATGTTCAACGAACGACCGATGCTGTCATTGCTGCGCTATCGCCGAACGGTCTTCGCGTCGATGTGCATGCCCCCTAGATCGGTTCACCGTTTCATGGAAACGCTGTCCCACTCTATCTCATTGCTTTTCGGCATTGGTGCGGACGTCAAGTGATTCCACCAGGCTGCAAGATGCTATAGAGCCGGGACGGCACACGGCGTAGGTTCAGAAGCGGCCCCGCCCTTGCCGGTCGCGGCAATGAGAGGAAGCGGCTTCCCGCCTCTGCTCTGGCTATTCACAGATGGCGATCGAACCGCGTTCGACGAAATCGGCCCGCATCATTACGGAGCGTCCTCGGCTGTCGGTGCCTTCGACCCGTTCCAGAAGCATGGTCGCGGCTTGCTCGCCCATGGCAAGGCGCGGCTGGGCCATGGTGGAAATGCCAGGCGAAAGAAAGCTCATCCACTCCAGATCGTCGAAACACACCAGCGAGAGGTCGCCCGGCACTGAGAGCCCGGCTGCAGAGATCGCGCCCATGACGCCTTCCGACATGGTGCCATCGGTCGCAAACACCGCCGTCGGCCGGTCAGAACGATCAAGCAACTCGCGCGCGACGGCCTGCGCTGCCTGGGCCGAATAGGCGCCCACACGACGGATCAGCGAGATCTCGACCTCCAGACCAGACTGCCGGTGCGCGCGCAGATAGCCGAGCAAGCGTTGCCAGCTGGGAAAGAGCGTGTCGGTCGATAGAACCTCGCCCGCAAGCCCGCGCTTGAGCAAGGCCTCCAGTCCGCCCTCCTGGTCTTCGAGCATCTCGCCGACGAGCCCGATGCGACGGTGACCGGCGGACACCAGTGCAGACACCGCACGCTCGGCGGCTGCGATGTTGTCGATGGCCACGCGGTCCACCTCCAACCCCGCAACACTGCGGTCGAGCAGGACGAGCGGCAGACCGGCTGCCTGAAGGTCTCGCAAATGGTGTGCGTAGCGCGTGTCACAAGGCGAGACGATCAACCCGTCCACCTGCTTTTCCATCAGCAGGTTGACCGCGCGGATTTCCTTGTCGAGGTTCTCGTCGGAATTGACGATCAGCAACCCGAAGTCCCGACTTTCGGCCACATCGGCAATGCCGCGCAGGATCGAGGCGTAGAACGGGTTTTGGATGTCGCCGGCGACGACGCCGATCGTGCGCGTCTTGCCTGTGATGAGGCTGCGGGCAAGTGCATTGGTGCGGTAGCCCAGTTTGCGCGCAGCCTGCATGACCTGTTCGCGCGTCTTGGCCTTGGCATAACCGTAGTCGCCGAGGACGCGGCCGGCAGTGGCGGTCGACACGCCCGCCAGCCGGGCCACATCCGCAATCGTCGCTTTGGGTTTCTTGGCCACAGTGTGCCGCTCCCCTACCCGCCGACCACCCCGGTCCGCCCTTGCGTAATGGCAGGAAATGCTTTTGCAAGCGATGCCATTTTTCGCGTCACGCCGCGTTATTCAGAGCGATTGCAGTAAAGACATCGAGATGTGCCCCACCGACATTCTTGAAGATGGTGATCTCGTCAGCCGACTGCCGGCCCTTCGCTTTTGCCTGCGCGAGTTCGAAATGGTCGCCGGCAATCGCGTCCCCGCTGACAACACCGGAGGCGAGTGCCGGCCCAAGATCGCCCGTGCTCTCCATGCCGCGCCGCGTATCGACGAAGATGCGGGCGCGGGCAAGGGCCTCGTCGTCGGTCTCGCGCAGGCTCGTCATATAGGCGCCGACGAGGTCGAGATGCGTGCCGGGCTTCAAAAGCGCGCCCCTGACCAGCGTGCGGTCGGACATCGTCACGCAGGTGATGACGTCGGCCTGTGCCACCGCTGTGTCGATGTCGGCCACCGCCTTTGCATCCACGTTCTCGCTGCGCAGCCCGTCTGCGACCGCCTCGGCCTTGAGAGCAGTGCGGTTCCAGATCAGCACGCGCTTCAGCGACGGCCGCGCGGCCATGTGGGCGGCGGCAAAGTGCGGCGCGAGAGCCCCCGCACCGACCACCAGCAGCACCTCCGCGTCGTTGCGAGCAAGCAGTGATGCGGCAAGCGCGGAATCGCCGGCAGTCTTGCGCGCGGTCATCGCTGCGCCATCGGCCACCAGCAGCGGTGCGCCTGTTGCGCCATCGAACATCGCGACAAGCCCCTGTACGTTGGGCTGCGGCGGCGTCAGCTGCTCGTTGCCTTGGAAGACGCCGACCATCTTGACTGCGACGGGACCGCCCGGCACCCATCCCGGCAGCGTGATGAACTGGTTGCCGCCGCCGGCTGGATCGTTCTGAACCACGACGTCGGAGACAGGCATCGCACCGCGATGCGCCTGCGAGAAGGCCTTGATGAGATAGGGCCAGGGCAAAGCGGCATGGACCGCGGCAGCGTCAAAGACCTTCATGGCGTTTCCTCGTCGTCCCTGGTCAGGGCTCAGTTCTTCACGGCGAGCGTGACCAGGTGGCAGGGCGTTACGGTTTGCGACAGCGCAAGCGGATTGCCCGCTGCGTCAAGCACCAGCTTATCAATGCGATAAACGGGTTCGGTGGTCGAGACGCCAAGCAATTCCGCCTCCGACGCACGGGCGAAACCGACATCGATCAGGCGTTCGGCCCCGGCAGGCTCGACACCATAGGCCCTGCGCAGGGTGGCAAAGAAGCTCTTGCCCGCCACCACCGGGCTGTGTGCATCCGCGAAGCGTTCGGCATCGAAGTAGAGCGTTTCCAGTGTCATAGCCCGGTCGTCCATCTCGAGCAGGCGAAGAAAGCGGATGAGACGAGATGCCTGAAGCCGGGCCGCAATGACCGGCGCATCGGGCTGGTCCTCGCTGTCGAGGACGCGGTGCCCAGCCTTGCGGCCCTGACCTTCCACCACATCGGCAAAACCCGACAGCGAAATCGTCTGCTGCATCTTGCGCGGCGCGACCAGCGTGCCCCTGCCCTGCTGGCGGATGAGCAAGCCTTCCGCGCACAGTTCGCCGACCGCCCGGCGCAGTGTGATGCGGCTGACGCCATAGGTCTCACACAGTTCGAATTCGGACGGCAGGAAGCTTCCTTCGGCCAGACGGCCAGCCCCGATCTCGGACAGGATCCTGCGTCGGACCTGTTCGTAGAGCGGCAAGAGACCGTCATGTGCCATTGTCGCCTCAGTAGTCGGACAGCTTCTTCATGTAGCGGCGGCCATCCAGCATGACCTGATTGCGGAAGCCGGCCACCTTATAGATGAAGCGCCACAGTGTGTCGAAGAAGATAAGCGGCACGGCATTGCCCCTGAAACGCTCGTCGATGCCGGACAGATCCAGCTTTGCCGCATCCAGCACGAGGATGTTTTCGGCCTTGCCGAAGCGGTGCAGGAACTCGTCTGCGCGTTCATCAAGCGCGCGGGTGGAGCCGAGCCCCTTCATGAGGACGAAGCAGCGCGTATCGTCGAGAACCTCAAACGGGCCGTGGAAGAATTCGTTGGAGTGGATCGCCTGGCTGTTGATCCACTGCATTTCCATCAGCACACAAATTGCGAAGGAGTAGGCAGCCCCGTAGCTTGCGCCCGACGCCATGGTGTAGACGACGTCCTGCTGCGCAAAGTGCTCGGCATAACGGTCCCACAGCGGCGCGAAGGTTTCCTGCGCGCTGTCGATGGCCGCCTGGAGATTGCAAAGGCTGTCGATCAGCGGTTCGGTCAGGTCCTCGCCGCCCGTGCCTGCAACGAGGCCCATGACGATCTGGTAGATGACCGAATAGTTGCTGTGACGAGCGTCGATGGGCACACCGGTGGTGTAGGGCGCCTCGAACCTGATCGGATAGTGCACCGCAGCGCCAAGCGGCGAACCGGGCTCGACGGTGAGGCCGATGGTCACCGCCCCCTTTTCACGCGCAAACTTCGCGGCAGCGGTCGTCTCCTTCGTCGTGCCAGTCATCGAGCACAGGACGACAAGCGTGTCCGGGCCGAGGCGCCTGGGCGCACGCGCTACGAATTCGGCCGCGTTGTAGACGTCGGACGGCAGCGCACCGTGCTGGTCGAGCATGAACTTGGCCGGGTGCATGATCGACAGCGAGCCCCCGCAGGCGACGAAGAAGACATGGCGCAGCGCCGCGAGATCGATGGCGGATAGCGCAGCCGAGACGGCCGGATGGAAGCGGTCGGGAAGAGGCATTGGCAGACACCTTTTTTATAAGATGACATAAGACATATTAATTTTATCGCCCGAGTGTCAAGCAGCCGTTGACAAAGTGTGCGATTTTCTGCGAACGTTCTCACATTGTCACACAGATGAGATGCCGGTGTCACGATCCGCCCCCAGAATCCTTGCCTTCAGCGACAATGTCGTGGACTGCTACCGCGACCAGCAGTTGATGTTTCCCGGCGGCAACTGCGTGAACCATGCCGTCTTCGCAAAACGCTTCGGCGCGCAGACCGCCTATGCAGGTGCGGTATCGGACGACGCGGCCGGCCGCGCCATCCGCGACGCCCTCGTGGCGGAAGGAGTGGAGACACCGCTGCTGCGCCACCTGCCAGGGCAGACCGCCTATTGCGTGATTGCGACGCAAGGCGGTGAGCGGAACTTCGTCGGCGCCAATCTGGGCGTCTCGATCATCGCCCCCTCGCCTGCCGATCTCGCCTGGATGAAGACGGCCGATGCCGTCCACACCGGTCGCTCGAGCCATGTCGACGCATGGCTGGCGCATTTTGCCTCGCTGACGCGCGTTTCTTACGATTTTGCAACCATCCGCGCGGAAGATCGCATCGCGAGCCTGGCGCCATATAGTTTCCTGGCCGGTTTTTCCGGTGGTGACCTCAGTCGCGACGAAGCCCGCGACATCGCCGGCATGGCATTGCGGCACGGGGCCAAATGGGCCGTGATCACGCGCGGCGGCAACGGCGCGCTGCTGGCGGGTCCCGATGGCGTGTTCGAGGCGCCGGCAGTGTCCGTTCAGCCGGTGGATACACTAGGCGCGGGCGACACCTTCATTGCCCGCACGCTCGTCGGCCTGCTGCGCGGCGAGACGCCGGAGATCATCCTGATGGCTGCGGCCGAGGCTGCGGCACAGACGTGTCTCTCGCCAGGCGCGTTCGGCTATGGCGTGCCGATGGCAGTAGACCTTTCGTGCATGCTCACCATCGACCAGATCTACGCCACGACCCGTCCGGTGATCGGCCCCGAGGCCGCGTCGGCCATGACAACCGTGTGAGGAAAGCGGAGGAAAACGTTCTCACATACCCAGAAAATGCCCGGAACTAGCCAACCAGAACCAACGGGAAAAACTCAACAGGAGGACCAGCAATGAACCAGTTCATCTCATCTGCCCGGCTGCTTGCAGCCACCGCGGCCGTCACGGCAATGCTGAGCGGGCTGCCGGGTGCGGCCATCGCGCAGGACGTGACCATCCGCATCGCCACCGTGAACGCCCCCACCAGCGAATCCTGGAAAGGCGTGATGGCGACCGCCGAGCGCGTGACCGAGCGCACCGAAGGCCGTGTGAAGTTCGAGGGCTTCCCATCGGGGCAACTGGGCACGACGACGGACTCAATCGAGCAGGCGAGCCAGGGCTTGCCGATCATGACCTTCACCTCGGCCTCGTTCCTTTCGGGTTTCGGCGTGCCGGAAATGTCGATCGTCGAAGGCCCATTCGTCGTCTCCAATATCGACGAGGCCGAGACGCTGGCTTTCTCCGACCTGATGCAGGGCTATTATGACCGCCTCGCCGAGGCAGCCGGCATCCGCGTTGTCGCGATCAACTGGTTCGACGGCCCGCGCCACATGATCGGCAATGCGGGCTACGCCTCGCCGGAAGACCTTCAGGGCGTGCGCATGCGCGTGCCGCCGGTCGAGACCTGGCTGAAGACGTTCGAGCCGCTTGGCGTGATCGCCACCACCGTGGAAGCGGCCGAAGTCTATTCCGCGCTGTCGCAGGGCGTCGTCACGGCGGCCGAAAGTCCGCTAACGGGCCTGCGCGCCTCCAAATGGCCTGAGGTCGCCAAGGAAATCACCCTGACCGGCCACTTCAACCTCTTCACCGGCTGGGTGATGAGCGAGACCGCCTTCCGGCAGATGAACGAGGATGATCGTGACATACTGCTCGAGGAATTCCGCAAGGGCGGTCAGGACCTGACGGAGATTTCCGCCAATCTCGAAGCCGAGATCCGCAAGGAGTTCGAGGAGGCCGGGGTCACCTTCCACGAAGCAGACATCGACGCCTACCGCAAGGCCACGGCAAGTTTCTACACGAGCTTCCCGGACTGGCCGGAAGGGCTCTATGATCAGGTACGGGCTGCAGCCACGGGCAACTGATGTCCGTATCCGGACGGGCTCACACGACCCGTCCGGCTTTCCCTGCAGCCGTTGGAGGCGGTTGAGACAATGAGGCCTTGGCGCGCGCTGATCGACTTTCTGGGCATGACGCTGCCTGCACTCCTGCTTGCCGCGCTGGTGACGATCGTCATGGCCGACGTGATCGCGCGCAACTTCTTCGCCATGTCGATCATGTGGGCGCAGGAGATGGCGGTGATCCTGCTGGGCGCGACGGTCTGGCTTGGCCTGTCGGGGGCCGCCATGCAGGGACAACTCTTCGGCATCTCGCTCTTCGTCGACCGGCTGCCCTCGCGCGCAGCCGGCTATGCCAGGCTGCTGGCCGATCTACTGGTTCTGTTGATCGCCGCAGAGGTTATCCGAGCCGCCGTCGCCCAGATTTCCACGGCACGCTTCACGACCTTCCTGACGCTCGGCTGGCCGAAGTGGATCATGGCTGCCATGCTCGCTCTGGGCATGGGGCTCGTCATCGTCGGGCGCCTCCTGTCATTGGCCGACCGCTACAGGAACCAGCGCCCGTGACCATCGTCGCTATCGTTTTCCTCATTCTGCTCGTTCTCGGTCTGCCGATCGGCTTCGTCATGCTGGGCGCATCGATGGCCTATTTCGCGATCAACCCGATGATGGCGAGCCTCGTCGCGCAGCGCATGTCGTCCGGGCTCGAATCCTTCCCGCTGCTGGCTATACCGCTCTTCATCGTGGCGGGCGCGGCAATGGCACGTGGCGGGATTGCCGACCGCCTCTACGCCTTCTGCGAAACACTTGTGGGCCACTGGCGCGGCGGCCTGGCGCAGATCGCCGTGCTGAATTCGGTCTTCATGGGTGCAATGTCAGGCTCGGCCAACGCCGATGCGGCCATCGATGCACGCACCATCGTGCCCGTCATGCGCGCGCGCGGTTATTCCAACGCCTACGGGTCGGTGGTGAGCGCGGCCTCGTCCATGATCGCGCCGATCATGCCGCCCAGCATCGCGCTGATCGTGTATGGACTTTTGACCAACACCTCCATTGGCCGTCTGTTCATCGGCGGTGTCGTGCCGGCCTGCCTGATTGCAATCGCACTGATGCTGACCGTGCGCTGGACGGCAAAGCGGATGAACCTCGCACCCGCTCGCGAAACGCGCGCGGGATCGCGCGAGGTGCTGAGGAACGCACGGGCGGCGCTATGGGCGCTGGCGATGCCGGTTATGCTGCTTCTGGGATTGCGCAGTGGCTGGTTTACGCCCACCGAACTGGGCGCGGTTGCGGCGGTGTATGCCTTTCTCGTCGGCTTGCTTGTCTATCGCGGATTGAACCTGCGCGAGACCCTGTCGCTCTTTTCCGAATCTGCCGTCACCACGGCCGGCGTGTTGTTCATTGTCGCATCGGCGTCCGTCTTCTCACTCATCCTGAGCCTGGAGCAGGTGCCTCAGCAATTGATCACAGCGCTGCTTGCGGTCTCGGAGAACAGGTATGTGGTGCTGCTGGTCATCAACCTCGGCCTTCTGATTCTGGGAACCGTCTTCGAAGGCCTGGCGATCATCGTGATCCTCGGACCGCTGCTGGTTCAGGTGGCTCAAAGCCTGGGCATCGATCCCGTGCATCTGGGTGTGGTGCTTGTCTTCAACACCACCATCGGATCGCTGACCCCGCCGGTGGGAACCGTTATGTTCACGGTCTGCTCGATCACCCGCTGCTCGATAGAGGACTTTTCCAAGGCATTCTTGCCGTTCCTTGCAGCCGCGATAGGCGTATTGTTGCTCCTTACCTACGTCCCGGCGCTGGTGACTTTTCTTCCCAATCTGTTGTTTTGAAGCGGTCAGAGGCGTGACAGCCAAGGCAAACAGCGATCTGTGGCGCAGCTCCGAATTCCGCAGAAGGGAGCCCTTGTCAAGCGCTTTATAAATATCTGTATCTGCTGTTAGATTCAGCTTTATACAAGGGTTCAACACACGCAACTCCGCGGCTCCAGGAGAATCAGCCGCCCATGAAGTTTCGGGTCATTCGGTTCAGATTGCAAAAGCCGCTGATGAGCCGTACCGGCGGCTTGTCGCCGATTGCGCCGTGGGGCGGGTGGGCTGGATCCCCACCCATTCCTCGATCGTCGAGCAGGCGCTGCTACGCGTCAGAAACAGCACTGTTTAGCGAGACCGTGGCGCTTTGTCGGTCGTCGAGCGAATGATCAGATGTGTTTCCAGCACGTAGGAAGCATCGCGCACCGCCTGCGACTGCAGCACCTCCATGAGCAGGGAAATCGCCAGTTTACCGGCTTCGATCGAGCGGCTGGACACGGTCGTCAGGCTCGGCACGGTCAGCGGTCCGAGCGCATCGTCACAGCCGACCACGGAGAATTCGCGCGGAACACTGACACCCCGCGCCGAAAGGCCGACCAATATGCCCTGCGCCGTCACGTCATCGAAGGCGATGGCGGCCGTCGCGCCCTTGGCGAGAATCGCATCGACCGCCTGCAAACCCGCATCGAAGCTCGGCACGCTGGCTGAAACGAAACTCAACTCCAGCCCAAGTTTCTGCGACGCCTTGCGCACTGCGGCACGACGCTGCTTGTTCGACCAGGATGTGGAGGGACCACTGACATAGACGATGTTGCGGTGGCCCAGATCCGCCAGATGCTTCGTGGCTTCGGCGATGCCGGTGCCGCTGTCGATCAACACCTTTGGAATGCCCTTCACGTCCCGGTTTATCAGGACGAGCGGGCGCAGCAACGCGTGCGCGGCGATGCGCTCGTCGGAAAGGCGGGGCGACGCCAGAACGATGCCCTCGACCTGCCCTGAGAAACGGCCGAGCAACTGGTCCTCCTTCTCCGGGTCCTCATCGGAATTGCCGAGAAACACGCAAAAGTCCGACCGGTCTGCCTCCACCTGCGCAGCGCGGATCATTGGCGGGAAGAAGGGGTTGGCGACATCGGGAACGATGAGCGCCACATTGCCGTAGCGCCCTGTGCTGAGCGCGCGCGCCGTATGGTTCGGCACGTAACCGAGCTTTTCAGCGGCTGCCTTGATGCGCTCGACCGTCTCCCGGCTCAGCATGGCGGGTCGCGTATAGGCGCGTGAAACGCTGGAGCGCGCCACCCCGGCTTCCTTCGCCACCTGACTGATCGTCACGGCGCCTCTACGTTCCGCTGCCACGCCTGCCCTCAAACCTGGAGATTGTCATCGGCACAAGATGCACCGCCGCGAGGCGGCAGGCAACCAGTTGACGTGCAACCGGTTGCACAGCATAGTGCGCTCATTGTTGTTCTACTCTGCCGCAAGGCCCTGCGCTCGGCAGGTGCAATCTTCGGAGACCTGATTTGTCGCAAAGCCACGCCGCGCTCCAGCCAATCCCGCTCGTTGATCGAAGCGTCGAAAAGCTCACCGTCTTGACGTTTGCCGACCGCGATGAAATGGGCGCCGCGGCGGCAACCGACATCGCCCGGGCGCTGCGCGAACGGCTTGCCGCCCGAGAGAGCGTGCGCGTCATCTTCGCATCCGCCCCGAGCCAGGCACCGATGATCGAGCGGCTCCGCGCCATGCCCGATATCGACTGGTCCCGCGTGACAGCCTTTCACATGGACGAGTTCATCGGCCTGGCACCGGATGCCCCACAGCGCTTTGCGCACTGGCTCGACCGGCACATCTTCAATGCCCTCCCGCTTGCCGCCGTGCACCGCATCGACCCCGGCAACGCCCCGGAAGCCGAGGCGCGCCGCTACACCGCGCTGCTCAACGAAGCGCCGATCGATTTCGTGTGCCTCGGCATCGGCGTTAACGGGCACATCGCCTTCAACGATCCGCCCATCGCGGATTTCGACGACCCGCTGGACGTGAAGCGCGTGGAGCTCGACGCGGTCTGCCGTCAGCAGCAATATGACGATGGCGGTTTCGAGAGCCTGGATGCCGTGCCGCGCACCGCGCTGACGCTGACCGTTCCCAGACTGTTGCGCGCCGACCGTCTGTTCTGCATCGTGCCCGGCGCGCACAAGCGGGATGCCGTGCGCGGCGCGCTGTACGGTGCGCAAACGACCGCATGCCCGGCGAGCATTTTGCGCGAGCATGAAAACTGCACACTCTATCTGGACAGGGAGGCCGACCCCGATGCCTGAGATCGACGCCGACGCGATTTGCGCAGACTATCTGGCAACGAGCCATGCCTTGATGCAGCGGATCCTTGTCGAGGAACGCGACCCGCTGGACAGCGCCGCCGAACGGCTCGCCGCGCAGATCGAAGCCGACCGGCTGGTGCATATTTTCGGCCCCGGTGGCCATTCCAACCTTGCCAGTCAGGAAGTCTTTTTCCGCGCCGGAGGCCTGATGCACATGAGCGCCATTCTGGACGAGGGCACATTGCTCTCGAACGGTGCGCTGCGCTCCATGGCCATCGAGCGCACACCGGGATATGGCCGCGTCGTCATCACCGATGCGCGGCTTGGCGAAGGCGACGTTCTGATCCTCGCGAATGCCTATGGCATCAACGCAGCCCTGATCGACGCGGCGCTGGAAGCGCGCGCCCGTGGTGTCTTCCTGATCGGCGTGAGCTCGCGAGAACACGCAGAGAGCACGAGCGCGGATCATCCCGCGCGCCACCCGGGAAAGAAGAACCTGCACGATGTGGTCGACATCGCCGTCGACACGAAAGTGCCCATCGGCGATGCCGTGGTGAGCCTGCCGGGAATGAGCGAGAACATCTCGGCCATCTCCACCTTCGCCAACGCGTTTTCCCTGAACTGCCTTGTGATCCGG
This sequence comes from Nitratireductor soli, assembly GCF_001050155.1. Taxonomy (GTDB): domain Bacteria; phylum Pseudomonadota; class Alphaproteobacteria; order Rhizobiales; family Rhizobiaceae; genus Nitratireductor; species Nitratireductor soli. Next base: position 227,992 of record NZ_LFVY01000003.1, read on the forward strand.
ACCGTGGCCAAACTGCTGGAGCGCGGTGTCGAACCGCCGGTCTGGCGCAGCGGCAACGCACCGGGTGGCGACGAGGCCAACGCCCGCTTCATCGCCCGCTTCCGCGATCGGGTGCGCGCGCTGTGAGCGCGGAAACCACCATCGCCGGGCGCGATCCCGCCGCCGGGAGCGGCATCGCCGTCACGATCCGCGACGGGCGGATCGCCGCCATCGTCGAGACGGCAGTCGATGACGGCGAATACCTCGCCCCCGGCCTGGTCGACCTGCAGGTCAACGGCTATGCCGGGATCGACCTGAACGATGGCAATCTGACGCCGAGAAGCGTCATGGAGCTGAGCCGCGTGATGGCCGCGCTTGGCGTCACCACCTATCTGCCGACCCTGGTGACAGGCGCGCAGGAGCGGCTGCTCGACGCGCTTGCGGCCATCGCCACGGCGCGCCGCCAAGACACGCTTTGCGCACGCATGATCCCCGGCGTGCACATGGAAGGCCCGAGCATCGCGCCGGAGGACGGGCCGCGCGGCGCCCATCCGGCCGAGCATGTCAGGGCGCCCTCGCTCGACGAGTTCGCAGACTGGCAGAAGGCAAGCGGCGACCTCGTCCGCCTCGTGACCCTGGCGCCGGAATATGAAAACGCACCGGCTTATATCCGCGCGCTCACCGGCAAAGGCATTCATGTGGCCATCGGCCATTCCGCCGCCACGCCGGATGAGGTGCACGCCGCCGCAGAGGCTGGCGCACGCCTTTCAACGCATCTGGGCAATGGCGCCGCCGCGCTCATGCCGCGCCACCCGAACCTGATCTGGGCGCAGCTTGCCGACGACCGGCTGACCGCCACCTTCATCGCCGACGGGCACCACCTGCCGGCCGACACGTTCAAGACCATGCTGCGCGCCAAGGGTCTCGATCATGCCGTGCTCGTCTCCGACAGCGTCACGCTGGCAGGCATGGAACCCGGCATCTACCGGCAGGCGATCGGCGGCGAGGTCGAGGTGCGCGCGGATGGCCGCGTGGGCATTGCTGGAACCCCCTATCTGGCCGGGGCCGGCCTGCCACTGATCGCCAACGTTCCCATCGCCATGCGCATGGCGAACCTGTCGCTGGCGCAGGCGTTGCGGCTCGCCACAGCGAACCCGGGCGCGTTTGTCGACGGCCGTGGCGTGATGAAGCTCGGCGCACCGGCCGACCTGATCCGCTTCACCATCGATGAGAAAAGCGGGGAGTTCGATCTGAAGAGCGTGTTCGCGCAAGGCGAAGAGGTGTTTCACGCATGATCCGCGCCGGGGTCGCCATTGTCGATATCACGCCGCCTGCGGGACTGCCGCTTTCCGGCTTCGCCGCCCGCACGCTGCCGGCGACCGGAGCCAACGACCCGCTGACGGTACGTGCCCTGGCCGTCAACGATACGGCGATGGTGGTTGCCGACGTTATCGGCCTGCATGGGAAGATGAGCGCCCGTATCCGCGGCCGCTGCGCCCTGCCCGATGCCCATGTCATCATCAGCGCGCTCCACAATCACGGCGGACCGGTTTCCATGGCCGGACGTCTCACCATCGACACGGACAAGGCCTATCTGCAACGGCTGGAAGATGCCTGTGTCGAGGCGATCGACCGTGCCTTCGCCGCGCAAAGGCCGGCAACCCTCTCGGTCGGCCCGGGAAACGACCCCGATATCGCGCGCAATCGCCGCCATGGGGACGGCCCCGTCGACCGGGCCCTGCCGCTCCTGCGCGTGCGCGACGCAAACGGTGACATGATCGCCGTGATGACGGGCTATGCCTGCCATCCGGTCGTGTTGGGCGCCGACAACCGGCTTTGGACCGCGGACTATCCGCATTATGTGCGCGCCGCGCTCGAAACCGCCTATCCCGGTGCTGCCGCGCTGTTCGTGACGGGATGCGTGGGAGACGCCAACACCGGCCACAGCGCGCATGCCTCGATCAGTCTTGCCGCCAACCCCGACCGCAGTTTCGCCGCCGCCAAACGGATCGGCGAGGCGATTGCAGAGGCAGCGCTGCAAGCCCCCGAACACCCGCTCGGCGCGCATGTGGCGGTTTATGAGGCGGAGGTCGCGCTTCCGTTCGAGCCTCGCGAAACCGAAACCCCCGCGCAACTGGCCGCGCGCTGGCAATCCGAACGCACCGAAGCCGCGCCTGCCCAGGCCGCCCTGCTCGACGCGTGGATCCATTGGGCGCAAACCATCGCGCTGGAACCGGCAGTCCCATTGAGAGGCCGGGTTTGCGTACTCGACTGGGGCGGCATGCCGATTATCGGCCTGCCGGGAGAAATTTTTGCCGCAACCGCGCTCGATCTGCGCGCGGCGCACGGACCTGGACCGGCCTTCATCGCCGGGTTTGCCGAAGACAATCCAGGCTACATCCCACCGCGCCAGGAATATGCCTTTGGTGGATACGAGGTCGATGAGGCCCATCGCTATTACGGCCAGCCGGCAAGCTTTGCACCCGGTTGCGCCGAGGCGCTGGCCGACACGGCAGTCGTCCTTCTCAAGAAAACGCAGTCTGACAGGAGGTAGAGGGAACGACGGCCGCAAGCGCCCGACGCGTGGCCGGTCATGTCAACGCAACAGGACGGCGGCTTGACGCGCAACCGGTTGCATGGCAATTTTTCATCGGGAACGAATTTGCAGTCTGCTCATGTCGAAAGGGAGAACAAGAGATGAGAGCGTACAGGTCCAAGAACCAGAAATCCGGAAACTCCAGCCTCACCGCGCGCATGGCCGCCCTGTCGCTGACAGCGGCGTTCACCGCTGTTTCCGGCACCGCATTCGCCCAGACCATCAATGTCTGGAGCGGCTATCCCGAGATGGCCCCGTTCTACGAGCATGTGGCCGAATCCCTGAAAGAGAAGTATCCCGACCTCAAGGTCAACGTCGAAGCGATCGCGCTGCGTGAGCACGAGAAGCGCATCGCGCTTGGCCTGACATCGGGCTCCGCCGGCGTCACGGTGATCGAGCTCGCGGGCTCCACGGCCAGCCGCTACATCGAGAACGACCTGCTGCCGGCAGCGCCGGAAGCCGTGGCCAACTTCGTCACCGACAAGGACAATTTCGGTGAATTCTTCGTCGACGCCGCCAGCAAGAACGGCACGGTCTACGGCGTCCCGCTGTTTCGCGGCCAGGGCGCACTCTTCTACAATGTCGACATGTTCGAGGCGGCAGGGCTGAAAGAACCCCCGCAGACCATGGAAGCCTACACGGACTATGCCGAAAAGCTTACCCAGCGCGATGCGAACGGCAAAGCCACGGTTTCGGGTTGGAGCCTGCGCCTTTCCGGCGGTGGCCAGGGCATTGCGGAGAAGTTCTGGATCAACCTGTTCCAGTATGACGGCTCCGTCATCGAGGAAGTAAGCGACGGCAAGTGGAAAGCCAACTACGCCAATGAGGCGGGCCGCAAGGCGCTGAAGCAGTATCTGCAGAACGTGCATGTGCTGAAGACCGTGACGCCGGAAATGCCCGCCGATGCGGAAGCGTTCGAGCGCGGCCAGACGGCCATGTTCATTCGTGAATCCTGGGTCATCGCGGACATTGCCGCCAAGGCGCCCGACCTCAACTATGCAACCGCGCCGCTTCCGGCGGGCTCCATCGCCCTGCCGGCCAACCTTTACGTGAACACCGTCGAGGGTGAAGATGCGGAGGCTGCATGGGCCTATGTCCAGGCTGCCAACGAACCGGACAACCTCGTCTGGCTTCTCGACAATGTCGGCTGGCTGCCCAACCGTTCGGGCGTCGACTACGGCGTGGTCACGGAAAAGGTTCCCGCCTACGCAGCGTTTGTCGACTACCCGGCTGACTACAAGTTCTTCACCCTGCCGGCCATCGGCCCGATCGAAGAGGTTCTGACGCGGCTTGCCGCCCAGCTCAGCAGTGCCTATGGCAACCCCTCGCTGGCGGAAGACGATGCCGCTATCGACGCGATGCTTGCCAGCGCCGCCGAGGAAACGAACAACATCCTGAAGCGCGAAGGCCTTCTCGCCGAGTAGGCGCTCCATCGATACTCTCTAACCTCGGAAGCGGCGTCCGCGCCGCTTCCGGCCAGTGATTTGAGCCGGTGACTTCAGGCGGACGGGAAACAGATGCTGCAACAAAAGAGATGGCGCTTTGCCATTCTGGCAATCCTGCCGACCCTGGCGATCTTTGCCTGGGTGCGCATGTACCCGATCGCCGAGACATTGCGGCTCAGCCTGCATCAATGGGACATCCTGTCGAAGAACAAGCCGTTCATCGGCCTGGCGAATTTCCGCGAGCTTTTCCAGGATCAGCTCTTCCTGAGCGCACTGATCAACACGTCGATCATCGCGTTCGGCGTGGTCATCCTGACCGTTCCCACGGCGATGGTCATCGCCGCCCTTATCCATCACCGGACGCAGTCACGCTTTTCCGGCTTCTACGAGACCGCCGTCTTCATTCCGCACGTCGTCTCGCTGGTGCCGGCGGCGATGGCGTGGAAATGGATCTTCGACGCCAGGCTCGGGCCGCTCAACGCCCTCCTCGAATTCTTCGGAATCCCGGCGCAAGCCTGGCTTTTCGATCCCGTTCTTTCGGTGATCTGCATCATCATCCTGTGTTCCTGGCAGGCACTTGGCTACGCGGTGCTGATCTATCTCGTCGGCTTCAAGAACCTTCCGGTTTCGCTGTTCGAGGCAGCCAAGCTCGATGGCGCTTCCGGTGTCCAGCGCTTCCGGTATGTCTCGATGCCCATGCTCAAGCCGATCACGCTCTACGTGTCGGTCGTCACGCTCATCTCGGGGTTCAATGTCTATGCCCAGGCCTTCGTGCTCGCCTCGGATTCTCAGGGCGCGCCCGGCAGGCAGGTTCGCGTGCTGGTGCTCGACATGCTTGAAAACAGCTTCCGCAACTACCGCGTCGGCTACGCAGCCTCCGAGGCCGTCATACTCCTGGCCATCGTTCTGGTGCTGACGCTCATCCAGTTCGGCCTGCTCAGGGAAAAGGGACGGTCATGACGGATATAGCAGTCAAGGCAACGGACCGGACGAGCAGCGGCGGGCGCATGAAAGCGCGCGGCAAGCTCATCGATTTCGCCATCGATATCTTCCTGTTCGGCTTCTCCATCATGATGATCCTGCCGCTGGCGTTCCTCATCTCGAACGCCTTCAAGACGCCGCAGGAAATGCTGGCATGGCCGCCGCGCCTCATTCCGTCCGACCCGACGCTGGAGAACTTCCGTTCCGTGCTGGCGGACACGCCGCTGCTGCGCTGGATCTTCAACAGCATCGCCTTCGCCAGCCTGTCCATGGTGGCGATCGTCATGACCTCGGCCATCGCCGGCTATGTGCTGGCGAAGTTTCCGTTCCGCTCGCTCAACATCATCTTCATGCTGATCCTCGCCACGGCCATCGTGCCGTTCGAGGTCTACATGATCCCGCTCTATTTCCAGGCGCAGATGCTGGGGGTTCTGAATTCCCTCTGGGGCCTGCTGTTGGGCTATCTGGTGATGAGTTTCGGCATCTTTCTGATCCGCCAGAACGTCATGCATTCCATCCCCGATGAACTGCTCGAAGCAGCACGCATCGACGGCGCCGGAGAGTTCTGGATATTCTGGAAGATCGTGCTGCCGCTGCTGCGTGGCGCGCTTGGCGCGCTGGCCGTGCTGGCCTTCTTCCAGGCCTGGACCTCCTTCGCATGGCCGATGATCGTGGCGACGACGCGCGAGAGCTACACGATCGAGGTCGGCCTTGCCCTGTTCCAGACCGGCTTCACGGTCGATCTCGGCCGGTTGAGCGCCGCCTCCGCCGCCGTGCTCGTGCCCTCCATCACGCTGTTCGTCATCCTGCGCCGCAACTTCGTGCAGGGCGTCGCCAGCACGGGGATGAAGGAATGACCGCGGTGGATGCCTTCTTCCCCGAGGCGGCCGCCCGCTACGCGGCCGCCAATGCCGGCACGCTGAACTGGATGCTGGACCGGCCCGCACTGGGAAGCGGTTTCCTCAACACCAAGGTGAACAGCCTGACGCTGGCCGACTACGGCGACGCCGACGGCCTGCGCGGTCCGGACTACATCTATGGCTGGATCCAGGGGCGCGGGCTCGAGGCGCTCGTGACCCACGCCGCCTTCTTCGGGACCCGCGACACTGCCCTCGCCCGACGGCTTGATCAGGCCGGGCGGAGGCTCTTCGGGCTGCTCAAGGATCTGCGTTCGCGCGATGGTCACGTCTATTTCCGCTATGACAGCGGCCTCGAACCCGTGCGCGCGGCCGAAGATGGCACGGTGAGCCGCCAGCCGCCGGCAGGCGACGTCTTCACCTATTCCGACGCCTTCGCCGCCAAGGGACTTGTCGCCGCAGCCGCGCGCTACACACCCGAGGAACTGCCTGAACATCTTCGGTATCTCGCCGATGTGATTGCTGCCATCGAAGACAATCGTTTCCAGATGAATGAGGAGAAACCGCTTGGCGCAGAAGCGCTTGCCGCGCAGCCGGACGATTTTGGCCCGCGCATGATCCTGCTCGGGGCGGCCGGCATGCTGGCGCGTTGCGGCCTTGGCGAACATGCCGGCGATGCCCAGGGCTTCATCGATCATGTCGTCGCGCGCCATCTGGACCCGGAAACCGGGTTGCTGCGCAACGAACCCGGCGGAGATGCCTGCAATGTCGGGCACGGCATCGAGTTTGCCGGTTTCGCGCTCGACCACGCCCCGGTTCAAGGCAACCCGGCGCTGGTCTCTCTGCTCGAACGCATCCTGATCGCCTCTTTCCGGGCGAGCTTTGCCGAATGCGGGCTTCACCTCACCGTGTCGGTTTCCAACGGCGAGAAGCTCAGCCCGTACCGGCCCTGGTGGTCGCTGCCGGAAACGATCCGGACCGCCGCCCTCGCCCACCGGCTGACGGGCAATGCGGATGCACTCGCCATCTGGAAAGAAGCGGACGCCGCCTTCTTCGAACACTACTGGCGCGGCGCGCCGCCCATCGCCTACCAGACACGCACCGCCGATGGCCCCACGGACTACGTGCCGGCCACGCCCGATCTCGACCCCGGATACCACACCGGTCTCAGCCTCCTTGCCGCAATCCATGCCGCGGAGGCCATCTCAACGTCATTTTCCGCTCACGCATCGAGGTAACCATGGCATCGGTCGACATCCAGGATGTTCGCAAATTCTACGGACAGCTCGAAACCATCAAGGGCGTGACGGTCGATGTGCCGGACGGCGCATTCGTGGTTCTGGTCGGTCCCTCGGGCTGCGGCAAGTCAACGCTTCTGCGCATGATCGCCGGGCTGGAAGACATTTCCGGCGGCACGATCAGCATCGGCGGACGGGTCATCAACGACGTGGAGCCCAAGCATCGCGATATCGCGATGGTGTTCCAGAACTATGCGCTCTATCCGCACATGACCATTGCGGAGAACATGGGCTTTTCGCTTCGGCTCGCCAAGCGCTCCAAGGAGGAGATCGACCAGCGCGTGCGTGAGGCGGCGGGCATCCTCGGCCTCGCCGACTATCTCGACCGCTATCCGCGCCAGCTCTCCGGCGGCCAGCGCCAGCGCGTGGCCATGGGCCGCGCCATCGTGCGCGACCCGCAGGTCTTCCTGTTCGACGAACCGCTCTCCAACCTCGACGCCAAGCTTCGGGTCCAGATGCGCGCCGAACTCAAGGACATTCACGCCCGGCTCAAGACCACCACCGTCTATGTGACGCATGACCAGATCGAGGCCATGACCATGGCCGACCGCATCGTCGTCATGCGCGACGGCATCGTGGAACAGGTCGGGCCGCCGCTGGACCTTTACGACCGTCCGAACAACACCTTCGTGGCGAGCTTCATCGGCTCGCCCTCGATGAACCTTCTGGAAGGCGTCATCACGGAGGCGAGGGAGAGCGTGCGCGTCGAGGGTGGTGCGGAATTGCCCTTTGAGGGCGCACCGCCCGCGACGGGCAAGGTGGTTTACGGCATCCGGCCCGAACACCTCCGTCTTGCCGGCGACGGCGAAGGCTTCGAGGCGATTGCCACGAATGTGGAACCGACGGGTTCGGAAACCCTGGTTCAGGTGCGCCTGGGCGGGCAGATCGTTTCGGCCCAGTTGCGCGAGCGCGTGAACATCCGCGCGGGCGACACCGTGCGCTTGAGCGCGCAACCGGACAAGGCGCATCTTTTCGACGCGGGGACGAGCCAGAGGCTCGGCTAGCCGCGATGCCGTCCCGTCTCAGCCTCACCCAGTTCGCAAACCTGCCGGTAGGCGTTGACCGCCCGGCCTATGATCCACACACGGTCACGCCAGGCATCGTGCATGTCGGCGTCGGCGCGTTTCATCGCGCCCATCAGGCCGCCTATGTGGATGCCTGCCTCGCCGATGGAGACCTCGGCTGGGGCATCCTCGGCGTCTCCCTTCGCAGCCCGGCCATGCGCGACGCACTTGCGCCGCAGGATTGGCTCTACACGCTGGCGACAGGGCACGCCTCCGGCGAAAAGCTGGCCGTGATCGGTTCCCTGACGCAGATTCTGGTCGCGCCTGAGGATCCGGAAGCGGTCATCGCCGCCATGGCCCGGCCCGAAACGCGCCTCGTCACACTCACGGTGACGGAGAAAGCCTATCCCCGAAAACCGGATGGCAGCCTCGACACTGGCGACCCGACCGTCGCCGCGGACCTCGCCAACCCGTCGCGCCCGGTCGGCATTCTCGGTTTTCTCGTCGAGGCTCTTGCGTGGCGCCATGCCGCCGGCGTGCCGCCGTTCACCGTTCTTTCGTGCGACAACCTGCCGGCCAACGGCGCGACGCTGCGCAGACTCGCGATCGCCTTCGCGGCCCTGCGCGACCCGGCGCTGGCCCGACATGTCGAGCGGGATGTCGCGTTTCCCTCCAGCATGGTGGACCGCATCGTTCCGGCAACGACGGACGCCGACCGGCTACGCATCGCGCAGGCTCTCGGCGTGGAAGACGCCTGGCCCGTCGTCACCGAACCCTTCATGCAATGGGTCGTGGAAGACAATTTTCCGCTGGGCCGGCCGGCCTGGGAACGCCACGGCGTTGAGATGGTCGCCGACGTCGCTCCCTTCGAGGAGATGAAGCTCCGGCTCCTGAACGGCGCGCATTCCGCACTCGCCTATGCGGGACAGCTCCTCGGTCGCGAGACGGTTGCCGATGCCATCGCCGATCCCCTGATCCAATGCTTCGTCCAGGGATTGTGGCGTGAATCCGCCGAGACCCTGTCGGGCGGGGCCGGGCTTGCGCCGGATGCATACACCGCGCGGCTTGCCGAGCGCTTCGCCAATCCGGCGCTGCGCCATCGCACCGCGCAGATCGCCAATGACGGCTCGCAGAAACTGCCGCAGCGTTTCATCAGCCCGCTGCTCGAACGGCTCGAAGCGGGCAGGAGCGCGCCGCATCTCGCCGCCGGCATCGCACTGTGGATTGCAGCGCTTTCCCGCCGGAGCGATCCGCCCGCATTCACCGATCCGCTCGATGAACGGTTGAAAGCGGCATTCGCGGAAACCGGCGAACCCACAGAAACAGTCGCTGCGATCCTGAAGGCGGCCGGTTTCAACGACGCCGACAGCTACCTCCCGGCCGTTGCGGCAGCCTATCGGCGCATGAAGGAAGACGGCATCGCCGAGGCGCTTGCGCATTGCTCTCAAGGAGACACGACACGATGAAGCAGACCTGGCGCTGGTTCGGTCCCGATGACCCGGTGACGCTCGCGCATGTGCGGCAGGCAGGCGCCACGGGCGTCGTCACCGCCCTGCATCATCTCAATGATGGACGGGCCTGGCCGCAGGACGAGATCGACAAGCGCAAGCGCAAAATCGAGGATGCCGGCCTCGACTGGTCCGTCGTCGAAAGCATCATCGTGCATGAGCACGTCAAGACGCGCAGCGGCGACTTCCGCGCCCTGATCGACAATTACAAGACCTCGATCCGCAATGTCGCCCGCGCCGGCGTGCGCACCGTCTGCTACAACTTCATGGCCATCACCGACTGGACGCGCACGGATCTCGATTACCCGATGCCGCATGGCGGCACTGCGCTGCGCTTCGACGCGGTGGAATTCTGCGTCTACGACGTTTTCGTTCTCAAGCGTGCGGGTGCGGAGGCGGATCATCCGGCCGAGCGCATGGCCGCTGCGCGCGAACGTCTCAAGACGATGAGCGAAAGCGATCTGGCGCGTCTCGAGCGCAATCTCATCGAATGGGTTCCGGCGCGCGAGTTCGTCTACGACCGCCAAAGCTTCGGGCGCATGCTCGACACCTATCGCGATGTCTCAGCCGATGGCCTGCGCGAGAACCTCGCAGAATTTCTGCAAGCGATCCTGCCGGTCGCGGAGGAGGAAGGCGTGGCGATGGCAATCCATCCCGACGACCCCCCCTTTCCGCTCTTCGGCCTGCCGCGCATCGTCTCGACACAGGACGACCTGCAGGCACTGCTTGCCGGCACGCCCTCGCCGGCCAACGGAGTGACTTTCTGCACGGGCTCGCTGGGTGCAAACGCGGCCAACGATCTGCCCGCTATGGCCGAGGCGCTGGGACCCAATATTCACTTCGTCCATTTGCGCAATGTCACCCGCGAAGCCGACGGGTCCTTCCACGAAGCCGAGCACCTGGACGGCGATACCGACATGATTGTAGTGGTGGCCGCATTGTTGCGCGAAGAGCGACGGCGCGGCACCCAGATACCCATGCGCCCGGACCACGGGCACGCCATTCTTGACGATCTCGGCAAGCGCGTGAATCCGGGCTACTCCGCCATCGGCAGGCTCAAAGGGTTGGCCGAGCTGCGCGGCGTCATGCGAACCCTCGAGAAAGTCGGGTACTGACTGACCGGCGTTTCCAATCGCCGGAACGGCATCTCATGAGTGTCGTGAAACGTGCCCCAGCCCAGCGAGTTTCAGTTTCGGTTATTGTGCCGAAGCCATCCGCCGTCGGTACTCACCGGGTGCGCACCCCACCTGCTGTTTGAAGAGGCGCGAGAAATGCGCCACGTCGCCAAAACCGCGACGGAAGCAGATCTCGGCAATCGACAATTTCGTTCCGGAAGCGCGCAGATCCGCTTTCACTGCCTCGATGCGCAGGTCGCGTACCCACTGCCCCAATGTGCGTTCGGTGTCGCGGAACAGTTCATGCAGATAGCGCACGGAAATGCCGCAGCACCGCGCGATCAGGTCGGGGTCGAGCTCGCGCCGGTGTAGATTGGCGCGGACGAAATGCTCGACGCGGCTCAAATGTCCGGCGCGAACCGAGGAGCCACCCGAAGTCAGGGTGCGCTCATCGGCATGGATCGACAGCGCGAGCAGGTCGACGAGCTGCAGGCCGACCGCCTCGCGCGCCTCCTCTCCCATCGCTTCGAAGCGCTGCGGGATATGGTGGAGCATATCCACGAAGAGGCCGGAAATCCCGCCTCGCGCCATGAACTGCATGCCGCAGAAACGGTCCGGCGCACGAATGCGGCCGCTAAGCGCCGACGCCTCGACCTTCATGACCCAGAGGTCCGCGCGCGCGCTGTAACTGAATTCATAGGGCTCGTGACTGCGCTCTATGATGTAGCCGCCCGGCTTGCAATAAACCTCCCGCCCGGACTGGGCGAAATAGACTTCCGAGCGCACAGGAATGGTGATCAGCAGGTGCTCCTGCTCGTTGCAGGCAAGATGACGCTGAAGACGATGGTAGGAGAGCGCCTCGGAGCGCAGGCGCGAGAGCGACACGCCGCCAAGCAACCACTCCTCGAGCCGGCCGCCGAATTGCTCCGGCTCTCTGAAACGAAGATCGAGCGGGAAATAAGCCTGCGCAATCGCCTGGTGCCAGTGCACGCTGCGATTTGCAGGATCAACACCGCCTGTCGAAATCAGTGTCTTCATCCCAGCAATCTCCCATGAAGAGAGTATGACAGACCGGGCTCGAGCACAAATGCATGCGCGCGATTGTGCGCTCACCGACAATAAAACCCGCACTCACACGCAAAGACATCCGCCGCCCGACATTCCTACTGTGGATGCCGGAGCAAAAACAAACAGGACTATGTGGAGGAGGTTCGTGCGCGCACGGCGGATTCCGCTCGTCCGTGAAAGGCACGAGGATGGAAAAGATCGTCACAAAGCCGAACGCCAGCGACAAGTCCGAGGTCGACCCGATCACGCTCTCCGTGGTGCGCGGCATTCTCGAAACAACACAGCGCGAGATGACGCTGTCGCTTGAAAAGACCGCCCGGTCGAGTGTTTTCAACCTGGCACACGACTATTCGACGGCGCTTTTCAACGCGACACCGGAGATGATCCTGCAGGGGCAGGACATCCCGATCCACCTGGGATCGCTCATTCCCGCCATGAAGGTGGTGGCCAACTATTTTGCCGACGACATCCATGAAGGCGACCTGTTCCTGCACAACGATCCTGCCTATGGCGGCAGCCACGCCATCGATGTCTGCATGTACAAGCCGGTTTTCTACAAGGGCAAGCTGGTCTTCTGGACCGTCTGCAAGGGGCACCTGACCGACATCGGCGGCCCGGTGCCGGCAGGCTACAATCCGGAGGCCAAGGAAATCTATGCCGAGTGCCTGCGCATCCCGCCCATCAGGATCTGGGACAAGGGCAAGCCGCGCAACGACCTGCTCAACATGCTCCTGACCAACATGCGGGCGCGGCGCGACCAGGAAGGCGATTTCAACGCGCTGATCGGCGCCTGCCAGGTGGGCGAACGCAACCTGACCCGCATGCTCGACAAATATGGCGAGGAACAGGTTGACGCCTGCATCGCGGAACTGCTCGCCATGGCCGAGCGCCAGATGCGCACGCTGATCAGGTCCGTGCCTGACGGCAGCTATGAGGGAACCGCTGTGCTCGAGGATGCGGGCCACGGTTTCGGCGATTTCGACATCACGGCGAGGGTCACAATCAAAGACGACAACTGCCACATCGAGATATCGAGCCCGCCGCAAATCCCCTACTTCATCAATTCCTACGAGGGAAATTCCTATTCGGGCGTGTATCTCGGCCTGATGATGTTCGCGCAGCTCCCACCGCCCTACAATGAAGGGCTTTATCGCTGCGTAAGCGTGAACATGGGGCCGAAGGGCACGTTGTGCAATGCCAAGGAACCGGCGCCGCACATGAACTGCACCACGACGCCGATGGAGACGCTGACGGACGCCGTGCGGCTTGCTTTCGAGCAGGCAGTGCCATCCAAGGTCGCCGCCTCCTGGGGGCACGCCAACGGCCTGAACGTGGCCGGCTGGGACAAGCGCCACGACGAGGAATACGTGACCATGGTGCTGGCCACCATCATCTCCGGCGCGGGCGCGACGCCGCAGCAGGACGGATGGCACGCCTGCGGACCGGAATGCTGCTTTGGCGCGCTGACCTCCGGCGATGTGGAGCTTCTCGAACACTCCTATCCGATCATCATCCACCGCTACTCGCTGATGACCGACAGCGGCGGCGCGGGCATGTATCGCGGCGGTTCCGGAACCGCCTGGGAGGTCGAGCCGCTCGACAGCGAAATGACCTTCATCATGTTCGGCGAAGGACGGCGCATCCCCGCGCTCGGAGCGGCCGGTGCGGCTTCCAAGATGATCGACACGAAGGTCGGCCGGCTGGAGCTGAAGCGTGACGGCCAGATCGAAACGATCCGCGACAACACGATCGGCGTCATCAAACCCGGCGAGACGGTGACCAACATGAACCCCGGCGGCGGCGGCTATGGCGACCCGATGAAGCGACCCGTGGAGAAGGTGCTGGCGGACATCTCGCTCGGTCTGGTCTCCATCGAGGGCGCGCGGCGCGACTATGGCGTGGTCATCGAGAATGCAGAAACCCTGAAGGTCGATCTGGACGCAACGCACAAGCTGCGTGCCGCCTGATCCCACCCGATTCAAGGACACGAAACCCATGGACAGCAAATATCGTCTCGGCATCGATGCCGGCGGCACCTTCACCGACTTCGTTCTTGCCGAACAGACCGGCGGCAGCCGCCTCTACAAGACCCTCTCCACTCCGGCCGATCCCACGCAGGCGATCCGCAACGGGCTGGCGCTGATCGCAGAAGATCTGGGCGTCGCGCTGGAGGAGATCATCCCCAACTGCGACCTGTGCATCAACGGCACGACGGTTGGTCTCAACGCGCTCATCCAGCACAAGGGCGCGCGCACCGGCCTGATCTGCACCGCAGGCCACGAAGATTCCATCGAGATCCGCAACGGCCACAAGGAGGATGGCTATCGCTACGACGCGGAATATCCGCCGGCGGTCATGCTGGTGCCGCGCAATCTGCGCAAGGGCGTGCGCGAGCGGGTGCTTTCAAACGGCGCGATCCGTACCCCGATGCAGGAGGACGATGTGCGGGAAGCCTGCCGCGCCTTCATCGAGAAGGGCGTCGAATCCGTCGCCATCTCCTTCGTCTGGTCTGTGCTGAGGCCGGAGCACGAACGGCGCGCGGCGGAAATCGTGCGTGAAATGATGCCGGATACACAGGTAACGGTCGGCTCGGAACTCTATCCGCAGGTGCGCGAGTACACCCGCACCTCGACCGCGATCACAAACGCCTATCTGGGGCCGATCCTGAAGAGCTATGTGACGGCGGTCGACGCCTATTTCCGCTCGCTTGGCGCGAAATCGCCGGTGCGCTACTTCCAGTCCAATGGTGGCCTGGCGGTGGGCGAGATCATGGCCGATCGCTCGGTCTACGCCATCAATTCGGGTCCTGCCTCCGCGCCCCGCGCGGGCCTGCATGTGACGGAACCTTTCGACGGCAAGAACGTGATCACCGTCGATATGGGCGGCACCTCCTTCGACATCACGCTCACCTATGACGGTGTGACCAATCTCAGCAAGAACATCGACTTCCTGCGCTATCGCATCGGCGTGCCGATGATCCAGGTGGAAACGCTCGGCGCCGGTGGCGGTTCGATCGGCTGGATCGACGAAATGGGCCTGCTGCAAATGGGGCCGCAGAGCGCCGGGTCCGATCCGGGTCCGGCCTGCTACAGCCGGGGAGGCGTCGAGCCCACCACAACGGATGTGAACCTCGCGCTTGGTTATCTGAGTCCCGAAGGGCTGGTCGGCGGGAGGTTGCCGCTCGACAAGACGAAGGCGGAGCAAGCGATCCGCACGAAGATCGCCACGCCGTTGAATCTGAGCCTCGAAAAGGCTGCCTACGGCATGTTCACCATCGTCAACGCCAACATGGTCAACGGCATCCGCCGCGTTTCCATCGAGCGCGGCTATGATCCCCGCGACTTCGTGCTGGTGTGTGCGGGCGGCGCGACGGGCGCACACATCACCGCCATCGCGCGCGAGATGGGCATCACGCGCATCATCGTTCCCAAGCTTGCCTCGGGCCTGTGCGCCTTCGGCCAGATCATCTCGGACGTGAAATACAATCACATGGCCACCTGCCCGGTGCGGCTCGACAGCGACGAGGCCTATGAACGGGTGAACGCGCTGTTCAGGCAGATCGAGGATGAAGGACGTCCGCGCCTCAGAAGCGACGGGTTCACCGATGACCGCATCCACATCCAGCGTAGTCTCGAGATGCGCTATGTGGGACAGGTGCATGAATGCACGGTCGACGTGGAAACCTTCGACATCAATGCCGACACGGTCGAGCGGTTGAAGGACGCCTTCCACCGTCGCCACGAGCAGCTCTACACCTATAGCGAGCCCAACAACACGGTCGAGGTGGTGAACATTGAGAGCACGCTTTACGGCGTGGTGAGCAAGCCTGGCACCATCCCGCTTGCGGCCGGCGGCGACACCGACGCCGCCCTCAAGGGAACGCGGATGGCAATCTTCTCCCGCGAGGGAGAACGCATCCGCACACCGGTCTATGACGGTACGAGGCTCGGGGCCGGCGACCGCATCGAGGGACCTGCGATCATCGAGGAAGTAACGACGACGGTGGTGGTGGAGCCTGGCTGGACCGCCGATCTACATGAAAGCGGCTCCTACGTGATCACAGCTTCGAAGTGAGCGGCAAGCCGCAGGCAATCAGATAGCCGATATGCCCGCGGCACGCTCGAAATCGCGCCGGAACTGGTCCATCCCTTCTGCCCGCCCCAGAAGAACGGACGCCAGGATACGGGCCTTGAGGCCGCTCAGGTCTCCGGAGAACATGACGCCCGCATCCGCGAGATCCTTGCCGCCGCTGCCGCCGCCATAGATGGGACGAGTCCGACCCTCATGACAGCGCGAGGCGACGATGACGGGAACGCCCCGTTCGACGATCGGCGCGATCGCATCGGCAAAACCGTTGGGTGCATTGCCCCGGCCGAATGCCTCAATAACCACGGCGCGCGCACCGCGTGCGACGGCAAATTCCAGAAAGGCGGGAGAACTGCCCATCGCGAGCTTCATCAGCTCGACTTCGGGCACCACCTCTTGCGCATCGACGTGAAAGCGCTGAGCGGGTTTACGGTAGACGAAGACATTCTTGCCATCCACCTCGCCGAGCTTGCCGTAGCCGTTCGAGCGGAACGTGTCGACGCGGGACGTGTGCGCCTTGGTCACCTCGCGCCCGGCATGGATATCCTGCTCGAAGACAATGACTGCGCCAAGCCCGCGCGCCTGCGGGGACGCCGCAACCCGCACGGCTTCTGCGATGTTGCGCGGACCATCCGTGTCCGGATCGCCGGCATGGCGCTGCGCGCCGGTGAAGACCACCGGCTTGTTGCTCGTGACGAGGAGGTCGGCCATATAGCAACTCTCCTCCATCGTATCCGTGCCATGCGTGACGACCACACCGTCGCACTCGGCGTCGGCGAGAACAGTATCGATGTGCTGCGCCAGCGAGAACGCCAATGGCAGATCGAAGGCGAAGCTGCCCACCGAACAGAAATCGTCCACCTCGATATCGATGCCTTCAAGCGGATCGTGCAGGCGCGCCTTGAGCTCGGCGCCGCTCACATTGGCGACCACCCGGTCAGAGCCTTCCTTGCGGCTGGAGGCGATGGTGCCACCGGTGGTGATCAGTCTGATTTTGCTCATATCAGGATGCGTTCCGCATAAGGCCGTTCTTATCGGCCGGTTCCCTCACCAGTTCCGCCCAGCGGCGGACCAGATAGTTGTGCTCGTCCATGGTGGTGTTCCAGAGAGCGATGTGCGAGGCGCGGTTCCAGTAGGAGCCGCCGGAGCGCAGTGCGCCGGGCTGGATGGCCGGGCTTCCCTCGGGATCGTTCAGCGCCGCCCGCGCTTCTTTCCCATCATACCAGTAATCCCATTCCTCGGCCCGCAGATGCTCGCGAACCCGCTCCGGAACGGACATGTAATAGCCCTGTCGCGCAACGACGGAACCAGGCCAGCCGGAGATGAACCAGTTGAGATAGGCATAGCCCTGATCCAGCCGGTTGCCTTCGAGATGGCGGGCAAGACAAAGCCCGCCATGCCAGGCGCGATAGCCTTCCACCGGCACAGCCTGACGGGTGCGCAGGTGACGGCTCTTCAACTGCACCGCGCTTGGCGACCACATGCTGGCGATCCACACATCACCGCGCTCCATCATTCTCGTGGCTTCCTGCGTGGTGCGCCAAAAGGAGGTGAAATGGCCGCCGGCCTTCAACTCCAGAGCCAGATCGATCAGTTCGTCGATCTCCTCGATGCTCATATTGCCGAGATCCTTGAAGCTCATCTTCTTGGCGGCGCGCGCCGCAAGGGCGATGTCGAAAATGCCGATGGCCGGTTCGTCAACGATGGAAACATGCCCGCGCCAGCGGGGATGCAAAAGCTCGGCCCATGAGCGCACTTCCGTATCCACATCGATGCCGGTGACTGTCTGGTTAATGCCGAAGGAATCGAAATTGTGCACCGTCGGCAGCATCGAAATATGCGGCGTGGGCGCGGAGGATAGCGAATTGTCCTGCTGAACATAAAGTCGCGTGACCGGCGCATCACCGAAGCCCACAGGCGCCGAGGCATTGATGCAGCCCTTCTTGGTGAGATCGCTCACCTCGTTCCACAGATCGATGCGTTCCAGGTCGATCCTTTGAACGGCGCGCCAGTGCCACACGATATCGAGGTTGTGAAAGCACTGGTCGTAAATGTCGTAGCGCTCCGGCTCGGTGGCCGCGATGCGCTGCGCCGTGACGAAATCATGCTGCTCGAAAACAAGCGCGAAGCCGAGATCCTTTTCGGCGCGTTCCTGAAGTTGGCGATAGGGCGTGACCTCCGTGCACAGCACGCGCAACGGCGCTGACTTGCGCATATGAACCGCCGGCGCTGCAGGCTTACCTTTGATCCTGCTCACACCCGCACCTCATCCTGCCTGCCGCAATGGCGTCTGGCGCGGCCCCAGCACTTTTTCGGATAGGCCGTTGAAGACATGAAACGAACTTTCGATGCGCGCGGGATCGAGCCCGTCGACAATGAACACGATGCGCGACTGGCGGCGTTCATCCGGCCAGGCCGACATGTGAACCGGCGGATGAACGAGACGCTGAACGCCATGAATCGCCACCGGCCGATCCTCGCCCTCGATATCAAGGATACCCTTGACGCGGAAGACCCGGTCTCCGTGGCGGTTGAGCAGCATGGCGAGCCACATGCCGAACGCCGTCCAGTCGATCCGCTCCTCGATCACCATGGAGAAGGAGCGAACCGACGAATGGGCGTGGTGGTGCCCCTCCCCGTTCTCCTCATGAAGGTGGTGGGTCTGGGTGTCGAACCGGCCTGCGACCGAGAGCGCTTCGCGCAGCCATTCCTCGCTGCGCTCTACCGAGGCATCGACCAGGAAATCGTCGATGCGCGCCTCCTGCGCGATGACCCGGCGCGCGGCGGGATTGAGCCGGCTAAGCGCAGCGTGCAGCGCATCGGTGTCGATGGCCTCCTCCATGTCGGTCTTGGTGATGACGACAACGTCGGCAGCGCCCACCTGCCGCACGGCTTCCAGCCGCTCGGCAAGCTGATTGGCGCCATTCACCGCATCGACCGTGACCACCACATTGGCAATCGAGAAGTGGCTGCGCAGGACCGGGTGCGACTGGATGGTGGAAAGCACCGGAAAGGGATCGGCCAGCCCCGTCGTCTCGATGACAACGCGTTCGAACCAGGGAATTTCTCCACGATTGCGCTGGGAATCGAGCTTTTGCAGCGCATCCGCCACCTCGCCGCGCACCGTGCAGCACAGGCAGCCGGATTTCAGAAGAACGACATTGTCGTCGATCCGGTCAAGCAGGTGATGATCGAGCCCCACTTCGCCGAACTCGTTGATCAGCACGGCGGCATTGGCCATTGCTGGATCTGAGAGAAGCCGCTGCAGAAGGGTCGTCTTTCCGGACCCAAGAAAGCCGGTGAGCAGGTTCACCGGCGTGAGATTGGCCGCGCGCGGCTCAGTCGCCATGACGCTGCCTCAAACGATCGAGGAAATCCGGATCGAGGGGATCGAAATCACGCCCCGTCATGGCTTCCGCCTCGGGCCATAGGTGCGCCAGGCTTTCAAAGACCCGGCTGTTGCCGGTAGGATTGGAAAGCACATAGGATGTTCCCT
Source organism: Nitratireductor soli (assembly GCF_001050155.1). GTDB lineage: Bacteria > Pseudomonadota > Alphaproteobacteria > Rhizobiales > Rhizobiaceae > Nitratireductor > Nitratireductor soli. The sequence goes on from NZ_LFVY01000003.1 coordinate 247,425, forward strand.
GCCATTCGGCGAGTTTGAGACGATGCGGTTCAAGCAGCGCATTGGCAAGCTTCATGCGGTTGGCTGCCTCCCGCCGGCGGCTCAGCCGATCCGTGTTGCGCGTATAGACGCCGGGCCGCGCGACGGCGCTGGTCCAGTGGTCGTCGCATCCGAGAATGCCGCAAAGCGAACACATGCCGTCTCTCCCTAGACCGGTTCAGCGTTTCATGGAAACGCTGAACCGGTCTATCTCTTTGTTTTTCCGCATTTATGCGGACGTCAGGTGATTCCACCTGACTGCAAAATGCTCTATGGTGCGATCCTAACAGATGGCACCCATCTGTTAGGATGCACCACCAGATCAATAGCTTGTGGGCTGACTTATCGAAACAGATGGGGACCATCTGTTTCGGTCAGGCCACTAGGATATGTGCGGGGCGGCCTGCACCGCCCCGCTGGCAATCACTTCTTGCGTGGACTGCGCTTTGCGAAGTCGTTGGCCATCTCGTCCATGGTGACGAAACGAACGCCCTCATGCCCCTTCATGTGCTCGAAGAGACGCTCGAGCATCAAGAGCACCTGCGGGCGGCCGGAGACGTCCGGGTGGATCGTCATCGGGAAAACCGCATAGTCCATTTCGCGATAGACCCAGTCGAACTGGTCACGCCACATTTGCTCGATGTCCCGCGGATTGACGAAGCCATGGCTGTTCGGCGACTTCTTGATGAACATCATGGGCGGCAGGTCATCGAGATACCAGTTGGCCGGGATCTCGATCAGATCCGTTTCCTCGCCCCGCTCAAGCGGTTTCATCCAGTCGGATGGCCTGGCCGAATAGTCGATCTTCGTCCACTTGTCGCCGACACGCACATAATAGGGCGTGAAGTCATTGTGCATCAGAGAATGATCGTACTTGATGCCCTTCTTCAGAAGCAGCTCGTTGGTGACGTTGGAGAACTCCCACCAGGGCGCCACGTAGCCTGTAGGCCTGCGGCCCGAAAGCCGGGTAATCAGGTCGATCGAGGTGTCGAGCACTTCCTCTTCCTGTTCCGGCGTCATGGCGATGGGATTTTCATGGCTGTAGCCGTGAATGCCGATCTCATGTCCCGCATCCGCCACCGCTTTCATCTGGTCGGGAAAGGTCTCGATAGAATGGCCGGGAATGAACCAGGTCGTGCGAATGTCGAGCCGGTCAAACAACTTCAGCAGACGGGGCGAGCCGACCTCGCCGGAGAACATGCCACGAGAGATATCGTCGGGGGAATCCTCGCCGCCATACGAGCCGAGCCAGCCCGCGACGGCGTCGACGTCAATGCCGAAGCCGACCAGAATTTCTTTTGCCATATTCACAAACTCCCTTGTTGAGATCCGTTCAGAGCCTTGCGGCCCGGTTGGTCACCCCTGCCCGACCAGCGTCACGCGGTCGGAAGGACAGTCGACGACAACCGCATCGCCGATGGCGAGTTGCATGAGCACCTCATTATCGGTGCTGGTCTGGACGTCGACGCTCTGCCTTCCGTCGAGATCCACCTTGAAGTGCCCGACGCTTCCGACGGCGTGCTTCATCGATACCGTGCCGTGCAATCGGTTTTCGCCGATGCCGGCAGCAGCGCTCGCTGGCTGGATGCGCATGGCCTCCGCCGGGATCGCGGCCAGCACCACTGCGTCGGAAGCCATGGAGGCGGCATAGCGCCCGCGAATACGGCCGAATGCCGTGTCGACCGACGCCATCTCGCCTTCGACCGTCGGATTCACTCCCTCGATGATGGCGTTGGAGCCGATGAAGCGGGCCACGAACTCGGTCGCCGGCGCGGCGTAGACTTCGTGCGGCGTGCCGATCTGTTCAACACGTCCACGGTTCATGACCACGATGCGGTCCGACAGGCCGAGCGCCTCGGACTGGGCGTGTGTGACGAAAACGAAGGTGATGCCGAGTTCGCGCTGCAAGAGCTTCAGCTCGTTCTGGATAACGCGCCGCAAATTGGCGTCGAGTGCGCCGAGCGGTTCGTCGAGCAGGAGAATGTCGGGTTCAACCACGAGACCCCGGGCAAGCGCGATGCGCTGACGCTGGCCGCCCGAAAGCCTGTCGGCCTTGCGATCGGCGAATTCGCTCAAGCCGAACATGTCCATGATGCGGTCGACCTTGGCCTTCTTGTCGGCCGCGGAAAGCCCTTTCACGTCGAGCCCAAAACCGATGTTCTGGCGCACCGTCATATGCGGGAAGAGCGCGTAGTTCTGGAAAATCATCGAGGTCGGACGCTTTTCGGGCGGCGTTGTCGAGACGTTCTTGCCCTTGATGAGAATGTCGCCGTTCGAGATGGCCTCGAAGCCGGCGATCATGCGCAGCGTCGTGGACTTGCCGCAGCCCGAGGGCCCGAGGAAGGCGACGAACTCGCCCGGCTCCACGACCAGGTCGAAATCGGATACGGCGACCGTCCCGTCCGGGTAGGTCTTGCCGACGCCTGTGAGTTGAAGATCGTACATGGCTCGTCCGATGTCCCTGCCGGTGTGTTCGAGAGCCGCACCGGGATCGCGTGAGCGGCCCCGATGCGGCGTTGATTGCGTCAAGCGTTGAGGAACTCGTCCCAGCGCTGGATGAGGTGGTCGTACTCATCCGGCCACTGATGCCAGTAGGCGACGTTGGCCGAGCGCTCCTCGAGCGAGCCGCCATCGCGCAGATCACCTTCGTTGATGCCGCGCTCGGGCGCGCCGACCCAGGGCTTGCCCTCGTACCAGAAGGCGTATTTGTCCGGGTCCATCACATCCTTGATGTTGGTGCTGGGCGAATAGTAGCCCTGCTCCGTGACGGCGATCGCCGGCGGGCCGGAGAGCCAGAAATTGGCGTAGGCGATGACCGCCTCGCGGTTGGGCGTGCCCGCAATCATCGAGGGACCGATGGTCCAGCCACGCGTGCCTTCCTTCGGCGTTGCGTATTTCGCCGGGCGACCCTGCGCCTTGACGGCCATGACCGCCGGCTGCCAGGCGTCGGAGACCACCATTTCGCCTGATGCCATAAGATTGACGAGCTCGCCGAAATCGCCCCACAGGGCGCGGAACTGGCCATCCTTCTTCTTGGAGATCAGGAAGGATGTGGCCTCGTCGATCTCCTCGACCGTCGGGTTGCCTGGATTCTTCGCATCGAGGTGGCCGAGCGTGTTCATGGCGATGATCGCCTGGCCGATGGCGATCAGCGGATCGACATTCAAGCCGGAGCGGCCACGCCACTTCTCGTCGAAGAGCGCGGTCCAGCTGTTGGCTTCCTCATCGCTCACCACATCGGGATTGTAGCCGATGGAGTCGTAGTTGTAGACCGCCGGCACCATGTAGAGCTTGGTCTGCGCGTCATCGGCCCAGATCTGGCCGACAATCTGCGCGCTGCGCTCCCACTTGTCGCTCTCCTTGGTGAAGGTCTCGCGGATCGAGCTCCAGTTGGGAATGTCTGCAGTGGCAATCGGGTCGACATTGTTGGTGGCGATAACCGCCGGCAAGCGTTCGGCGATCACTTCCCAGCAGTCATAATCGCCGGCACCGGAGAGGATGCGCGTCTGGCTGTCGGGATAAGTGGAAGCCGTACCGGACACGGAGGCGATACCGCTTTGCGTCTTGAACATGTCAAGGATGCGATCCTGCACGGTGACCGATAGACCAATTGTGCGCAATTGCTGGTCCGCGATCGACTGTGCGAAAGCGGCCTGCGAGCGCAGGAGCGGAGACAATCCGCCCATCGCCAGCGCGGCGGCGCCTGCGCCTCCCTTCAGCATGGTGCGTCTGTTCAGCATCGGGTGTCTTTTCATCTTTTTGTTCCCATTTGTTGTTTGCCCAGTTTTCTCAGTAGCGACCCACGAGCAGGCCCCCATCCACCGTCAGCACTTGCCCCGTCAGGTAGCGTGCCGCAGGCGAAGCCAGGAAATGGATGACGTCGGCGATGTCCTCCGGCTCGCCAAGCCGGCCCAAGGGGATGAAGGCGGACGCCTTTTCGGCGCCTTCCGGCCCAAGGGAATGCTTTTCGGAAAGGAGCTGCGCCGTGCGGATGTAGCCGGGCGCGACGCCATTGACGCGAATGCCATCAGCGGCGAGTTCGACCGCCAGCCCGCGCACCAGCCCGACGACGCCGGATTTGGCGGCGGAATAATGCACATGCTCGTCCCAGCCATAGGCAACGCCCATGATGGAGGAGAGGCACACGATCGACCCTGTGCCGGCAGCGCGCATGGCCGGCACGGCCGGGCGGATGACGCGCAGCATGCCCTTCAGGTCGATATCGAAAGTCTGGTCCCACTTCTCGTCTGAAAGCGCGTCGAGCGGCACGCGGTGGGCGATGCCGGCATTGGCGACGATCACATCGATATGGCCATGCTCTTCGTTGAGGCGGGCGACCAATGCATCGGCAGCCTCCGTCGAGCGCACGTCGAGCAGCGCGAACTCCGCCGACCGGCCATCTCCAACAAGCTTCTCCGCAAGCGCCTTTCCCTCAGCCTCCAGAACGTCTGTGACCACCACGTGGTCGCCGACGCGGGCAAAAGCTTCACAGGCTGCGCGGCCAATGCCGATGCCGCCGCCGGTGACGAGAACGATGCGTTTTCTGGGCTTCGTTGCGGTCATGACCGATTGTTCTCCAATTCTCAAAGCATCACGTCGCCGGAATTCGGCCCAAGCGTCTGACCGACAAACAGGGCCCCGTCCGCGGACGCGAGAAAGACCACCGCACCGGCCACCTCGCCCGGCTCGCCGAAACGGCCGAGCGGCAGCTCGGCGGCCTTGGCCTTCTTCCAGTCCTCGGAAAGCGCCTCGACCAGCGGCGTGTTGATCGGCCCCGGCGCGATGGCGTTGACGCGCACGCCCCGCGCGCTCACTTCGCGGGCGAGCGATTTGGTCATCGCAATGATCGCGCCCTTGGCGCCGGCATAATGGACGAGCTCCGCCCCGCCGACCTGCCCGAGCTGCGAGGCGATGTTGACAATGGCGCCCTCGCCACGCGCAAGCATGGAAGGCAGGACCGCGCGCATCATCAGGAACGTTCCGCGTACATGGACGGCAAACATGCGTTCGAACTCCGCAAGCGAAATGTCCATGAAAGCCGCCTGGTGGCCGTGGCCCGCATTGTTGACGAGGAGATTCACCGGCCCGAAATGGGCCGTCACCGCACCGATCATTTCCCGGACCGCGTCTTCGTTTGAGACATCGGCGGCAAAGGGCGCGGCCTCACCGCCGGCGTCGGCGATCGCTTCGGCGGTGCGTGCGCTTGCCGCCGCCGACAGGTCGTTGACGGCGACGCGGTAGCCCTCCCGCGCGAGGCGCTCGGCGATGGCGGCTCCGATGCCGGAGCCTGCGCCTGTGACCAGAGCGACCTTTTTGGAGGTTGCGCTCATACGGCTTCCTCCTGGCCCTTGAACGACCGGCCGGCGCGCACCGCGCGCAGCATCAGCAGCGCGTAGACAAGGAGCAGCGTGAAGGAGAACAGCGTGGTGAGCACGCCGAAGGCAAAGATGTTCGGATAGATCTCGACCGAGAAGGTGCCATAGATCGTCAGCGGCAAGGTGAGCTCGCGGCCCGACGTAAAGAGCGTGCGCGAGAACTCATCATAAGACAGCGTGAACGAGAACAGCATCGCCGACAGCACGCCGGGAAAGATCATCGGGAAGGTCACACGCCGGAAGGTCTGCACAGGAGAGACGCCAAGCGACAGCGACGCCTCCTCCACACTCCGATCGAAGCGGTTGAAGATCGCCAGCATGACGAGAAAGGCGAAGGGAAAGGTGTAGACCACGTGCAGCACGAACGCCGTGCCCCACCAGCTGCGATCGATGCCCAGCATGTTGCTGAGAAGCGCCATGCCAAGGCCGACGAGGACGCCCGGCACGATCATGCCCAGGATGACAAGATAGAACACGGCGCCCGACGCCTTGAAGCGCGTGCGGAAGCCTTGCGCCGTGATCACGCCAAGCGTTGTGGAGACAACGGTGGTCATCATCGCCAGGGTCAGCGAGCGCAGCAAACTGTCGCCGATGGGCAACCGCGAGATGCGGCTGGGCGGCGTCATGCCAAGAAGATGCTGATACCAGTAGGTCGACCATTCGATGATCGGAAACTGCGGACCGCCGCCGGCCCCCTGGAAAGACAGGATCGCCAGGATGATCATCGGCCCGTAGAGGAAGAGGATGAAAGCGGCGCAATAGACGCCGAGGATCGGCTTCAGCACACGTGCTTCCATGGCTACGTCTCCTTCCTGAGGTTGACGACGCGCAGCAGGACGGTGATGACCGCGGCTATGATGATAGTGAGGATGACGCCGGCTACCGATGCAAAGGCCCATTTGAGCGAGCCCACCTGCGATACGATGATGTTGCCCAGCAGGTTGACCTTGCGGCCCGACAGCGAGGCCGCGGTGGCGAACTCGCCGAGCACCATGACCGAGACGAAGATCGCTCCGACGATCACGCCCGGCAGCGACAGGGGCAGGATGATCTTGAAGAAGATGCGTCCGAAGCCCGCGCCGAGATCACGCGCGGCCTCGATCACGCTCGGATCGATGCGGCTGAGCATGAAGGTGATCGGCCCGACCATGAAGACGCAATAGATCTGTGTCATGCCAATGAGCACCGCGAGCTCCGAAAAGAGCAGCGTCGTCAGCGGCGTATCGACGATTCCCAGCTTCATCAGGATCATGTTGATCGCGCCTTCGGTGCCCAGCATCGGGCGCCAGGCGATGACGCGAATCAGGAACGAGGTCCAGAAGGGTATGATGCAGATGACGAGAAGGGCCGTCTGCAGCGTCTGGTTGCGCACCATCAGGCCAATGAACAGCGCCACCGGATAGCCAATGACCAAGGTTGCCGCGAGAACGATTGCCCAGATCCGAACCGTGGTCCAGGCCGATGCCAGATAGGTGGAACTCGTCAGGAAGCGCACCCAGCTGTCGGTGGTCAAGGTCGGTTCGACGGTGAAGGTGGTCTGGGTCCAGAACGACACGTAGATGACCATCACCATGGGCAGGACCATGAACAGGGCCATCCACACCACGCCGGGACTGATCAGCATCAGCGCGTTGCGACGCTCCTGCCGCGCCCGATGCTCGGCCGGCGACACGCCGTTTTGACCACCTTGCGCCTGTGCCGCGCTTTGCATTTGCTCACCGGCAAATTCCATTATGCGGCCCTCTTGATGAACGGAATGATGTCTTGCGGATTGAAAGCGAGGTTGTAGAGCGCGCCTTCTTCAAAACTCTCCGGCGGCGGACCACTCAAATGGGCGACCACCTGAAGCAGCGTTCCATCCTCCGCGCGGAAGAACGAAAGCACCGAGGAACCGTTGAACTCGCTGGCGATGAACCGCGCCGAAATCGACGCTTCCGGCGCTTCGCCGGCATCAGCCGACCCGACGAAAATCCGGTCGAAGCGCAGCGCCACCTCGATGGGCGTTCCATCCTGCACAGCCGGATGGCCGGGCATGACAAAACGCGCGCAATCGGAAAGGAAGCGCCCGCCATCGGCCTTGCCGGACAGGATGTTGTAGGCATTCAGATGTCGCGCCACATCCGCGCTGTGTGGCGCGGAGAAGAGGGAGGATGCGGGCGCGATCTGGGCAATGGAGCCAGCCGAGAGAACAGCCACCGTATCGCCCATCAGAAGCGCTTCGGTCTCGCTGCCAGTCACGTGGAGGAAGGTCACCTTCAAACGCTCGCGGATGGAGCGCAGCTCATCGCACATGCGTTCGCGCAGATTGGCATCAAGCGCGCCCAGTGGCTCGTCGAGGAGCACCACACGCGGCTCCGTCACCAGGGTGCGAGCGAGCGCTACGCGTTGACGCTGACCGCCCGAGATCGCGGTCACCTTGCGCGTTTCCAGGCCCTCCAGCCCGACGAGGCGGATGACGTCGGCAACACGCTGCCTCATCTCTGCGGTGTCGGTAAGCGGGTTTTCTTCGCGATACCGCAGGCCGAAGGCGATGTTGTCCCCGACACTCAGATGCGGGAAGAGCGCAAAGTTCTGGAACACGAAGCCGATGCCACGCCGATGCGGTGCGATACCATCCAGCCGCCTGCCATCATAGGTGACGACACCGCTGTCGGGCTCCTCGAACCCGGCAATGACCCTCAAAAGCGTGGTCTTGCCGCTGCCGCTCGCTCCCAGCAGGGAGACATAGGTGTCGTCAGGAACCGTGACGCTCAGACGATCAAGGGCCGTGACGTCCCCGTAGCGCTTGGTGACCGAACTCAGCAAAAGCAAACTTTCCTCCTCCCCTTTGATGTGGCATCATCAAAAAATGATTATGTATACAAACACATTTATTTCGGACTGCGCAAGCAGGCGTGTAGATTTTCTTCCCGAGCAGCGGAGCCATGCGGACGCATATCCATGTTTTCTGCGGATTTTCGCCCATGCACGATCGCTTCGCCTCGCGACATACGGGCGTTCAGCGCGCCTTTTCGGCGATTGTTTTTCGTTCCCAGTAGCCAGAGTAGGAACGAAAGCGCATCCCTGTCTTTGTGCGGGAGTGCCCGAATTCTTGTCAGGCAGCGCACAATCCGAGGGCGCGACACCCCAATCAGATGGCTGGTTTCCAACCATCCAACCGCGGCAACGCGCAGATCGCTGCGCAAAAAATGATCTTTGTATTCTTTTTTCACCCGCAGCGTGTATTTTTGCGATTGAAGCTTGCGGCAAGAATCTCCAAAACCGGAGCAGAGCCAAATGACCCGGACCGAGATGACTTCCGCCACGCCCTCCACGCGCACGCCACTTTATCTTTCGGCGGCTGAAACGATCCGCGCCAACATAAGGAATGGCGTTCTGGGTCGTGGACTCGTGCTGCTGGAAGGGCCGATTGCCGAGCATCTGAAAGTCTCGCGCAGCTCCGTGAAACGTGCGCTCGCATTGCTTGAGGAAGAAGGCACCATCACCCGGTTCGATGGCCGGGGGTATCTTGTCGGCCCGCCTCGCGTGGACATCCCCCCGGTGCGCCAGGACATCAAGACACTCGATCTTTTGGTCGAAGAAGCTCATGACGAATCCCTCAACAGACCCAACTGGAAACGCATTCATGACCAGGTGGAGAGCGATGTTTTCTCCTGTCTGGTGTTCGGGCAGTATCGGATCGTGGAAAGCGATCTGGCAGCGTATTTCGATGTCAGCCGCACAGTGATCCGCGACGTTCTGGGGCGGCTGCAGGAGCGCGGCCTGGTAACGAAAAGCTCCACGTCGCGCTGGCTGGTCGGCCCGTTGACGGCACGATCCATCAAGGACAAGTTCGAGCTGCGCATCATCCTGGAGGTGGCGGCCCTGCGTTCGGCAGCCCCCTTCATCGACAAGGTCGCGCTGGAGCGCCTGTGCCGGGAGATGGAAGAAACCGAACGCCAGGCCGGCCCGATAGAGGCCGAGCGGTGGTTCAGGCTCGTCAATGCGTTCATCGATCTGGCCATCCTTTCCAATCCCAATCGCGACTTGCGTTCCCTCATCTCCAACAACCGGAAGACCCTGCAGGCCTCGCAGAATGCACTCTTCAGTCTCGGCCTTTCGGGCGACGCGCTGTCGATCCGCGAAATCCGGATGATCGGCGAACTGCTCATCGTCGGCGCCACGCAGAGCGCGGCCGAACTTTTGGAGAATCATCTCTCCAAGTCGCGCGACCGGACGATCGCGCAACTCAAGATCGTCGCCGTCCTTCCCCAACCGGGGCATCTCGCGCCGTATTTCATTCCCGTTTGAGAGCGCGGTTCGCGACCCGCGCCGTCGTCCTGTCTAGCCCAGCGTCATTCGCAGGCGCTCGAGCCTCGCCGCGCGCTCACGGCGTGCATCAAGCGCTTCTTCCATGCTCACCCGGCGAAAGCGCGTCGGCGTGTTGGGCTGCAATTGGCCGATCAGATCCATGTCGGCCGAGATCACGGTGCCGATCATGAAATAGCCGCCACCGGAGACCGCATCGCGATGCAGGATGATCGGCTCGGTGCCACCCGGCACCTGCACAGATCCGTAGGGGTAACAGCTGTCGACGATGTTCGACGGATCCGACCCGGCGCCGAACGGCTGTTCACGTTCGATGAATTCCAGCGGTGTGCCGCCCCTGAACCGGTATCCCATGCGATCAGCTTCCGGCGCCACCTTCCATTCCTCATTGAAGAACCGGTCGAGCGACTCCGTTGTGACGCGATGGTCATACAGTCCCGGGAGGATGCGGAGCTCGACCGGCATCGGGGCTTTGCGGCGCAGATCGTCCGGCACGGATTTTCCTGCCTCTGGCGAACCACCGCTTTCACCGACGGGCAGCGCGTCGCCAGCCGCAATCGCCCGGCCGTTGAAGCCGCCAAGGGCGCCGATGGGATAGGTGGAGCGGCTGCCGAGCGCAACGGGCACATCGATGCCGCCTGCCACCGCGATGTAGATGCGCGCTCCGGCGGTCAGGAAATCGAAGCTGAGCACCTGCCCGGCCCTGACTGCGAGCGCCGTCCAGCCCGGCTGCGCCTCCCCGTCGATCCTGACGGGCATGTCGGCGCCGGTGACGGCCACAACCGTGTCGGCCTGGAACTCGATCGTCGGTCCGACGAAGACCGCCTCGAGCCCCGCCGCGCCCTCGTCATTTCCGACAAGCAGGTTTGCCGCGCGCATGGCGAAGCGATCCATCGCGCCGGAAACAGGAATGCCAAGATGGAAATAGCCTGGGCGGCCGAGGTCCTGAACGCTGGTCAGAAGACCCGGATTGAGCACTTTAATCGTCATTGATCATGCCCTCCAGCCGCGCGTTGTAGCCCCTGATATCCGCGTTGAAAGCGCGCAGGTCGAAGTCGATTTCGCGGATCTTCGGCGTGTATGTGTTGGCCTCCACCGCCTTCACGGTGCGGTCATACTCCGCACGGTCGATCGGCCTGAACTTGACGATGTCGCCGGGACGGAAAAACACCATGAAATCGCTCAGATAATTGGCCTGCTGGTCCGGATCGAAGATCGGCATGGGCGTGATGCCGAACATCTGGTAGCCACCCGCACCGCGCACCGAGTAGATGCAGGAGAAGCAACCGCCATAGCCGACCGTGAGCTTGGGCGTGTCGGTGCGGGGCCGCAGATATTTCGGTACCTGGATCTGCCGCTCGCGCTCGACCATCTGGTACATGAACGGCAGGCCCGCGACGAAGCCGACCATGGAAACGAACCAGGGCGAGCCCGCGTGCGCCGCGATGAAAGCTTCGACGCTGTCATAGCCGTTGATGCGCGCCGCATATTCGAGATCGCTCGCCTGCGGATCCTGATGACGCTCGCGAAACCGCATCAGCGTCTCGTGGGTCCAGGGGTCCTGGTAGTAGACGGGTATTTCGATCAGCCGCGTCTGCAGAACCGGGTCCGCGCCTTCCGCTTCAGCCTCGATGGATTGCATCGTCTGCAGAAGCGTCTCCGGCGCGATGATATCCGGATTGAACTTCACCTGAAAGGAGGCGTTGGCCGGACAGACCTCGGTCACGCCGTCGATTGCGCGCTCTGAGATGATGCGGGTCATCGAGAGGCTCTTGAAGAATGCGTCGAGGGACATTTCTTCGTCGACTTCGACGAACAGGTGTTCGTCGCCGCCGAATGTGTAGCGCGGCTTCATCAGGCGTTCTCCGTTTCGCTCAGCGGAGCACCGGCAAGCCAGCCCTCCAGATATTTGGTGTGAAACGCGCCCGCGATGACATCGGGATTGGCGGCAATGGCCAGATGCAGGGGCACGGTGGTCTTGATGCCGCCGATAACGAGTGCCCCGAGCGCCTGCTCCATGCGTCGAATGGCGTCTGCCCGGTCAACCCCGCGGACGATCATCTTGCCGAGCAGTGAATCGTAGAATGGCGGAACGAAATAGCCGTCATAGAGCATGGTGTCGAAGCGAACGCCCTCGCCCTCCGGCACCGACAGCCCGCTGATCTGGCCCGGCGACGGCAGAAAATTCTGCGCCGGGTCTTCCGCATTGATGCGGCATTCGATGGCATGCCCTTCGACATGCACATCATCCTGCGCGATGGAGAGCTTTTCACCGCCGGCGATGCGCAGCATCTCGGCAACCAGGTCGATGCCCGTGACCATCTCGGTGACGGGATGCTCCACCTGGATACGCGTGTTCATCTCGATGAAGTAGAAGGCCTGCGTGTCGGCATCGTAGAGATATTCGACCGTACCCGCGCCCCGGTAACCCACGGATTTCGCCAGCGCCACGGCACACTCGGTCAACGCGGCCCGCACCGTTGGGGAAAGACCGAAAGCCGGGGCCTCCTCCCACACCTTCTGCCGGCGGCGCTGCAGCGAACATTCGCGCTCGTAGCAGTGAATGACATTGTCGCCGTCACCCAGGATCTGCACCTCGATATGCCGGGCATTCTCGATGACCTTTTCGATATAGAGCCCGCCATCCCCGAAGGCTGCCCGCGCCTCGGAGGCGGCTTGCGGAAACTGCTTCTCGAAGGCTGCAAAGTCCTCCGCGATTCGGATGCCGCGACCGCCGCCACCTGCCGCGGCCTTGATCATCACCGGAAAGCCGATCTCCTCGACCAGCGCGCGCGCCTCGTCGAGATCAGCGACCCGCCCATGGCTGCCCGGCACGGTCGGCACGCCCGCTTGGCGGGCGACGTCACGGGCAGCGACCTTGTCGCCCAACAGGCGAATGGCTTCGGCATCCGGACCGACAAAGATCATGCCCGCTTCCACAACGGCATCCGCGAATTCGGCATTCTCCGCTAAAAAACCGTAGCCGGGATGGATGGCGTCGACGTCCTTCTCTTTCGCGGCGGCGATGATGGCCCCAATGTCCAGATAGGATTTCGCGGCGGGCGGCGGGCCGATGAGCACGGCATCGTCCGCCAATTTGACGGCGAGGGAATCGGCGTCGGCGGCGCTATGCGCCTGAACGGTGCGGATGCCGAGCGCCTGCGCCGCCCGGATGATGCGGACCGCGATCTCGCCCCGATTGGCGATCAGGAGAGAACCGATGGCCATGCCGCCTACCCCTCCAGTTCGGCGACGACCTGCCCGGCCATGACCGCATCGGCATCTTCCAGCAGGAAACGGACTGATTTTCCCGGTTCCAGTGCTGCGACTTCATGGAAGCTTTTCATGACTTCGATGAGCCCCACCACATCACCGGCGGAAACATCATCGCCATCGGTCTTGAAGGGCGGGCTTTCCGGGGAGGGCTTCCGGTAGAAAATCCCTGGCATCGGCGCCCTGATTTCGACCTTGCTCATGCGTACTCCCCTTTTTACCTTCTGGCGCTCTAACGCCCCAGCATTTGTGAGACCGGGACGATTCTGATCCCGCTTTCCGTCAGGTGACGGCGCAAGGCGGTAGCGATCTCGGTGGAACCGAGCGTATCGGAATGAAAGCAGATGGATTCGAATTCGATATCGACTTCATTGCCATTGACGGTGGCCACCTTTCCCATCCGGCAGGCCTTGACCACCTTCTCGGCAATCGCCTCCGGATCGAGGCGCCCCACCCTGCGCGTGAAGACGATGGAGCCGTCGTCAGCGTAATCGCGGTCCGCGAAGAACTCGCGGATCACCGGCTGGCCCGCCGCCTTGGCGATCTCGTAGGTGACCGACATGCCCATGCAGAAGATGGCCGTATCGGGTTGGACTTCGCGCATGTAGCGCACGAAGGCATCGGAGAATTCCTCGTTCACCGCCAATTCCATGTAGAGCGCGCCATGCGGCTTCACATGCTGGAGGGAGGTTCCGTGACGCTTGGCGAACTCACGGATCGCCCCGACCTGGTAGACAATGTCGTTGACGAGTTCAGGGATGCTGCCGTCGATGCGGCGACGCCCGAATCCCTGCATATCTCGATAGCCGGGATGCGCGCCGACGCCGACACCGTGCTCGACGGCCATGCGCACGGTGCGATCCATCAGGCTCGGGTCTCCGGCGTGGAAGCCGGTGGCAATGTTCGCGGAACTGACGAACTGGATCAGGGTGTCGTCGTCGGTCTCGCGCAACTGCCATACGCCGAAACCTTCACCCATGTCGCAATTGACGTCGATCGCCTGCACGGCCATGCGACACTCCCGGCTCTGGCCCGCTGACCTTTTCGGTTTTTGGCAGGCGTCTGTTCCACTTGCAGGCAGCCTAGGAGAAGAAAATGGCGATTGGAAATTCTATTTTCAAATGCTCTAATATCAAAAAAACAGATACTGGACACGAGCATCGCGAGGCCTGTCGGGCAAGGGAGGAAGGCAATGTCGATCAGTCTGCGCCAAATCCGCTATTTCGTGGCAACTGCCGAACTCGGCCAGATTTCCCAGGCGGCGGTCGAACTGTCGATCTCGCAATCGGCGGTGACGACGGCGGTCCGTGAACTCGAGCGTACGGTCAATCTCCAGCTTTTTCATCGCTCGACAAGCGGCATGGACCTTACGCCTGCGGGCCGAGAGTTTCTGTTTCATGCCTACGATATCTTGCAGAAGGTGCATGAGGCGACGCATCTCACCATTCCATCCGGCAGTGTGGAGGGCCGTCTTTCAGTCGCCGCGACCTACACGGTGATGGGCTACTTCCTGCCCGACCATCTGCAAAGGCTGCAGCGCAGTTTTCCCGGCCTCGACATCCAGCTTTTCGAACTCAACCGCGAAGCGATCGAGGAAGGGCTTCTCAACGAACGCTACGACATCGCCGTTGTCCTGACCTCGAACATCCACGATCCGCAGATCGCCAGCGAGACCATGATCAGCTCGACGCGTCGCCTCTGGGTGCCATCGCGACACCCCTTTCTCCAGAAGGCGCGCGTCAGTCTGTCAGACGTGACGCACGAGCCATACATCATGCTGACGGTCGACGAGGCAGCCAACACCTCGCTCGGATACTGGAGCACAACGCACTACCGCCCGAACGTGAAGCTGCGCACCTCCTCGGTGGAAGCGGTGCGTTCCATGGTCGCCAGCGGCCAGGGCGTGGCGATCCTCTCCGACATGGTCTATCGCCCCTGGTCGCTAGAAGGCCAGAGGCTGGAGACCATCGTGCTGAAGGAGAACATCCCGGCGATGAATGTCGGCCTGGCTTGGGCGCGAAACGCCAAGTTCAGCAAGCCCATGGAGGCTTTCCGAGCCTACTTCAGGCAAGCTTTTCATATTCCTCAAATGAGGACGACTGCTGTGCCGATGAAATCGGCAGGGACTGCGAGGTAAAGCATGGCTCTGTTGAATGCGCCTCGGCTTTGAACATTTGTCATTTTCAAATAGCTAATGTAACATTGCCGATCGAAACGCCCTCCATATATGCATCATCATGGAAACGGGCAGCGTCCCGCCAGTCCGTTGGGTCGCGCGACCCGGGCCGCACGTGGTATCGATCGGGCGAACAAAAAACTTGCCGGCCGCGCAATCGCGGGAAAACAAGGAAGCGTGGTGGAATGGTGAATCGTCTGAAAACCCTTCCGCTCCCGAATGCTGAGGCGACATGAGCGGTTCCGTCTTCTTTTTGCACATGGCAGGCGCGGTGGCGCTGCTGCTGTGGGCGACGCGCATGGTGCGCACGGGCGTCGAGCGCGCCTATGGCAATGTGCTGCGCCAGCGCCTGCGCCGGACGCTCGGAAATCCGCTTCTCGCCGCACTGACCGGGCTGGCGCTCGCCGTTGCCCTGCAGAGTTCCACCGCGGTCACGCTGCTCGTCGGGTCTTTCGCCGGGCTCGGCATCGTCACCGGCCTGGCGGGCATTCTCGCCGTGCGCGGCGCCGAGGTTGGCTCTGCGCTGGTCGTCAAGATCCTCAGTTTCGACCTCACCCTTTTGGTGCCGCTATGCCTGTTGGCCGGGACGGTGATCTTCCTCGCCACAGAACGGCGGCAGTGGCGGCAGCTTGGCCGCATCCTGGTTGGCGTCGGCCTTTTGATCCTGTCGCTGGAGATGATGGGCGAAGCCTCCGAGCCGCTGCGCCAGAGCACCATCGTGCCGCTGATCGTCGGCTATCTGTCGGGCGATCCGATCACCGCCTTCCTGCTGGCCGCAGTCGTTACCTACCTGTTCCATTCGAGCATCGCCGCCGTGCTGCTGCTCACCACCTTCGCCGCGCGCGGCATCGTCTCGCCGGAACTGGGCATCGTCATGGTGCTTGGCGTCAATCTCGGCAGTTCCTTCATCGCGCCGATGCTGACGCGCTCGGCGCCGCCGGCCTATCGCGTCGTGCCGCTCGGCAATCTTCTGATGCGCGGCGTCGGCTCGGTGGTATTGCTTGCGGCCTTCATCCTGTTCGACCCGTCGCTGGAGCGGCTCGGCACCGACCCGGCCGACCGCATCATCCACGCGCACATCGCCTTCAACATCCTGATCCTGCTCGCCGGCATCCCCCTGTCGCGTCTGGTGCTGAAGGCGACGGAAGCGATCGTCAAGCTGCAGGCCGGCCCGAGCGAGAACGATGCCGCCCCGGCCGAGGAGGCAAGCGCGCTCAACGACAATGCGCTCGACAATCCGCAGCAGGCGCTGGCCAACGTCACGCGCGAAGCCGTGCGCATGTGCGAGACCATCGAGTTCATGCTGTGCCGCATCCTCGAACTCTACGAAAAGGCCGACCGCAAGGCGATCGACACGCTGGCGGCCACGGACGACACGGTCGACAAGCGCCATGCGGCGATCAAGCTCTATCTCGCCCGCATCACCGAGCACGGCATGTCGGACGAGGAGGCGCGCCGCTGCCAGGAATTGCTGGGCGTCTGCGTCAAGCTGGAGCAGGTGGGCGACATCATCGTCCGCAACATGCTTGCGCATGTGCAGAAGAAGATGGAGCGCGGCGTCGAATTTACCGAGGAAGGCTGGCGCGAACTGTCCAGCTTCCATGCCGCGGTGCTGGCCAATGCCCGCCTCTCCTTCAATCTTCTCGTCACCCGCGACGCGGCGACCGCCCGCCAGCTGGTGATGGAAAAGGACCGGCTGCGCGATGTGGAAAAGGAAACCAGCCGACGGCATTTCGAGCGGCTGCGCCAGGGCACGGAACAGAGCGTCGAAACCAGCTCACTGCACCTCGACACGATCCGCGACCTGAAGCAGATCAACTCGCTGCTGGCGACACTCGCCTACCCTGTTCTGGAAGAACAGGGCCAGTTGAGCGGCTCGCGGCTAAAGGCCGTTTGAGCCTCCGAAGGCAAAGGTCTCAGGTTCGAATCCTGATAGGTGCCCCAAATGCTCCTGGGTCCATTCCGGACACATAGGTTACGGTTCATACCGGAGACATGGGTAACACTTTCGGCCCGAACGGGTTGTCGAGTGGTTCCGGTCTGCATGTCTCATTGTCGAAATATCCCAGATCATACTCCATGAAGCTGGCGAGCCAGATTCGATCCTCGACCTGTTTGATGCCGAAAGAGCTCTGGCGCCTCTTGCTCAATCCAAGCGACAAGGCGGTGTCCGCGGCGCTCTTTTTGCTGGCTACGACTTCATGGCCGAGTTGAAGCCGTCCAACTCCTCGCCAATCTCGACAAGGGCCTTTCTGACGATCTCCTCAACTTCCTGTCGTTTCTTCGGTGGCATCAGGTCCAGCCCCTTCAGAATCGCCTCGCGCCATTGCTGCCCCCTGTCCCACGCTTCCGAGAACGCTATTGCAAGATCGTCCTGGCGACGAGTCGCCTCCAGTGCCTGGACAAGCAGGCTGGACTGATAAACGTCCTTTTCACGCTTGGCGACGCCGTTTGCATCTGGTCCTCTGCGGGAGGCGACGATGAGCTTGTGAACTGCATAACGTTCCGGTGACGGTACGGTTACAGGCACTCCTGAGCGATGCAGCAGCACCGTCCGGATGGGTTCGTGGATCAGGAAATCGAGGAAACGCAGAGGCTGTGCTGAAGCCCCGCCAAGTGCTGGCATCGGACTGGCGTGGTCGGTGTAGTCATCCGATCCCCGGTTCGGCGTAAGGAACTCGACCTTGTATCTCGTTGCATTCTCGAATTGCGTCGTGTGTCCGGGATCCGATCTGTGAGGGATTTCCCTGAAGGTTGGGTCAATCTCTCTCAAGATTTCCAGGATCGGCGGCAGGCTGTCTTCGACTGAGGAAGAGATCGAGTAGTGCTGCGCGAAATCGGCATCGCCAGTTTGCAATGAAGCACCGGGCAATCTTACGCCGAGATGTCCCGCATACGTCTGAAAAGCAACCGTACCGACGAGCACACCTCTTAGACGGAAGATCCCTGCTGCGCCCATGGCTTCAACTACATCGCCAGTGAACCGGTCCGGTGCAGTCAGCCCTGCTTCGCGGGTCAGCGTGGAGACGAGTTTCCGTCGGCTGCGGAGGTCTTCCTTGATCTCTTGGAAGGCTTCAACGCGTTTCGCGATCTCGGGGTCGTCGGACGGGCCGACATACTTCCGCGTTTTCTTGGGCTGGGTTTCCTCGAAATACCAATAATCCCGCCCCTTCACCGGAACCCGGACGAAATTTCCCGCCGTTGAGAAGTCGGTTTCGAACGATGCATCAAGGGAGCGCTGAACGAGTTCAGCATACATCGTGCGATAAACGAGATCGACCGTCTTCATACGCCGGCTCCGTTATAAGAAAAATGAGTTTCTCTTATAACGGCATCAGCTTAAGCGACGCAAGCGACGTTATAAGAAAATTGCAGAATTCTTATAACGTCGCCGCATCATCCAGAGTTCAACGTTCCGTATAGCGATCAACAGGTCCCTTAAAGGAACCGCTCCCGGACGCGAAGATTCGAAGGCCAAACCCTGGGAGTTCATCGTCCCAGATCACGTAGTCCTTATTGCCCGTCTCGGCCGTATCGACGAGCCGCTTGGTGATCTTTGCCATGCTCCGGTCCCTACCGGACCCGACTTTCGCGTAAGCACCACGCAAGCACTTGGCGGCAAATTCGGGCGTATTCTCGGATAGAGACTTCGGAGCCTCCTCTTCTGAAAATAAATATATTTCAGTCTGTTAGAGTTCCCTTGCGTACCCTATCGCACAACTCGGATGGGCTACTTGACCAGCTCCGAAGGCTGGTCTCAAGGGCTCCCGGTTCGATGAACGCGGTCTTTGCGCTGGCTCGACCGGAAAACCGTAAGCGCACGGCTCGCCTGAAAAGGTCGTCGTCGCTTCACACGCCATGCGTCAAACGACGTGGCCCCGCCCGAGATAGAGCTCCGCCGCCCGCTCATCAGCCAGAAGCGTCTCCGCAGCTCCCTCAAGAGCGACAAGACCACCATCGAGAATGCAGCCTCGGTTGGAAATCGCCAGAGATTGGCGGGCACGTTGTTCGACGATCAGCACCGATACGCCAAGCGAGGGCAACTGGCGGATAAGCGCGAAGGACGCGGCCACCTTGTTCGGTGAAAGGGCCGCCGTCGGCTCGTCAAGCAGCATGAGACGCGGTTTCGGCACCAGCGCGCGGGCAAAGGCAAGCTGTTGGCGCTCGCCGCCCGAAAGGCTGCCGGCGCGCATGCGCCGCCGCTCGGCGAGCAGCGGAAAGGTCGTGAAAAGCTCATCGATGCGCTGCCGGCTGCCGCCGGAAACCACCTGAAGGTTCTCAAGGATGGTCAGGCTGGCGAAGACATTGGCCACCTGCGGCACATAGCCGATGCCCAACGCCACGCGCACTTCCGCCGAAAGCGGCAGGATGTCCTTGCCCATGAAGGAGATCGCGCCGCTGGAGCGCGGCAGGAGGCCGACGATGGCCTTGGCCAGGGTCGACTTGCCGGCGCCGTTGGTGCCTGCGACCGTCAGTATCTCGCCGTCGGCGAGGTCGAGGTCGATGCCGTTGAGGATGTCGACTTCCGAATAGCCGCCGCGCAAGCCGCGAATGGACAGGATGGTCATGCATCGCCTCCCAGATAAGCGTCGCGCACGGCCTTGTCGGCAAGCACGGTCGCCGGCTCCCCTTCGGCCAGGATCGCACCCTGGTCCATGACATAGAGACGCGAGACCAGTCGCGTCAGCGCGTCGAGATCGTGCTCGATGATGAAAAAGCCGATGCCCCGGCCGTTGAGTTCGCGGATGCGCTCCATGATCTCGCCGATCAGCACCGGGTTCACCCCGGCGAAGGGTTCGTCGAGAAGGATCAACTTCGGCTCGACCATCAGCGCGCGGCCGAGCTCAAGCAGCTTCTTCTGCCCGCCCGACAGAAGTCCCGCCGAGGTCTCGGCGACCCGGTCGAGGCGCAGGAAGGAGATCGCCTCGTCAGCGCGTTTGCGCAGGGCTTTCTCCTGACGGTGCACCAGGCCCGGCCGCAGGAACAGGCTGGTCAGGTTCTCCCCCGCCTGCCCGGGGGCGGCGGCCATGAGATTCTCCCGCACCGAAAGATGCGAGAATTCCTTCGGCACCTGAAAGGTGCGGACCATGCCCGCGCGCGCCCGGGTCGAGGCTGACATCCCGTCCATGGAAGCGCCGTTGAAGGCGACGTGACCCGAGCTGGGCGGCATGAAACCGGATATGACGGAAAACAGCGTCGATTTTCCCGCGCCATTCGGCCCGATCAGCCCGACGAGCCCGTCGAGCGGCATGGATATGCTCACATTCTTGAGAACTTCAAAGCCATCGAAGGCCTTGCAGATATCGACCGCGGCAAATGTCATCGCTTCGTATAATCCCCCATGAGGCCCTGCGGGCGATAAAGCGTGAAGAGGATGAGCAGGAGGCCGATCACGCCGATGCGCAGCGATGCCATCTCGACCTCCGACACGCCGGGGATGAAATCGCGCATGAAGCGCGAGCCTTCGAGAAAGACCATCAGCAGCACCGTGCCCACAATGGCGCCGGAGATGCGCCCCACGCCACCGATGATGATCGCCATCCAGACGTAGAATGTGACGAGCGGCACGAATTGCTCGGGGATGATGAAGGTGATGTAGTGCGCGTAGAACGCGCCGGCGATGCCGGCCAGCGCCGCCGACAGCATCAGCACCTGAATCTTGAACCGGGCGGGATCCTTGCCGAGCGCCTTCAGCGCATCCTCATTGTCGCGAATCGCCTGGATGACGCGGCCGAAGGGGCTCTTGATGATGCGCCACATGACGAGCGCGGCCCCCACGCAGACCGCCAGCAGCAACCCCGCCGTGGCAAGCTGCGCCGCCAAACCAACCGGCAGGCTGGAGAAGAGGCGCGGTATGCCGGGAACGCCCTGCACGCCGTTGGTCAGCCATTTCTCGCTGACGATGATGATACGGACCGTTTCGGAAAAACCCAGCGTGACGATGGCGAAATAATCGTCCCGTAACCGCAATGATATGAGCCCGATGGGCCAGGCGGCGAGACCCGCCGCGATTGCCGCCGCGCAAAAGCTGGCAAACAGCGGAACACCGGAAAGCGCCAGCAGAGCGGAGGTATAAGCGCCGATGGCGAAGAACCCCACATGGCCGAAATTGATGAGGCCGACCGAACCGTATTGCAGCGACAATCCGAAGGACAAGAGCAGGTAGATCAGCGTGATGATGGCGATGGCCAGGAGATAGCTCAGCATCAGCGCACCCCCTCGATGCGGCCTAGAAGCCCGGACGGGCGCTTGAGCAGCACGATGAGCATGATCGCGAAGGACAGGGCGATCTTGTAGGTGAAGCCGACGAACGGCGTCGACATTTCCTGCACCACGCCGAGGATGAGGCCGGCGAGCAATGCGCCGGCGGGGCTGCCGATGCCGCCGAAAATGGCGGCGGCGAAGGCCGGCATCAGCATGTCCCAGCCCATTTCCGGACTGACCACGGTTTTCACGCCGAGCATAACGCCGCCAGCCCCGGCAATGGCGCCGGCGAGCACCCACAGTGCCGCCAGCACCCGGCCCGAGCGGATGCCCGAGACGCGGGCAAGCGCGGCATTGTCGGCCACGGCGCGCATCTGCCTGCCGATTGGCGTCAGGTGCAGAACGGCAAAGGCGAGCGCCAGAATGACCGCCGCGAGCAGCGCAAGCTGCAGATCGAGCGGATTGATGGCGAGCCCGCCGATCCGGTAGGGCCGGCTGAGCGGCATGCTGAACACCATGGGCTGATGGCCGAAGGCCAGGCCCATGATGGAGCGCAACACGAAGCCGACGCCGATCGAGGCGACGAGCAGTGCGACCACCGAGCGCGCGGCCAGCCGGCGAAAGACCAGCAAGTGGCCCGCAAGCGCCACGGCGGCGGTGACGACCACAGCGAAGATGCCGCTCAACAGGAGAGACCCGGTCAGCGGATAGACGATCAGCCCGGAAAAGGCTCCGACCGTCATGATGTCGCCGGTTGCGGCATTGGGAAAGCGCACGATGCCGAACACCAGCGTGATCGACATGGCGGCAAGACTGATCACCAGGCCCTGGACGAGCCCGTTAACGGCAAGCTGCGCGAAATACATGAACGGTTCCTCATTCCGCCGAAGCGGCTGGCGGGATCCCGGGACGAAACGGGCTCCCGCCGCTGTGTCAGATCTTGACGACGTAGTGACGGTTGATCTTCCCGTCCTCGATGACGGAGGCGGAGAAGTCCGGCGTCACATCGCCATACGCATCGAAATCGAGCACCGAGGAGGCGCCTTCATAGTTGATGGGGCCGGATTTCAGCGCTTCCTTGCCCTCGGCGAAGGACGAGACTGTCGTGCCGTCCGGGTTGGCCACGTCGTGCATCTTCTCGTTCACCTTGGCCATGTCGGTGGTGCCGGCGGCTTCCACGGCCAAGGCAAGCACCGTCATCATGTCCCAGGTCATGGCGGCGTAGACATTGTCCGAGCCGGGTTTGCCCATCGCGGCCTGATAGGCCTTGTCGTATTCCGTGTAGGCTGCGGCCTCCTCGTTGGAGACGGAATCGACCGAGATGATGCCTTCCACCACGTCCGGTCCGAGCGCCGCCACGAGATCGCTGTTCGCCGC
This sequence comes from Nitratireductor soli, assembly GCF_001050155.1. Classification (GTDB taxonomy): domain Bacteria; phylum Pseudomonadota; class Alphaproteobacteria; order Rhizobiales; family Rhizobiaceae; genus Nitratireductor; species Nitratireductor soli. The sequence continues at coordinate 270,156 of NZ_LFVY01000003.1, forward strand.
CCATCCGGGGATGATCCACTTCGCTGGCTGGCCGGCCTGATACCACTCGCGCAGGATGATGGTGGTGTCACCGACATAGGAGCCCATCACGATCACATCCGGCTGCGCGGCAAGGATCTGCATCAGTTCGGAACTGTAGCTCGTCTGCTTCGGCTCATAGACGACGCTGGAGACGATCTCGCCGCCCTTGGCCTCCCACGCCTTCTTGAAGCCTTCGGTATTGCCAATGCCCGAAGCGTTGTTGAAAGCCATCGTCGCGGGACGTTTGAAGCCTTCCTTCTCGGCGATCTCGGCGAAGGCGCGCCCAAAACGGTCGTTCGTCGCCTGGAAACGGTAGCTCAGTCCCTTCTCGTTGGCGGGCGGCACGGAAAGGGCCGGAGCACCCGACGTGTTCATCAGCATGATCCCGGCATCATTGGTCAGCGGCACGACGGCCAGCGAGACGCCCGAGGACCAGGTGCCGAGCACGGCTTGCACCTTGTTCACCTCAATCAATTTCTTGGCGGCGAGCACGGCCGCCTGAGGGTCGGTCTGGGTGTCCTCGGCGAAGATTTCGATCTTTCGGCCGGCCGCCCCGCCCGCCGCGTTCACGGCGTCGGCGGCGGCGAGGATCATCTTCTGCATGCCCTCGCCATAGGGGCCGCCCGCACCCGTCACCGGGTTCAGCGCACCGATGCGCAGCGTGCCTTCCGATTGCGCGAAACCGGAGCCGGTCAAGAGTGGCAGTGCCATTGCCCCTGCGGTTCCGGCGAGAAATTCACGACGTGTCCTGTTCATGGTGTTCCCCTTTTAATGTCGATCTTCTTGTTGTGTTCGATCAGCCGAGCGCGGTTCTTTTCACGAACCGTCCCGCCTGCATGATGACCGGCATGTGCTTGCCCTGGCCGGTGAGCAGGGAGAGATCCTCGAGCGGATTGCCGTCGACGACGATGAGATCGGCGAAGGCATCCGCAGCGATCGTTCCGAGTTTTCCTTCCATGCGCACAAGACGCGCGGCCACGCTGGTGGCCGACGCGATCACCTCCTGCGCCGGCAGCACGCGGCCGCGTATGACGAACTCCTCCGACTGGTGCCGGTGCATGTCGCCGAGCAGATCGGTGCCATAAGCCATGGCCAGACCGGCATCGCGCATGGTTTCGAGCGATTTCATGCCGCCCGAGCGTACATAATCGGCCTTGGCGACCGAATCCGCCGGAAAGCCAAGCGAGCCGCCTTCGCTGACCAGCTTTTCATAGGTGACCAGCGTCGGCACGGCATAGGCCCCCTTCTCGCGGGCGAGCGCGGCGGTCTCGGAGGAAATGAAATTGCAGTGTTCCAGCGAATGGACGCCGCATTCCACGACGCGGCGGATGCCGTCGTCCGTGTAGACATGTGCCGAGACATATGTGCCGGCGTTCTGCGCCTCCTCGACCACGGCCAGAAGTTCGTCGCGGCTGAAGCCCAGGAAATGGATCGGGTCCGTTGGCGAAGCGGCGCCGCCATTGGCCATGATCTTGATGAATTCGGCCCCGTTCTTGATCTCTTCGCGCGCTGCGCGGCGGATCCCGTCGACGCCGTCGCAGACGCGGCCAAGCGCGCCCAAACGGAAACGGTTGGTGGGCACCGGCGTATCATCGAACGGGCCGCGGAAATCGGCGTGCCCGCCCGTCTGGCTCAGCGCCTTGCCGCAGATGAAGAGGCGTGGGGCCGGGAACAGGCCTTCCCCGACCGCGCGCTTGAGGCCGATATCGGCGCCCCCCACGTCGCGAACCGTGGTGAAGCCGCGCGCCAGCATGTCGCGCATGATGATCGCCGCGCGCGGCGCCGCCAGGCTGTCGGGCAGGCGTGCATTCTCGCCGAGATTGGCGAGCGAGGCGACCACATGCACGTGGCAATCGATCAGGCCGGGCATGAGCGTGCGGCCCTTGAGGTCCACCACCTCGGCGCCGCCCGCCTTCACCGAGGCTGAAACCTCGCGAATGACGCCGTCTTCGACAAGCACGGAGGTGGGGTCGCCTGGTTCGGGGGCGGTTCCATCGACGATGCGGGCATTGGCGAAAAGATAGGACGACACTTATGCACTCCTGGTGGTTGCCGCACGGGCTTCGGCCCGTGCATTCAAAAAAGCGGGAACGAGAAGGGGGGCGAGCGGCGCGACGCGGGCCACGTCCGCTTCCTGGTAATGATGTTCGGGAGCGAGGATGTTGAACGTGCCGATCGCCTCGCCGTCATAAAGCACGGGAAGGTTGATGACCGAGCCAAGCCCCATGCTCGCGATCAGTGCGTGATCGAAGAAGGCCCAGCGGATGCCTTCGCGGTCACGCCCGAGAAAGGGCTGTTTCTGCTTGAGAACGAGATCGCCCCACGGCGTCGGCCCCATCAGCTTGCGCCCCGAGACGGGGTATTCCACGGGCCGGCTCGAATAGACCCGGGCCACGTCCTGCCCATCCACATAGAGCAGGGTGAACAATTCATGCCCCACCAGTGCATGGCTCGCCTTTTCGAGCGCCTTATAAAGGGTCTCGGGCTGGCCGGGTTCGGCAAGGATCGGAAGAAGATCTTGAGACGCTGTGATTGTCATGATTTTGGAGCCGGCAGGATCTGTTCGGGGAGCAGGCCCTGCGGGCGGAACCGCAGGACGAGGATGAGGGCGACGCCGACCAGGATTTCCCGGCAGGCGGCAAATTGCGCCGGCGCCAGCGCAGGCACGAGATCGGGCAGGAAGCGCGTAAGTTCAAGGAAGAACACCACCACATAGGCGCCGAGCACCCCGCCGGCCGGCCGGCCGACACCACCCGCGGCGACGGCGAGGAAAATGTAGATCGTGATCAGCGGTTGAAAATGGTCCGGCGAGACATAAGACTGGAAATGCGCGTAGAGCGCGCCGGCCAGCCCGGCGATCGCCGCCGATACGGCAAAGGCCTGCACCTTGAAGCCGAGCACATTCTTGCCGGCGAAGCCCGCCAGTTCCTGGTCCTCGCGGATCGCCTTCATCGCGCGGCCATAGGGCGAGCGGTCGAGCCGCCGCAGCACCAGCCAGACGACCAGCACCACAGCGCTCACCAGAACCAGATAGAAAATGTTGAAGCCCTGGTTGCCGAGCGCCGATTTCAGCGGCGCCTGGATGCCCGAAATGCCGTCGGAGCCGTTGGTGAGCCAGCGCTCGTTGAGCGCCACAAGCCGGATCACCTCGGCAAGGCCCAATGTGACGATGGCGAGATAATCGTCGCGCAGGCGGGTGGTCGCGAGTGTCACGATCAGACCGGCGATGGCGCCGACGATGATGGCGCCGCCCCAGCCGAAGAGCACCGGCAGGCCCGCTCCGGTCAGAAGCGCGGAAGCGTAGGCGCCGAGCGCGAAGAAACCGACCAACCCGAGATTGACGAGGCCGATGCCGCCCCAGATCAGGTTCAGGCTCAGCGCCAGAAGCGCATAGATGCCGCCGATGGTCAGCGCGAATATGAGATAGGCAAGCATCAGTTCGCCCTTTCGCCGAAGAAGCCGCGTGGACGCACCGTCAAAACGAGCAGGATCGCCGCGAAGCCGACGGCCGAGCGGTAGGTTGCCGGCACGACCAGAAGGGCGCATTCCTCGGCGATGCCGATGGCCAGCGCACCGACGACCGCGCCGGGGATGGAGCCCAGCCCGCCGAGAACGGCGGCCGCGAACACGGTCAGCAACACCCGGAAGCCGAGCAGCGGATCGATGGAGGCGTCGAGACCGATCAACACGCCGCCGACGCCGGCAAGCCCGGCGCCGAGGAAGATGGTCATCATCGCGACATGCGCCGGCTCGATGCCCTTCAGGCGGGCAAGGTCGGGATTGTCGGCGACGGCGCGCATCGCCTTGCCGAAGCGGGTGTAGCGCAAGAAGGCGAACACGGCGGCCATGATGACGACGGCAAAGGCCAGGCTCTGGAGTTGCTGCGGCCCCACCCTCAGCCCCATGAAGCGCCAGTCCGGCACGAGCGGCAGGTCGTAGCCGCGCAAATCGTTGCCGAAGAAGAGGCGCACCACGTTTTCAAGAACGGTGTTGAGCGCGATGGAGCCGATGGCCACCGTCAGCGCCCCTGCCCCGCGCAACTGCTTGAGTGCCGTCTCTTCGGCACCGACACCGATACAGCCGGCAATCGCGAAGGCGACCAGCAGCGCCGGCAGGATGCCGGCGCCGAAGTGAACATTCACCCACCAGGCCGCGAACGCGCCGATGGTGGCATAGGCGGCGATGGCGAAGTTCGGATAGCGCAGCACCGCGAAGATCGCCGTGAAGCCGATGGCCGGCACTGCAATCAGCGCTCCGTTCATCACCCCGTTCAACAGGGCCTGGAGGAGAATGGACATGGTCACCGGGCTGCGTCAGGCGATCTTGACGAGGGTCAGCTTGCCGTCACGCACCTGCTCGTAGCGGAAGCTGCTGTCGGAGATATCGCCCTTGTCGGTGAAGTCGCAGGGGCCGCTGGCGCCGTCGTAATTCACCGGCTTGCCCTCGGCGATCAGCTTCAGCCCGTCGACGGCGTTGTCGACCCTGGTGCCGTCGGCTGCCTGGCTCACCTTGCGGATATTGTCCTTGATGGCCGTGCCGGTCGTCTCGCCGGCCGCCGCCATCGCCATCAGGATGAGGTTGACCTGGTCATACACCTGAACCGTGTAGGGATCCGGCTTGTCGACGCCGATCAGCTTGACCAGACGTTGATAGGCGGTAGAGCTTTCGTTGGAGGACGGTGCGATCGTGTAGCAGCCCTCGACCACGTCCGCGGGTACGCTGTCGACGAGCTTTTCGTTCACCGCATAGGCGAAGGCGATCTTCTTGCCCTGGTATCCAGCGCGATAGAGTTCCTTCAGCATCACGGTCGTGTCCGGCGTATAGCCGCCGAAGATGATCGCATCCGGCTCGAAGCGCAGCACCTCGTCCACCTCGGAGCGATAGGAAGGCTTCTTGTCGTCGTAGATGAGTATGGCGGTCTCGCCGCCGGCAGTCTCGATTGCCTTGGTGATGTTCTCGAACTGGCTTTCCGCATAGGGCGTTTGCGGCGAGACGAAGAAGACGCGCTTGGCGCCCTCCGCTGCGGCGAATTCGCCGAATTTCCGACCCTGCAGCGTGGTGTTGGGCTGGGTGCGCACCAGATAGCCCTGGTGCGGCAGCTCGGTGATGCTGTCGGCGCCTGACACTGTCGCCAGGAATGTCTTGGATTCCCAGCAGAGCGGCGCGACGGCCGTCGTTACCGAGGACGCCCAGGTGCCGACGATCGCCGAAACGGCATCGACGTCGATCAGCTTGCGCGCCGCGCGCACGCCGGCTTCCGGGTTCGTCTGGTCGTCTTCGGAGACCACCTCGATCTTGCGTCCAAGAATGCCGCCGGCTGCATTCACCTCGTCGACCACCGCCTTGACCGTGTCGGCCATAACCGGACCGTAGGGACCACCCGAGCCGGTCAGCGGGGTGAGCGTGCCGATCTTGATCGGCTCGCCCTGCGCCCAGGCGAAGGACGGCAGGGCGGCGCTGCCGAGAAGAAGGGAAGATGCGGCCAGGAAATGCCGGCGATTGACTGTGTATCTGTTCATGGAGTTACCCTCTGTGGTTGGTTCTTCTTGGTTGTCAGCCGCCCAGGAAAAGGCGGCGTATCTCGGGATCGGCGGCAAGCTGCGGACCCGGCCCCTCGGCGGAATCCTTGCCTGACACGAGCACGTAGCCGCGTGTCGACACGGCCAGCGCCTCGACCGCGTGCTGCTCGACCATCAGGATGGGCAGCCCGCCTTCATTGAGCGCGATGATGGCGTCGAACAGCTCGTCAGCGGCGCGCGGTGAGAGGCCGGCGGTGGGTTCGTCCAGCAGCAGGAGCCTTGGCGCCGTCATCAGTCCCATGGCCATGGCGAGAATCTGCCGTTGCCCGCCCGAAAGCGTTCGCGCCAAGTCCCGCCGCTTGCCGGCGAGCATCGGATAGCGCTCATAGAGGTCCTCGATCCGCTTCGAGGCCTCGCCACTGTCGCGATAGGCACTGATCTCCAGGTTCTCAGCGATAGTGAGGTTGCCGAAGACGTTGCGCTCCTGTGGAACAAAGCTGATGCCGCTGCGGGTACGATCGACCGCGCCGAAGCGCGTCACGTCGTCGTCACCGAGCAGGATCGCTCCTTCCCGCGCCGGAACGAGCCCGGCGATCACCTTCAGAAGCGTCGACTTGCCGGCGCCGTTGGGACCGATGATGGTGACGATCTCACCGGCTTCGACATGGATCGAAGCGCCCTTGAGGATCTGTTCCGCCGCGCCATAGCCGGCGACGATATCCTTTGCCAGAAGCAGGCTCATCGGCGCGTCCCCAGATAGGCTTCCTGAACTTCCGCGTCGGCGGCGACCTCATCGAAGCGGCCTTCGACCAGCGTCTTGCCCTCGGCCAGCACGACGACCGGATCGCAGAGGCGCTTGATCAGCGCCATGTCGTGCTCGATGAGGCAGATGGTGATTCCGCCATTGTTGAGCGCGATCAGATGCTCGGCGATTTCATCGGCCAGGGACGGATTGACGCCCGCCATGGGTTCGTCCAGCAGGATGATCTTCGGATCGGCCATCAGCGCCCGACCGATCTCCACCAGCTTCTTCTGCCCGCCGGAAAGCGCGGTCACCGGATTGTCGATGACATGACCAAGGCGCAACCGCCGGGCCGTCTCCAACGCTTTTTCCGAAAGCGCCTGCTCGCGCTTGCGCGACGCCGGGCTTGAAAGGAGCGCGGCGGCGAGCGTCTCACCCGGCTGGTCGAGCCCGTAGAGCATGAGATGCTGGAACACGCTGAGTTTGGGAAAGCCGCGCGCAAGCTGGAAGGTGCGCACGAGCCCGCGCCGCACCAGGAGATGCGGCTTCAGGCCGGTGATGTCGTCTTCACCGAGCAAGACCGTTCCGCCGCTCGGCCGATAGAGTCCGGAGATCGCGTTGAAGAGCGTGGACTTGCCTGCTCCGTTCGGACCGATCAGACCCGTTATGGTGCCTTCCTTTATGGCGAAATCGACCCCGCGCAGGATCTGCGCGCCGTAGAAGCCAAGCGTGAGGCCCCGCACGGCGAGAAGCGCGCTCACTCCGCCGTCCTCTTGCGCGTCTTCTTTGCTGTCCCTGCTGCCTTGCCAGGGAATTGCTGGCGCACCTGCTCCTTCCAGAACCGGAGCAAGCCTTCATAGTAGTCTTGGTCCTGGCGCAGGATGGTCTGGGCGATCATGCCGCGAATGCAGCACATGGTGGCGTTCATCACGTTGCGCGTATGCTCGGGATCGGCACCGGTGCGCGCCGCAAGCTCGGTCCAGATTGCATCGAGACCCGCATGGAACTCGCGAACCACGGGGACCAGTTGCGCTTTGAATTCGTCATTGTGCCGGGCTTCCGGCAGATATTCCATTGTCACGTAGAACAGCCGGTCCGACATGACCTTCCACAGATAGTCGACGATCTCGTCGCTGGAACCACCGCTCTCGGCGAACGCCTTGCCGAACCGGCGCATATCCTCGTTGACGAGGTGCAGCATGTTGGCGATCGAGGCGGTGATGATGGTTTCACGGGTGGGGAAATGATGGGTCAGCGCACCGCGCGAGACGCCTGCCGCGCGGGCGATGTCCGGAGTGGTTGCACGTGTGATGCCGCGGTCATGCAAGAGGTCGATCGTCGCAGCCATCAGACGCGACGACGTCTCGGCACTTCTCTCCTTCTGCGACCGCCTGCGCGGAATTCGCCCCATATTCTCACCCTCAGAAACGTCAGCTTTTTATTGTTATCCGAAAGATGAAACGCCACTTACAAACAATCAAGCCTGTTTTTGAAGTTCAACGGCAAGGGGCGGAGGGCTGTAGCGCTGAACCCCGACATCACCTTGGCGGCGAAAGACGGCGTTCAGCGTTCGAAATTGCGAAGGGCATGATTTGAACCGCAAGGGCGGTCCACTTCACGCGCGAGCTCCGGAGCCGGGCTGCAGTACCCGATCAGCAATTCAAGCCAGAGCGCAATGCTTGCTAGGTAACGAAGCCGAGGAAGGGCGCGACTGCGCCGCCCCGTGTCTCACACACCTGGAGTATTTATGCAGAAAAACAAAGAGATCGACTGGTTCAGCGTTTCCATTGAACCGGTCTAGAGCCTCCGGCAAACCCGGTCGGTTCACCTTTGAATCTGCGCAGGAGGGGAGCGGCCGCTGATGATGGGGGTGATCACATTCCGCGAGCGGTGCGCACCCATTGTTCGATCTCGGCGAGGTTTTCCGGCACGGCGAGGCCACACTGAGCAAGTTCCGGCGCCAGTCTGAGGGTGATGCCCTGTTTGCCCTGAGCAAAAGCATCGGCGATGGAGCCGCTGGAAAGCTGCGTCGTCACGTTCTGGAGATCTGATACGCCCTCGCACAAGTGGACGACACCGCCACCGGCGCTCCACCACACGAGGTCGTCGCCGACGAGTTGCGTCACAACCTGAGACTCAACGGCAGCCTGCTCCTGCGACAGAGGTTTGAAATCGACGCCGAGCGCAGTGGCTATGATCGCCACGACGATGCCGGCCGCTCCGGCAATGCCCTTTTGCTTCTTGTCCATGTCCTTGTTCATGAAGATCATGACGATCAGCGGCAGGAACGCCAGCAGTGAGATAAAGGCCCCGAGCTGATTCTGGACGAAGAATTTCACCGGCTCCTTTCTCGATGCCGGGTCATAGCGGTTCGCCTTCTTCCACAACAGCGAACCGGCGACGGCGAGCACGCCGATGATTGCAATGAAGCCCAGCAGCAACCACCAGCGCCACTGCGGAAAGCCCTGGCTGGCAACCAGCTCGTCGAACGACGGCCGCAACAGCCAAAGAATGGCGACCAACTCAAGCACGATAGCCAGCAGCCACAACCCGAGAGCAATGATCCGCAAACGTCCTGCCTGCGCCTTCGCTGCAGGTGCCGGCGTGAAGGGTGGATTCTCAGGTCGGTCGATGGTCTTCGCCGGAGCTTTGGTCATGGCGCTGCATCCCTCTTAGGCACCCATTTCCGACAAGGTGGCGCAACCGGGACGCCAGCGCAAGCCTGGCTCCACTCACGCTGCATGCGGCGGTGCGCATTCCGCCTATTTGGCCGCCGCGCGCAGGCCTTCCATGAAGGCCGAAGCGAGCTTCGTCTCACCGAACCAGTTGAGCCGGTTCAGCGTGGCGAAACCATCGGCGATCAGGCTGTTCTCGTCGCCGTCGCGGCTTGAATGCGCGCGGCCGCGCGGGACAATGAGTTCCACGACATCGCCGCCATCCTTGACCACCTCAACATCGCGGGCGATCTTGTCGCGGCCGATTTTCGGCTGCGCGAGGGGTGCGGGCAGGCGGGCAGGCAGGTTGACGCTCAGCCAGTGGCCCTCGATGGCCCAGTCGCCGCGCGTATGCCAAAGGCGCTCGACCAGCCGCGCCAGCCAATCGGCGTCGCCAGCCTGTACCTCCGCCTCCTTGACGCGCGAAAAGCCGATCGCCGGCACGCCCCAGAAGGTGGCTTCACGCGCCACGCCCAGCGTGCCCGAATAGGCAAGATCCTCGCCGACATTACGTCCATCGTTGATGCCGGCGACCACGAGGTCGGGTTTCCTTCCGTCCTTGAACAGCCACGCCATCCCCGCAACGATGCAATCGGCCGGCGTACCGGAACAGGAGAAACGCTGCTTGTCCAGCCGCCGCATGGTCAGGGGCCGGGCGATGGTCAGCGACGGACCGGCGGCCGTGCGCTTGCCGTCGGGCGCCACGATCCAGACATCGTCGGAAAGCTTCCGCGCCGCATCGACGGCCAGCGCGATGCCGGGAGCTTCGATGCCGTCATCGTTGGAAATCAGAATGCGCATGGATAGCCTCCTATAGTATTTTGCAGTCAGGTGGCATCACCTGACGTCCGCGTAAATGCGGAAAAACAATGAGATAGAGCGTCCTTTATGCGTTCGAACGAACGCATGGCGCTCTAACCGATCAGATAGGTTTGCCCCGTGCGAAACGCCGTTTCGAGGGCGGGAAGATGTTCATGCAGGTCGTCGAGCACTTGGCGGTCGCAGGAATGGCCAAGCACGGCCGGACGGCCGGCAGCTTCCCACAGAGCCAGATTCTCCGGGAGGGTGGGATGCGTCGGCATGCGAATCCAGTCCGCCCGGCCTTTTTCGGCCAGCAGCGCGCCGGGCGATCCTTCCGGCAGATGCCCGGAAAGAAGGATCGGGTGGTCCTGCGCATCGGCAACGGAGATCGCCGCGCGCGCCGGCCCGGCAACGCCCATGCCGTCATGCACCATGAGCGGGCAATTGGGCAGGCTATCGCCCACATGCCAGTTTATCGCCATCGCGAGCTTTCGCTCCAACGCCTCGGCCATGCCGGCCTGAAGCGCCTCCGTTGCGCTGATTTGCGCCGCAAGGGCACCGCGCATGCCGGACTCGATGGCGAACGGCAAATCGATCGCCGCCATCAGTTCCAGCGAGCGGCCCGAAAGCGGCGTCGGCAAAACACATCCGTCCGCGTGCGCGCTTACCCAGGCGGCGATCCGGCTCGCGCGCTCGGTGCCGGGAACGGGGTCCGCGCCGTAGGACGCATCGAGAATCAGGAGGTCGCAGGGGGGTAAGGGCTGCATGTGGAAGACGGCGCTGTTCGGCACCATGTCTGCGGCATAGACGGCGCGGAGCCCCTCGGCCGTCACCGCGAACCAGACACCGCCGACCACATGGCCGGATGGCCCCGTCTCCACATGCAGCGCCCCCGCCCGAAGCGTGGCGCCCGGCCTGAACAACCGGATCTGCGCATCGGGCGGGGGAAAGCGGTGAAGGTCCGCCGGGTCGGCATATTGCGCCAGCGTGGCCGGCATTTCGGCGCGCGTCTCCTCCGTCATGTAGATCGGCCCGCCATAGCCGAGCTTCACCAGCCGGCACAGCGCGCCGATGTGGTCTTCATGCGCATGGGAGATGAACAGCGCATCGATCTCCGAGACCGGCCGGGCAAGCAGCGGATAGTAATCGTCGCCAACGGCGCCGACCTTGATCCCGGCATCCAGCATGATGCGCGTCTTGCCATCAGTCACCGCGATGCTGGTGCGGCCCTTCTCGCCGAACCCGCCCTGAAGATCGACCTGCAGCATCAAGCCCCCTCGCCCGCCGGGATCAGCCAGCCGGACGTCAGCCTGAGGCGCGCGCGCTCACCTGCCGTGAATGTCACGGGATCGGGCTGGTCGAAATGCAGGCAGGTCTGCGGCGCGCCGTCCGGCTCGAACTCGATGCGCGCCGCGCCGCCGCGATAAACGGCGCGCGTCACGCTGCCGGCAAAGCCGGCGTCCTTGCCCTTCACCGCCTCGATCTGCGAGGCACGGCAGCAGATGCGCGCATCCTTGCGCGGCTTCTCGCCCGGACGGCAGCGCACCACCAGTTCCTGACCGAGCACACGCACCTTGCACACGCCCTTCTTTTCCGCCGTCAGCACATCGGCCGGCAGCACCATGCCCTGCGAGATGAAGGAGGCGACCATTTCGTTTGCCGGCTCATGATAGAGCTCGTGCGGGGTGGCGAGTTGCATCAGCCTGCCGTGATCCATCACCGCTATGCGGTCGGCCAGCGCCATCGCTTCCGCCTGATCGTGGGTTATGTAGAGAATGGTCGTGCCGGTGCGCTTGTGGAAATCGGCGAACTCGTCTTCCATCGAGGCGCGCAGATGCACGTCGAGATTGGCCAGCGGTTCGTCGAACAGCACCAGGCTCGGTTCGGCCACCAGGCAGCGCGCCAGCGCCACGCGTTGCCGCTGGCCGCCGGACAGATTGGCCGGCCGCCGCTCGCCATACTGCTCCATATTGACCAGCGCCAGCGCCCCCTTGACCCGCGCCTCGCGCTCGGCCCGGGAAACGCGCGCCACCTTCAGCGCGTAGCCGATGTTTTCGGAGACGCTCATATGCGGCCACAGGGCGTAGTTCTGAAAGACGATGCCGACGCGCCGCTTTTCCGGCGGAACGTTCATGCCGGCCGACGAGACATCGCGCCCGCCAATGCTGATGCGCCCGCCCGACACCGTCTCGAAACCGGCGATCATGCGCAGAAGCGTGGTCTTGCCGCAGCCCGACGGCCCCAGAACGGCGAGGAATTCGCCATCGGCAACCTCGATCGAAACCTTGTCGAGCGCGTTGGTCTCGCCAAAGCTCTTGGTGACATTCTCAATGCTCAGTCCCGCCATGGCAGCACTCCGTCCGGTAGTCTTTTTGCGAAGAGGCTGGCGAACAGCATCAACAGGAAGGTGGTTGCGACCATGATGGCCGAGACGGCCGCCGCATACTTGGAATCGCCGCCTTGCTCGAAGGAGAAGATGACGACGCCGATGGTCTCCGAACCCGACGACCACAAGAGCGCCGAGACCGTGAGCTCGCACAGCGCCGTCATGAAGATCAGCAGCCCACCGGCGATGGCCACCGGCGCGATCAGCGGAAAGATGATGGTCCGCATCCGCGTGAACAGGCCGGCGCCCGCCACCTGGGCCGCTTCCTCCAGCGCCCGGTCGAGCTGGAAATAGCCCGTCACCGTCGGCCGGACGGCCAGCACCAGGAAGCGCGCCAGATAGGCGTAGAGGATGATCCACACCGTGTTGTAGATCTGAATGCCGGTGATCGGCATCGGCTTCAGGAACAGGAGCAGCGAGGCGATGGCCAGCACCACGCCGGGCAGCGCATAGGGCAGTTCCACGGCCAGGTTGAGCGCCTTGATCCAGCGCTGCTTGCCCCAGGCAATGACATAGGCAAGCGGGATCGCCACGAAGACGGCGAACACCGCCGCGGTGGCCGACAGGTACAGGCTGTTGATGAAGGCGCGGCTTGCCGCAGCATGTTCGAGGACGACGAACCGGTAGTTCTCCAGCGTTGCCGTTTCGGCGCTCAGCGTGACGCCGTAGCCGCGCACCAGCGAGGTGAGGATGAGGCCGAGCAACGGCAGGACGAGGATGATGATGATCAGCGCCCACATGCCGATCTCGACCGGCAGCCGCCAGGCGCCCAGATGATAGGGCGCAGCCGGCAGCGAGGTCGAGGTGATACGGAAATCGCGTCGTTTGCTGATCCGGTCCTGCAGCACGATGCCGACCATGGCGATGATGCCGATCAGCACCGAGAGAAAGGCCACTTCCGAGAGGACCGCCGGTCCGCCGCCCGCCAGGCGCTGGTAGATCAGCGTCGGCAGGACGAGATAGTTGGCCGGAATGCCGAGGAAAGCGGGAATGCCGAAATTGCCGACGCACGACACGAATGTCAGCGCCGCAGCACCGACGATGGACGGCGTCATCAAGGGGAGAATGATCGTCCGCAGTACGGTCAACCAGCCGGCACCGCTCGATTGCGCCGCCTCGACCAGCTCACGCGGCAGCTTGCGAAGACCCGCGCGAACGATGAGGAACACCAGCGGGGCGTACTGGATGCCGAGCAGGAGAACGATGCCCTCTGGAGAGTAAAGCGGGTTGGGCGTACCGATCGGCGGCGCGACACCCAGCAGGTTGAGCATCGGGCTGGACGGCCCGAACAGCTGCAGCCAGGCGAGCGCGGTTACCTGCGGGGCGATCATCAGCGGCGTGACGAAGCACAGCACGAATGCCTGCCGCTGGCGAACATCGCTCAACGAGACAAGAATGGCGACGGCAACGCCCAGCACCAAGGCGAACAGCGTGCCGCCCAGCCCGACGCAAAGCGTGTTCCAGGTGGCGACCCAGGTGGTGTTGCTGACGAGGCCCGCGCGGATGACATCCAGCGAGAACCGCCCGCCAGGCAGCACGACTTCCTGGAGGAGCCGCGCCATCGGCAGGAGTGAAAAGACGACGATGATCGCGACGATCCCCGCCGTCAGGGCCATCCCCTGGCCCTGACGTTCCTTGAATGCGAAGGACATGAACTGACGCCCTCAGCCGCCGAACATGGAGGAGAATTTCTCCTTGTTGGCGCCGATCTCGCCGACCACTTTCGGCACATCGACCGACATGATCGTGATCTCGGTGCCCTCTGGCAGCCAATCGGGACGGCCGACCGACGGCTTGGCCGGCAGGTAGCCCTGAGTCAGCGCCAGTTTCTGGCCATCGTCTGAGAGAATGAAGTCGACGAACTTCTTCGCCGCGTCGGCATTCTTCGCCGTCGACATGATCGCCACCGGCTCGGTCACCGCCGTCACGCCTTCCTCCGGGAAGACGAACTCGATCGGCGAGCCATCCTTCTTGGCGTTCATCGCCATGAAATCGACCAGGATTCCATAGGCCTTCTCACCGCTGGCAACCGATTTCAGCACCGCGCCATTGCCGCGCACGCTGACCAGCTCGTTGGCCTTCAGCTTCTCGAAATAATCCCAGCCGAGATCATCGCGCTCGACGAAGGCGGACAGCATATAGGCGGCGGCACCCGAGTAAAGCGGGCTCGGCATGATGGTCAGGCCCTTGTAGGCCTCGCCCGTCAGGTCAGACCAATGTTCCGGCTTCTCGGCCGCCTTGGTGTTGTAGGCGATGCCCGTGGTGATCAGTTTGGAGCCGAAATAGGTCTTGTCGGCATCGTAGGCGGCGGCCTCGAAGCCTTCGACATTGGCTTCCGGATAGGCCATCAGGTGGCCGTCCTTCTTCAGCGTCTCCATGCTCACCGCATCGGCGATCAACAGCACGTCGGGCTGCGGGCTGCCAGCAGCGAACTCGGCGGCCAGCTTGGTCATCAGGTCGCTGGTGCCGGAGCGGAAGATCTCCACCTCGATATCGGGATTGGCGGCCTTGAAAGCGTCCACGGTCGCGGTGGCGTCGGCGTCCGGCTGCGAGGTGTAGAGAACCAGATCCTCGGCGAGAGCCGGAGCAAAGGATACGGATGTAAGCAGTGCGGCGGCCAGGGCAACCTTGCGGATTGTGTGTTTGCGTTCCATCGAAATGGACTCCTCTGTTTGCATCTACCGACAAGCGGGCTGTCGGAACTCCTCCCGTGCATGCGCAATGTGACAGGCAGGTAACAACTGCGCCGGATAATTGAACATGAACATATGTTTTTCGTCAATGACAAAAGAACGCAATAAAATTTCGCCGTTTTGCGCTTGCATTCCAACCCGAGGCCGGTCTGGCTATATGCTACACCGTGGGCGATGAGAGAGGGAATCAGCGCCGTGTCGCAAAAGACGAAAAAGCAGAAGGAAAGCAAACCGACGCTTTCCTCGGCAGACCTGAACGTCAAGATGGCGTGGCTTTACCATGTCGAGGGGCTCACCCAGGAGCGTATCGCCAGCCGGCTCAATGTGAGCCGCATGAAGGTGATGCGCGCCTTGGCCGCCAGCGCCGACGACCACATCGTCATTACCACCATCAATGCCGACACCGCCGAACAGGTGGCGCTCGAACGGCGCCTGGAGAAGCGCTGGAACCTGAAGAGCGCCATCGTCGTGCCCGAACCGGAAGAAGCCAAGAACCTGGAACGCGCCATCGGCCATGCGGTCGCCCGCTATCTGGAGGAGCAGCTTGTCGACGGCATGACGCTGGCCATCGGCGGCGGCGCGACCCTGCATGCCAGCCTGGCCTTCATGGCGCGGCGCGACCTGAAGGCCTCCTCCGTCATCGGCCTGGTCGGCAGCCTGCCGCACTCACAGTGGATCAACCCTTCCATCGTCGCCACAAAGGTGGCCGAGCGGCTTAAGGTCGACAGCTATCAGATCAGCGCGCCGGTCATCGTCGACGATCCGGCGCTGCGCGACCGGTTGTGGGAGCAAGCCTCGCTGAACGACGTGCGCCAGCGCGCGGCGAAAGCCGACATGGCGCTGCTCACCGTCGGCGAGGTATCGCCGGACGCCACCATCTTCCGCCACGGCATCGTGCCTCAATCCCTCATCAAGCCGCTGCGAGACAAGGGCGCGGTCGCCAACATATTGTGCTATTTCGTCGACAGTGCCGGTCGTCTGGTCGACCACGAAGTCAACCAGCGCATCATGGCCATCGAGCTGGAAACGGTCGCCCGCATCCCCCATGTCATCCTGGCGGCGGGCGGGCCGCAGAAGGTGGACGCGGTCCTCGCGGCGCTGCACACCGTCTCCGCCGAAGCACTGATCACCGACGCGGCGACCGCCCGCATGCTGCTGGACAAGGCCGGCAAGGAGGAGCGCTGAAGCCGCTGTTCGGACGATGGATCAGAGCAAGCCGCGCTCGCGCATGAAATCGTCCAGGCCGACATGCGTCATCGCCTCGAATTCCTTCACCGCATCGATCATCAGGCGACGCTGCGCAGCAATCAGCAACAGCACCTGGCGCATTTCGCCAGAGATGCCGAAGCGCGCCCAGCGGTCGGCCAGATGCGCCGGCAGGTCGGCGGCGGTGCAGAACGCCTCGATGCTCCCATAGCCGAGATCGGCCACCAGCGCCTGTGTCTCCTGCGGCGTCGAGCGCGGCTCCAGCGCATGGTCCTGGAACCGCTGCGCCAGCAGCCGGATATCGCTCGGTTGCGGAGCGCTGGCCAGTACCTTGCCGATCAGGGACGGGACTCGCGCGGGTTTGTCGCTTTGCATGATGGTCTCCATTCATCCCGATCATAGGCCGGGACCGGGCGGCGCTCAATCGGAATCCGCCTGCTTGCCCGACCGGGGCGGTTAGACCTCTTCATGCCCGCCCCCGTCGGGCAAGCAGGCGGGCCAGCGATCGGAACCGCTGGATCATAGCAGATCGAGCGCCATGACGCTCGCCGCGGACGGCGGGAGCCAGAGCAGCGCCATCCCCTCACATGTTGCCGGCCAGGCGCTTGAGCTTCTCCAGCATTGACTGGTGCTCCTCGCCATAGGACAGCGTCCCGACGAACTGGCCGTCCTTATCCATCAGATAGACCGAGGCCGTGTGGTCGATCGTGTAGCCGCCATCGTCGGTCGGCACTTTCTTGTAGTAGACGCGGTAGGCCTTTGTGACCGCTTCGATCTGTTCCTCGGTGCCGGACAATCCCTCGATGCGCGCATCGAAACTCGACGTGTAGCGGGCAAGCTGCTCGGGACCGTCACGCTCCCAGTCGACCGAGACGAAGGCGAAGTTCAGCTTGTCGGCCTGCGGCCCCAGGGCCTCGATCAGACCGGACAGCTCGAACAATGTCGTCGGACAGACATCGGGACAGAAAGTGAAGCCGAAGAAGATCGCCGTCGGCTTGCCCTTGAAATCAGCGTCCGTCACCGGTTTTCCATCCTCGCCGGTCAGGGTGAACGCTCCACCGACGAGGGCCGTGCCGCTGCCGGATTGCTGTTTGCCCGGTGACGGTAACCGTGACGGTGAAAAATCCATGGTCGCAACGGCGACGATCGCCAGCATCACCGCAAACACCGCGCCGACTGCGGCCCCAAGCGTGCGTGCGCGCATCACTTCCTGCCTCCCTGCTCATCGGTTTGGACCGGCGCCGGCGCGCCCGGCGGCACGACGGCCATCTCGATCTCGAGGTTGCCGATCGTGTAGTCGCCGGCGAAAACAGGGGTGGTGGCGAACAGCATCGCTGCCGCGAAAAAACGCGTGAAGGATCGCATTTCGGTATCTCCATATGCGCGAAAACATGGTCGCCCGCAAAAGCGGCGGCCGTCAGGCTTGCATCAGATGGAGAAGGATGGCGGCGCGCGCGCCTGTGCCGGAAGCCAGCATTCGCGCGGGTTAGCAGGCAATGCCTGCAGCGGCCAACGTGGTCCGGCAACGACCGGAAACGCGCAGTAGAGACCGGCAGCCGCCGCCGGCATGGCGGGAGCGACCGCGCAGCCGGCCTGGCACAGCGTGGTGCAGCAATCATGCACGCTCCCGCCGGCCGGAACGTCGTCCTCGCCGGTCGCCGGAACGACGCCGCTTGGATTGCAGATGACGAAACCGGCAACCGCATCGGTGCCTGCCATCGCGCCCTTGGCAAAGGCGGCGGCAACCCCCTGGAAGATCAGGAGATAGGCGATCAGGCCGGCCATCAAGCCCGCCGCAATGCGATCCCGCAAAATCTCCCGCATGGTTTTCATGGGCCAGCGGTCGCATATTTCCGCCACAATGTCACTGCGGCCAATTCGGCCGTCAATGACGCAATCCGCATCTTGCTTTCCAGTCCGGCGCACTCTACGGTCCCGCCGCTACGGTTCCACGCAAGTGGATGAAAAGGGAACGCGGTGCGGGCTGATGAAGCCCAAATCCGAGGCTGCCCTCGCAACTGTAAGCGGTAAGCTCGGCGATCGTGCCACTGGCTTTTTCAGGCTGGGAAGGGATCGCAAAGCGCAGGAGCCGCGAGCCAGGAGACCTGCCGTATCGACAACCGCAATTGCCGGCGAGGTGACCGGCAGGAGGCTCATATGGCGTGCTCCCCCACCGGCGTGTCTTGCGTCGGAAACCATCCGCTTTCCTGCCCTGAAACCAGGACGGGAAGCGCTTTCCCGATTCTGAAGGTCATCCTCCCGGCATCCTCTTGCCTGGATGGATAGAATGAAACCGAGACATGTCCTGCTGGCGCTTGCGCTGGCGATATCGAGCGCGTTTTCTGCGGCCGCCGAGACCTTCACCGACGATGCCGGGCGCACGGTCGAGCTGAAGCTGCCGATCGAGCGCGCCGTCATTTTCAACCGCTATGCCGTGGAGTTCGCCCGCGCCATCGGCGCCGCCGACAAGGTGGTGGGCGTCGATGCCAGCACCATGCGCGACCCGCAGTACTGGCCCGAGTTCAGCGAGGAGGACATCGCCGGCCAGGGCCAGACACAGCCGAACTACGAGGCGATCGTCGCACTCAATCCCGACCTCGTCATCCTGCCGCGCAACGGCGTCTACGAGGAGGCCGCCCGCCAGCTCGAACCGTTCGGCATCCCGGTCCTGGTGGTCACCGCCTGGGACACGTTGCAGCATGTCGACAACGTCACGCTCTACGGCAAGCTGTTCGACCAGGAAAAGCGCGCCGCCGATCTCGTCGACTTCTACAGGAAATACATGGACCTCCTGGCCGAGCGCCTGAAGGGCGTCGAGCGCAAGCGCGTCTACCTGGAGGAAGTGCGCGACCACGTGACGGTGACGCCTGGCTCCGGCTGGCACGCCATGATCGAGGCCGGCGGCGGCATCAACATCTTTGGCGACATCGACATAAAGAATGAGCCCACTTCGTGCGGCAACGAGAACAGCTTCACCGTCGATCCCGAGGAGGTCATCGCCCGCGCGCCCGACCTGGTGATCAAGCTGCAGCCGGGTTCCTATGCGACGTTCCCCAAGGAGAAATTCGCCGAGGCATGGCAGAGCTTCTCAACGCGCCAGGACATTCTCGGCACGCCCGCCGGCGCTGCCGGCAACGCTTATCTCATCAACTACTATCTGGCCGGCGGCTCCTCGAAGGTAACAGGTGCGCTGCAGGTGGCGAAGTGGCTCTATCCGGATCTGTTCGCCGACATCGAGCCGGAGGATGCGATGAAGGAATGGATCGAGACCTTCCAGGGCCTGCCGTTCCAGGGCGCGATGACCTACCAGGGCGCGTTCTGAACATTCCGTGCATCCACCGCCGCGCGCCTGGCGCGCGGCTCCCCTCATCGTCCCGGAACGCTCATGACCGCCTTGCCCAGATTCCCCGACCCGTCGCTCGACATGGCGCTGCAGTACCGCGCCCATGGTCGGCGCAGTGTCCTTGTCATCCTCGCCTCGTTCGCCGGCCTGATCCTGATTGCGGGATCGGTCACATTGATGGGCATCTCCGACACGGGCCTCGGAACGCTGTTCGCCGTCGTCGCCGAAAAGGCGAGCTTCGGACTGTTCATTGCCGATGCCGACCCGCAGCAGACGCGCGTTCTGATCCATCTGCGCCTCCCGCGCGTGGTGATGGCGATCATCGCCGGCGCGGCATTGTCGCTGGCCGGTGTCCTGATGCAGGCGATCACACGAAACCCGCTGGTCAGTCCCTACACGATCGGCGTCTCGTCGGCTGCCGCCTTCGGCGCCTCCATCGCCATCATGTTCGGCGTCGGCTTCACCTCGGTCGGCATCTATTTCGTGCCGCTGACGGCCTTCCTGTTCGCGCTCGGCTGCGCCAGCCTGGTCTTCTCGATGGCCTGGCTGCGCGGCATGGGCGCCCAGACCATGATCCTGACCGGCATCGCCCTGATGTATCTGTTCAGCGCCATGACCGCCGCCGTCCAGTTCGTCGCCACGCAGGAGCAGCTTGCCCGCGTCGTCCACTGGACCTTCGGCAGCCTCAACGGCGTACGCTGGGACGCCGTCGCCATCGCCGGCGGCATCATCCTCATCGTTCTGCCGCTGGCGCAACTGCGCGCCTGGCAGCTCAACGCGCTGACGGCCGCCGGAGACGATGTCGCCCGCTCCCTTGGCATCAATGTCGCGTTGTTGCGCGGCCAGGCGGTGGTCTTCTCCGTCATCGTCTCGGCGGTGGTCATCAGCTTTGTCGGCGTGATCGGCTTCGTCGGCCTGATCGGTCCGCATGTGGCGCGGCTGATCATCGGCGGCGACCATCGCTTCCTCATCCCCTTCTCGGCCATCTGCGGGGCGATCCTGCTGCTCCTGGCCGACACGGCGGGCCGCCTCGTCTTCAGCCCGACCGTCATCCCCGTCGGCATCGTCGTCGCCTTTGTCGGCGTGCCGCTGTTCCTTCATCTGATCCTGTCGCGCCGCTCGGAGTATTACGCATGAGCCTCCATCTCTCGCTGGACGACATCCATTTCCGCTATGGCGCGCGCCAGGTGCTCACCGGCGTGTCGATGCAACTGGACCGAGGCGAAATCCTTGGCCTGGTCGGCCCGAACGGCGCCGGCAAATCGAGCCTGGTGCGCACCGCGCTCGGCCTTGCCCGCCCGAGCTGCGGCCGCGTTCTCCTGAACGGTACCGACCTGTCCCGCATTGCCCCGCGCGAGCGGGCGCGGCGCATGGCCTATGTGCCGCAATCGAGCCCGGTCAGCTTTCCGGTCACCGTGTTCGAGACCTGCCTGCTCGGCCGCACCCCGCATATGGGCGCGACGCCGAAGCCGCGCGACATCGAGATCGTCGAGGAGATGCTGGAGCGGCTCAGGCTGCAGGATTTCGCCTTCCGCTCGATGGGCGAGCTCAGCGGCGGCGAGCGCCAGCGGGTCATGCTGGCGCGTGCCCTGGCGCAGGAGACGGAGCTGATCGTGCTCGACGAGCCGACCAGCGCGCTCGACATCGGCAACCAGCTCTTCACCCTGCGCGTGGTGGCCGACATTGCCCGCGAGCGGCAGGTGACGGCGGTGATCGCCATCCACGATCTGTCGCTCGCCGCCCGCTTCACCGACCGGCTGATGCTGCTGCACCATGGCAAGGTGGAAGCGGAAGGCGCTTGGGAAAAAACGCTGACGGAAGCAACCATCAGCCGCACCTATGGCGTCCAGGCGGAAATCGGCCTGCTGCGCGGCGTCCCCGTCTTCGCCCCCTATGAGGCGGTCAGAACAGGAGCCGTGCAGAAGGTTCCGTCGCAGAATTGGCCCGAGGACAATATTTTGCCCTGACGGATAACCATTCAAGCTGCGAGCATGTCGAACTGTTCGGCGAGTGACGGCACTGGATTATAGGCGTATCTCGCCTGTCGTTTGCGCATCATGTGGATCATCTCGATGCCGGACAGGATCGCATCGGCGCTGGTGGCTGACTTGAAACCGGGCATTGATCGGATTCTGCGCTTGATGCGCCGGTGATCCTGCTCGATGCGGTTGCTGAGATATCGACTTTGCCGAATGCGGATTGGCTTCACCACTCGTCGGGATCGGTCCCGCAGACGACTTTCGCCGTCGCAGGCAATGATTGCCTCCCGGTTCGTGTGGCTGCCGTCAATGACAACACGCTCTGGTCGGCCATGACGCTTCAGGGTTCTGCGGATGAAGTGTTTGGCGTCCAGAAGATCGCGATGCTCGCTGAAGAAGAACTCAACCGTGTTGCCCGTGCTGTCGATGGCGCGGTAGAGATACATCCACCGTCCGCGAGCCTTCACATAGGTCTCATCGAGGTGCCACCTTCCTGTGATGGCACACTTTCGCCGGTTGAAGCGTTCAAGCATCAGGGGTGCGAAATGCATGACCCAGCGATGGACGGTGGAATGATCGACGCGGATACCGCGCTCGGTCATCATTTCTTCCAGGTCGCGCAGACTGAGATTGCAAGCGAGGTACCAGCGTACGCGCAGCAGGATCACCGATTGGTCGAAATGGCGACCTTTGAACATGAACAAGCCCTCCGGAAATGACGAGCATTCATGGCAGCGCAAGCTTGACGACCAGTTTGCGACGGAACCCACGCTAGACCCCCACACCCAAGACCGTGGCCTGACGGTGCCAATTACACAATACCAGTTTAACACCTGAAAAAAATTATGCATAAAGGAGACACTTTTCACAGAAGGTTCCGATGGGCGACCAAGCAATCCTCGACTTCCTCGCAAGACAGCTTTCGGGCGAGAGCGGCGAACCGCTCTACCGCCGGCTGGAAGACGCCATCAAGCAGGTGATCTCCACCGCCCAGCTCAAGCGCAATGCCGTCATCCCCAGCGAGCGCACCCTGTGTGATGCACTTGGCATCTCGCGCGTCACCGTGCGCAAGGCCATCGACGGTCTCGTCTCGGACGGACTGCTCGACCGTCGTCAGGGCGCAAAGACAGTGGTGTCATCGCGACTGGAGAAGTCGCTGGCGACCATGACCAGCTTCTCGGAGGACATGCGCTCGCGCGGACTGGAACCCGGATGCGTGTGGATTTCGCGAGAGATTTCACGCCCTTCGCCGGCGGAAATGATGGCGTTGGGCATATCCGGCAGCGAAAAAGTCGTGCGCCTGCGTCGCCTGCGCACCGCCGACGATACGCCGATCGCCATCGAGATCGCGACACTGCCGGCGCGCTTCGTTCCCGATCCACAGGCGGTCAGGGAATCGCTCTACGAATATCTCGAGGCCACCGGCGCCCTGCCTGTCAGGGCGCTGCAGCGGATGCAGGCCAAGCCCGCCACGGACGAGGAACGCCAGCTTCTCGCCACGCCGGAGGACACCTCGCTGCTCGTCATGGAGCGTCGCTGCTTCCTCGCCGACGGACAGATCGTCGAATTCACCCAGACCAAATACCGCGGTGACGTCTATGACTTCGTCATCGAACTGATGCGATAATACCAGTTTAAATCCTGTTGCAATCTGGTCTTATACTGCTACCGTCTGGGCATCACAGGAGATGCCCGCGTGCCGCTTGACTTCAAAGCCCTCGACAATGCTCTCATCGTGTCCTGCCAGCCCGTGAAGGGTGGCGCCATGGACACGGCCGAGATGGTCGTGGGCTTCGCGCTGGCAGCCATCGATGGCGGTGCCGCCGCCCTGCGTATCGAATCTGCCGAGTACGTTGCCGCCGTCCGCGCCGCCACCAACAGGCCGATCATCGGCCTGATCAAGCGCGACCTCGATGACACATCCATCCGCATCACGCCGTGGCTGGAGGATGTCGATGCGCTCGCCGAGGCCGGCGCCGACATTATCGCCTACGATGCCACCCAGCGTGTCCGCCCGGTTGCGACCCGCATACTCATCGAACGCATCCATTCCCATGGCCGCGCCGCCATGGCCGACTGCTCCATCATCTTCGACGCCGAGCAGGCACTGGCCGAGGGTGCCGATGTCGTTGGCTCCACGCTCGCCGGTTACATCGGAACGGTCGAGCCCACCGAGCCCGACTTCGCCCTGATGACGGCGATGCGCAAGCTCACGCCCTATGTGGTTGCCGAGGGAAATGTGCGAACCCCTGCCCAGGCGCAGCGGGCGCTGGCGTCGGGCGCCTCCATGGTCGTCGTCGGCTCGGCCATCACCCGCCCTGAGTATGTGACCTCCTGGTTCCGCTCGGCGCTCGACGCAACCATCGCCAAGGCTGGAGCCTGATTGCCATGGCCGACACCGTTCTCGCCCTCGACATCGGCGGCACCAAGATGCTCGCGGCGCTGGTGCGCGGGAACAAGGTGGTCGAGACACACAAGATGCCAACACCATGCGGCAGCGATCCCGAACAGTGGATGACCGCGCTGTTCGACGCGATTTCAGGCTGGAAAGGCCGCTACGACACCGCCGGCATCGCCGTTTCCGGCATCATCGACGACGGGTGCTGGTCGCCGCTCAACCGCAAGACCCTCGACATTCCCGACCGCTTCCCGCTGGTTGCCACCGTCAAGAGGCTTGCCGACACCGAAGCGGTGCTCGCGGCCAACGATGCACAGGCCGCGGCCTGGGGCGAGTTCTCCTGCGGTGCCGGTCAGCGCGAGGACCTCGTCTTCCTCACCATCTCCACGGGCATCGGCGGCGGCATCGTCGTCAACGGCCGCCTGCTCGGCGGTCTCGCCGGTCATTTCGGCCTGCTGTGCAGCCTCGATGAGAATGCGGGCGTTCTCGAGGACCATGTCTCCGGCAATTGGATCGCTGCACAGGCCGTGCCGCACCAGGCCGGCGCCACCGCACGCGAGGTCTTCGAGGCAGCCGCCGCGGACCACGCCTGGGCGCTGGACATCATCAAAGCCTCGGTGAGCCAGACCGCCCTTCTGTGCCGCAACATTCAGCTCATGCTCGACCCTGCCCGCATCGTCATCGGCGGTGGCATCGGCCTTGCACCTGGTTATCTCGAATCCGTTCGACAGGCGCTGGGAAGCCTGCCGCCACGGCTCACCCCGCAGCTTCACGCAGCAGCACTCGGCGAGAACGCCGGCGTCGTGGGCATCGCGGATCTAGCAAAAACGTCAGAACTGACCTGGAGGGAGAACACCACATGACATTTTCGACGCTCAGAAGGGGCGGCCTGATCGCGACGGCGATCGCCAGCCTGATGGCGAGCCCTGCCTTCGCAAAGGTGACCGTGCTCGGCTGGCCGGGCGGCCCCGAGGAAACAGCGCTGCGCGCAGCAGCCGATGCCTACAACGCCAAGCCGGACGTGACCGATGCCAACAAGGTCGAGTTGCTGTTCTTCAACAGGGACGGTTTCTGGGACAAGCTGCAGGCCGACCTCGCCGCAGGTTCGAAGGCTTTCGACGCCAACCTGCTCGCCACCTACTCCATCGGACGCTACGCGCCGTTCATGGAACCGGTCGAGCTGTCGGACGAGGCCAAGGCCGTCTACGGCGATTCAGTGCTGACCACCATGCAGTATGAAGGCAAGCAGTTCGGCGTGCCGACCGACCTGTCGCTGCACTTCATGTACTACCGCAACGACCTGATCGAAGCGCTGCTCAAGGACGACGCGGCCAAGGCAAAATTCGCCGAAATCTCCGAGAAGCACCTCGGCAGGAAGCTCGAGCCCAAAAACCCGGACGAATGGACCTGGGATGATTATGCGGCAACCGCCCTCTACTTCACCCAGGCGGTCAACCCTGACAGCCCGACCCGCTACGGCACCGTTCTGCAGCTCAAGAACCTGCTCTTCAACATGATGGTGTTCCAGTCGCTGCCGCGTTCCTATGGTGGCAACTGGATGGACGAGAGCGGCAAGGTCACAGTCAACTCCGACGCCTTCCGCAAGGGCCTCGAGATCTACAAGCTGCTCTATGACGCTGGTGCCACCCCACGCGATTCGCTGTCGTACGAGTTCGCCGAGGCCAACGCGGCCTACGCCTCAGGCCAGGTTGCCGCGATGATGCAGTGGAACGCCGCTGCCTCCGACCTGACTTCGAAGGAGAAGTCGCCTGCGGTTGCCGAGGTCACCGAGACCATCGCCCCGCCGGCTGGTCCCGAGGGTCGCTTCACCCACATCCACGGCCTCGGCTTCGGCCTGAACAAGAACGCCGAGAACAAGGATGGCGCCAGGGCCTTCATCAAGTGGCTGTCGTCGAAGGACGCCGCACTCATCTACGCCAGGAACAACGGTGCACCGGCGCTCACACCTGACGTCGTCAAGGAAGTGGCGGCCGATCGTCCCGATCTGGTCAAGCTCGGCGCGTTCGCCAGCAAGTACGGCTATGTCATGAACGGCGGCACCTCGGCCAAAGCGTTGTCGGTCTACGAACTACAGGCCAAGGAGTTTACCGGCTACTGGTCGGGCCAGCAGTCGCTCGATGATGCGCTCGGCAAGACCGAAAAGGGCATGACCGACCTGCTCAAGTAAGCGGTTGGCCGGTGGCAGCACTTCCGTCGCCATCGGCCGCTCCCACAGGTTCTGGATTCGGCATCCCCCACGATTCCATGCCCTGAGCATAGCAGGGCGATCCTGGCACCCTTCCCGCCCCATGTGGGTCCGAGTGCCGAATCCTGAGCCTGTCCAGGTGAATGCCTTCATGACGACCACGGTTTGCGGGGTCGGCCAGCAACCATTGCTTCCACTGGAACGCCAGCCTTAGATCGATTTTGATGACAACGCCTTCGCAACGCGCCCCCTCGTCCGAATTCCGACTGCTGGCAGTCCCGCTGGTGCTGTTCCTGCTCGTTTTCCTCGGCTTTCCGGCGCTCGTCAACCTCGTCTACTCGGTCTCCGAGGTCAGCTTCGAGACTCTGCGCAGCCCCGAGATCACGGGCTTCGCCAATTTCACTGCCGTCTGGACCGACAGCTCCTTCTGGCAAGCGAGCTGGTTCTCCTTCCGCTTCGGCCTGCTCACCGCCCTGCTCGAATGCGCGCTCGGCCTGTTCCTCGCCATCTTTCTTTCGCCCCTCATCGAGAAGCGCAGCTGGCTGATGGCGATCCTGATGCTGCCGCTGATGGTGGCGCCGGCGCTCATCGGCCTGATGTACCGCTTCGTGCTGCACGAGTTCGTCGGTCCCGTGCCCTATTATCTCTGGACGTGGTTCGGCGCGAGCTTCTCGTTCCTCGGGCCGGCTTCGGCCTTCTGGACGCTGGTCGTGGTCGAGACACTGCAGTGGACGCCCTTTGCCTTCCTGCTGTTCCATATGGCCTACCAGGCCATCCCCAAGGAGATCATCGAAGCCTCCGCCATGGACGGCGCGCACTACCGCCACAGGCTCTGGTACGTCGAGCTGCCGCTGATGGCACCGACAATCGTGGTTGCCCTGCTTATCCGCTTCATCGACGGCTTCCGCGTCTTCGACAATGTCTATGTGTTGACCGGCAGCGGCGCCGGCGGCTCGACCGCCTCGCTGTCGATCTACA
This sequence comes from Nitratireductor soli, assembly GCF_001050155.1. Lineage (GTDB taxonomy): Bacteria > Pseudomonadota > Alphaproteobacteria > Rhizobiales > Rhizobiaceae > Nitratireductor > Nitratireductor soli. Next base: position 297,142 of record NZ_LFVY01000003.1, read on the forward strand.
TCTATGAAGCCTTCTTCAAGCAGGGCGCCATCGGCAAGGCTGTCGCGGCCTCCGTCATCCTGTTTGCCGTGTCGTTCGCCGTGCTCTACGGCCTCAACGCGCTTGCCGCCCGTCGCAAGGGAGCCCGCTGATGATCAACGCTCTCCGCTGGATCGTCTTTGCTATCGCCGCCCTTGCGATGAATTTCCCGATCCTCGTCACGCTCTCGACCTCGTTCAAGAGCGCGCGCGAGCTGTCGACCAATCCCGGCCTCTGGGTTTACGCACCGACGCTCGAAAACTACGCCACCGTCTTCACCGTGTCTGATCGGCTCAACATCTTCCTCTATCTCGCCAACAGCATCGCGGTCGCCACACTCGGCACCCTGCTGGCAGTCGCCCTCGCCCTGCCCGCGGCCTACGCGATCGCCCGCGGCAAGCTCGGCGAACGCACGCTCCTGCCCTTCATCGTCAATTTGCGTGCCGTGCCGCTGATCATCTTCGCCATTCCGCTCTACATGATGTTCCAGTGGCTTGCGCTTCTCGACACACGTCTAGGCCTCGGCCTGATTCTCACCATCGTCAACCTGCCGCTGGCGCTCGTCATTCTGGTCAACGCTATCCGCGACCTGCCGGGTGAGTTGGATGAAGCGGCCCTGATGGATGGTGCCACGCGCTTCCAGATCCTGGCAAAAATCATCGCCCCGCTCTGCCGCCCAGCCATCGTCACCAGCCTGATATTCGGTTTCATCACCGCCTGGAACGAGTTCCTGTTCGGCCTGATGCTGACCACGTCCAACGCGGTCCCCATCACCGTCGGCGCTTCGTTCTTCTTCGCTGCCAGCGGCGGCGGTGTGCAGTGGGGCGTGGCTTCGGCCGTCATGATCGTAGGTGCGCTGCCGCCAATGTTGCTCGGCCTTATCATGTATCGCCAAATCTGCGGCTCAATGACAGCAGGCGCGGTCAAGGGCTGACATGGTTTCCCCCAGGAGGTTCTATGGGTACGATTTCACTGGAAAAGGCCGGCAAGCGTTATGGCGGCACCGAGATCATCAGGGATCTCGACCTCGATATTTCAGACGGCGAGTTCGTGGTCATCGTCGGCCCGTCCGGCTGCGGCAAGTCCACGCTTCTGCGCATGATCGCCGGTCTTGAGGAAATCACCTCCGGCAGCCTGCTGATCGATGCCCGGGACGTCACCAAGGCGCCGCCGGTCGAGCGCCAGCTCGCCATGGTGTTCCAGTCCTACGCGCTCTATCCACACATGACCGTGCGCCAGAACATGGGGTTTGGGCTCAAGCTCGCGCAGTTCTCGTCAGATGTGATCAAGGTCAAGATCGACCAGGTTGCCGACACGCTGAAGCTCACCCACCTGCTCGACCGCTACCCGCGCCAGCTGTCGGGCGGCCAGCGCCAACGTGTTGCCATCGGCCGCGCCATCGTACGCCAGCCCGTCGCCTTCCTGTTCGACGAGCCGCTGTCCAATCTGGACGCAGCACTTCGCGTCGACATGCGGCTCGAGATAGCCAAGCTGCACCGCACACTCGGCGCGACAATGATCTATGTCACCCACGACCAGGTCGAGGCGATGACGCTGGCCGACCGCATCGTCGTGCTCAAGGAAGGCCGTGTCATGCAGCACGGCAGCCCGCACGAACTCTACGAGAGTCCCGCCAATCTGTTCGTCGCTCAGTTCATCGGCAGCCCGAAGATGAACGTGCTTGCCTGCGCACCATCAGGCGACGGCAAGCTTGACCTGTCCGGACAAGGGGCGCTTTCCCTCACCTTCTCCGGCGTACCCACCCAGCTCGGCGCCCGCCCCGAACATCTGACGCTGGTCACACCTGACAACGGCAACTGCCGCGGCACGGTCGAGGCCGCTGAATATCTCGGCGGCAGCACCAGCGTCTTCGTCCGCAACGACGCGCTTGGCCTGATCAATGTCAGCGCACCAGCCGACAGCGCTATCCGCATCGGCGAGACGGTCGGCATCGCCATTAACAGTGCGCGCGTATCGCTGTTCGACGCCCAGGGCGCTGCCATCGCCCGCTTTGCTTGAGCGCGGAATCGCAACGCCACATGGGCGATGATTGTCGAGCATAAAAGCAGAGCAGGAGGCGTTCAAACGGGCCGAGGCTCTTCTGGGGGCTATGGCGACAACACAGGCAGCCTCGTTTGCCGGTGTGGCCAGCAAGCTCGATTCGGTCGTCCGCTGGGGGGAAGCATGGGCAGAACACCCCTCGGCGTCTCCCTGGCCTCAAATCCGCTCGGCACATGGCGAACTGGCAGCACTCGGGCGACAGACGACGCCGAGCCTGTTCTTTCCGGGAGACGCGCGGTGAACGCGTCAGCCGGAGCCGGTGTGTAGATTTTCCGGGGCGTCGTTCTTCTACATGTGCGTGGTTGCGCGAGGCAGCAAGCCGGCGGCGGCAGCGGTTTGATCTCGTGCGTTAAAGGGCTCGGCTCCTGCCGGCGCCTCCATCTCATTCGCTCCCTGCCCTGCATCAGCGGACAGATCATCAAGTCAGTCAGGGTTGGCCCCACGCTTCTCGGCAAGGAAGCAAAGGCCAAGGCAAAGTTGGGTTGGCAGCAACCCTGGCCGGCTTTCAGGGGACGGCTAGGCTCAGGACCTGTTAATTCCGATTGAGTTGTGATTCACGGTTTCCGAAAGAGGCCGTGATGGGTGATCTGTTTCTGCTGAGCGAGCGCCAGATGGCGCGGATATCGCCGTTCTTCCCGCTGTCGCACGGCGTTCCCCGGGTCGATGACCGGCGGGTGGTGAGCGGCATCATTTACGTGATCCGCAACGGGCTGCAGTGGAAGGATGCGCCGGCCGGCTACGGCCCGCACAAGACGCTTTACAATCGCTTCATCCGCTGGAGCCTGATGGGGGTGTTCGACCGGATCTTCGCCGGCCTTGCCGGGAAGGACCGAAACCCGAGCGCATCATGATCGATGCGACGCATCTGAAGGCTCATCGCACGGCGGCGAGCCTGCTTAAAAAGGGGATGCTCCCCGTCGTATCGGGCGAACCAAGGGCGGGCTGAACTCCAAGCTGCACACCGTCTGCGACGGTGACGGCCGGCCGATCATCCTGCTCCTGTCGGAAGGCCAGATGAGCGATCACAAGGGCGCCCGTCTCGTGCTCGGCGCCTTGCCGCAAGCCTCCCATCTGATCGCCGATCGCGGTTACGACAGCGTCTGGTTCCGCGAGGAACTCGAAGCCAGGGCATCGAGCCGTGCATCCCGTCGAGCCGAAAACGCAAGACGCCCTTCGACTACGACAAGGCCCTCTATCGCCAGCGCCACAAGGTCGAAAACCTGTTCGCCAAGCTGAAGGACTGGCGGCGCATCGCCACCCGCTACGACCGATGCGCACACACCTTCTTCTCGGCAATCTGCATCGCAGCCACAGTCATCTTCTGGCTCTGATCAATGAGTCCTGAGCCTAGGCAACGATACTGTGCGGCTTGCGACGGAGCCTTATGAGTTCAAGACCCCCATCCACTACGGTGAGGTGGCCGGCGCTAATGTCGAGGACTGGGCCGGTCAGCCTTGAGGAGATGTCCCCCTGGTACGAGAAGGCCGAACTCAAGATGGGTGTGACCGACAAGACCACCGGCATGCCGCACCTGCCGTGGAACAATGGGTTTCGGGTTCTGCAAGCAGCGCTGTGCGATCGGCGCAAAAATGGTCGACCATGTACACAGAACTGCCGCGAGCCGACGAGACCTGCAATTGCGAGGTCCGCACCGAGTCTATGGCGGTGAAAATCGAGCATGACGAGAGCGGCAAGGTAACGGGCGTGGTCAATGCAGATGCCAAGGGCGATCAGCACCTGTAAAAGGCACGCGTCGTTTGTGTGGCTGGCAACACGATCGAAAGCCCTGCCTGCTGCTCAACTCCAAGTCCAACATGTTCCCAGACGGCTTGGCCAACTCCTCAGGACGGGTGGGGCGCAACTACCTGACCCACACCGCGACCGGCTGCTACGCAGTGATGAGATCGACCATGCGGTTCGTGCCGATCAAATCGCCCGGAGAGCAGGCTGCCAGGATGGTCCTGAAGACCCGCAAGTTATTCATCCGCCAACGAAGCCAGACAGCCAACGCCATGCGCGCCCATTTGGCCGAGCTCGGCATCGTCGCCGCAACCGGCATGACCAACATCGCCAAACTCATTGCTGTTCTGCGCGACGGGAATGATGCCTGCCTTCCATCCGCGGCTCGGATGGCGCTTCTGGAGATGGCCGAACAGATCGAGATGCTGACAGCACGCATTGAGACGCTCGACAGAAAGATCGTCGCAGCGGTGAAGGCCGACGAGACGGCTCGTCGATTGACGAGCATTCCTGGCGTCGGCCCCATCATCGCCGCGACGGCCCGGGCAGTGATCCAGGATCCTGCCGCCTTCCGATCGGGACGCGATCTTGCCGCCTGGATCGGGAGGATATCGAAACGCGGCAACAAGCAGTTGCGAACGCTGCTGATCGTTGGCGCGACCTCCATACTGAAGCAGGTGCGGCGCGCCGCGCGCCTGCCTTCGTGGATCATCTCACTGATGAGACGTCGGCCCTACACGGTCGTCGCCGTCGCGCTGGCCACCAAGATGGCTCGGACGATCTGAGCGCTTCTTGTCAAAGGCGGCACCTACCAAGCGCCGGCGATCATGGGGAGGGTGTAGAAACACAAGGAATTCCGGCGCCTCGGTTCCGGATGAAGTGGCAAGGTGCAAAAGCGTGATGACCCTGAGGGACGATAGCATCGATTCCGGCCAGACCGGCTTCCTCAATGCGCCGTCGAGTGCGTCGAAGTGATCAGGCGATCGGGATCGCGGAATTCATCGTGGCCAGCGATCAAATGATCGCGCCAACAGGCCGGGCATATGACTGCACCGTCCGACGGGGATTCGCGCAAAGAATATCTTGCCAACCGGGCCGTTCCACATATGAGGAAGACCCCAATTAAGTGCCAAGCGACACATCCATTCAATCCCCCAAAGTGCTCGGCAGCGGCACGGACGAAAAAGTCAAGCCCACGCGGGGCAGCTCAGACGGCGTCGAGTGTTGCGGGGTTGATGCCACGGGTGCTGGGCATCTCGGCATGCGCTGCGCCGCGGATCGCCGCCAGCGCCTGCTTCATGAACAGTTCCGCGGCGGGGGAAAGCACCCGCCCACGGCGGCGGATGAGATAGATCGTGCGCGTCATGTCCGGCTTGCGCAGCGCGCGGACCGCCAGCTGGCGGCGAATGTCACGCGGCAGGATGACCGGGGCAACCGCCGTGACGCCGATCCCCTCACGCACCATCGCGGCGACGATGTCGGCCTTGTTGGTGCGATAGCGCGTGTCCATCAGCGTGTCGGAGAGCGCCGGCACTTTCTCCAGCACGGCGCGGATGCAATCGTCATTGCCGGCGTGAATGAAAATGCTGCCTTTCAGATCCGCCCAGCACACCGGATCGGGCTTCTTCGCCAGGGGATGATCCGGCGGACAGACGAGCGCCACCGGTTGCGACACAACCTTCTGATGGCTGATGTCGGCATCGGGCAGAATCTGGCCGACAAAGCCGAAATCGATCTCCTTGGCCGCGACGCGGCGATGGATGCCGTGCGAATTCTCGCTGATCACCTCGACATTGATGCCCGGATAATCGCGGGAGAACTGGGCAACGATGGCCGGCAGCCACTCGGCGGAGACGGACGGCAAGGCGGCGACGCCCACCCGCCCGCGGCGAAAGTTCACCATCGCCTGCATGTCGGCGACGGCGGCCTGGAAATCGCGCAGGAGCCGCCTGGCCGTTGGAAAGAACTCGACGCCCGCCTCGGTCAGCGTCACGCGCCTTGTGGTGCGATGGAAAAGCGCCAGGCCGACATTGTCCTCAAGCTGGCGGACGGAAACGGTGAGCGCCGACTGCGAAATGGAAAGCGTGTTTGCCGCGCGGGTGAAACTGCCCAGCTCGGCGACCGAAACGAATGCCCTGATGTGGCGCAGATTGATGTTCGTTCGCTGCTCCAAGGTCTCGCTTTCCACGCCCCGTTTTCCGCCGCCTGACGGGCGCTCGATCGAATGCCCGTCGCTGGCTCGAAGCGTACCATCGGCCGGAGGATCGGTCCTGGCGTTGCGCGCGTCAATCCTTGACGATGGCCTGGGCGACGATTTCGATCAGGATGCCCGGCCCGAGATCGGCGACGCCGAGCGTTGCGCGCGCGGGCAGCGCCCCGGCGTCGAAGAAGGCGAGCCACGCCTTGTTCATCGCGTCCTTCAAGGTCATGTCCGTGATGTATACCGTCGTGTGCAGCACGTGATTGCGGTCGGAGCCATGCGCCAGAAGAAGCGCATCGATGCGGGCCAATGCGGCGGCGGTCTGGGTTTCCATATCATCGGCCGGCTTGCCGCCGGTGACGCCGGCCAGCAACAAAGTTCCATTGTGCTCGACGATGCGATGAAAGGTCGGGGTCGGATCGGCCCGTTTGATCATGATGGGTTACACTCCGTGGGTTTGATGCGGTGGGGTTGAGATCACGCGTCCTGAAGCCGCGCCGGGGCCTGGGTCCAGCCATCGACGGCAAAAGTGTTAAGCTTCAGGACACGCTTGCGCGAGAGCAACGCATCGATGTCCTCATGCACCTTGGAATGGCCCGGCTTCATGCGGTGCCTGTCGATGCAGGACTGGTCGCGCCACAGCTCGGTCAGGACGTAGGATCCATCCTCGCCGGAAACCGGCTGGCACAGTTCCATGCGCTCGCAGCCATCGTCCTTGATGGTGTCGATGCAGCTTTCGGCCATCAATTTCATGAACAGCGGACGGTTTTCCTCCACCACCTCGTATTCGATGATCAGGACGATCTGCGGGGTCAGTTCAGTCGATGTCACTTCAGTCTCCATTTTTGGTTGAACAAAGCGGAACCGGCGCGGCGCGCCAGTGCAGGCCGGTTCCATAAAAGTCCGGGTTCTCAGTCGGCGTTCAGGCTCTTGACTACCCTGGCGGCGTAGTCGTTGGTCCATGCGGCGGCTACATGTTCCGGCAGGACCGGGTCGGCATTCTCGACCTTGGCCGCGAGCTCGTTGACGCGATCGACCATCTCGCCGGAAATCTCGATGGATTCCGGGAAGGCGCTCGCATAATCGGCCCAGGCATCGGCGTAGAGGGCGTCGTCGATCTTGGCATGATATTTGGCATGCACCTTGTCGCGCACCACATCGGCCAGCGCCGGATCGCGGATCGCCTTGTGCGCCTTCTGCATGGCGCGCAGGAAGCGCGCGGTCTGGTCCTCGTGCTCCCTGATCCAGCTCTCGCGGCCGGTATAGGTGAGGTAGAGGAAACCGTTATAGGCCGGCACCTGGCCGCCCGACATGTGGAACAGCATGACGCCGTCAAACTCGCGGATCGCCTGGACGGCGACGGGAGAGGAATGGGTGATGGCATCGACGCGGCGACGGGCAAAGGCAGCGAGCGTCGTGTCGCCGACGCCAAGCACGGTCAACGTCATGTCGCGTTCGGCATCGACACCGGCCTCACCAGCCAGAAAGCGTACCAGCTGCGCACTGCCACCGGCGGCCGAGGCAACGGCGATGGTGATGCCGTCCAGCGCCTTCAGACGTTCCTCGTAGGTGCTGTCCTTGGTGAGGCCCGCCTTCTCGAACCACTCGCGCGTGGCGACGATGTTGGAGGCGTGCTGATCCATCGCCGCGCCGACCATGGTCATGTCGGTGCCGCCGGCCCGGCCGCGCAGGATCGAGACGGACGAGGAGACGCTGAACTCAACTTCACCGCTGACCAGCGCCGCATAGACCTTGGTGGCACCGCCGAGGATCGTCAGATCGACATCGAGGCCCTCCTCCTCGTAGTAGCCCATAACATCGGCGACGAAGGCGGGGACGAACAAGAGCCCGTCACTGGACAGTCCGACCCTGAGCTTGTCATTGGCCAGCGCCGGGCTGGCGCACAGGGCCAGCGCGCCGGCCAAGACCCCCGCGACGGCTAAACGTATCCTATTGTAATCCATTGATTTTCCTCCCGATTGCGTTCCTGTCCCGCCTGTCTTCAGACCGCGCTTTCATGGCCCTGTTCCAGGGATTTCCACGGCATCAGCCGGCGTTCGAGCACCCTGACGGCCGTGTTGAAGACCACAGCCAGCGCCATGATCGCCACCAGCGCGGCGAACACGCCGGCGGTGTCGAATTCACCCTGGGCGCGCACCAGGAGCGCGCCCAATCCTTTGTTGGAAGCCATCAGCTCGCCGACGATGGCGCCGATGAGCGAATAGGGGACAGATATCCGCAGGCCCGCAAAGACCCAGGTGATCGCCGAGGGCAGCACCACACGGCGCAGAACCTGCATTTCGTTGGCGCCCATCAGATAAAGGATCGAGATCAGCTCGCGGCTGACATTGCGCACGCCGGTATAGGTGTTGAGGAACACCAGAAAGAAGACGATCGTCGCCGTGAAGGTGATCTTCATGTCGATGCCGATGCCGATCCACAGGATGAACAGCGGCGCCAGCGCCACTTTCGGCAGGCTGTAGAAGGTGGTGATGATGGGATCGAGCAGCTTGGCCAGGAACGGCCGCCGGCCGAGAATGGTGCCGACGACGATGCCGAAGATGCTGCCGAGCAGCAGGCCGGCGCAGGCCTCTGTCGCTGTGATGCCCATGTGATAGAAGATGTCGCCGCTCCAGATCCAGCCGCCGAGACGGCGGAAGATGGCGCTTGGCGCGGAGATGAAGAAGGGGGCGATCAACCGCCCGGAGACAATCTCCCACAGGGCAAAGAAGCCGCCCACCATGAGAACCCGGATGACGTTGAGCTTGATCCTCTCGCGAATGCGCGCGCGGCGCGCCTTGTCCATGCGCCGCTTGCGGTCCTGCGCAACCATCTCGTCGCTCGCCGGCACATAGCCGATATCGGCATTGCTCATGATGCCTCTCCCCTGGTTTCGTTCAGCGTGGGCATGATGAGATCCCAGAGCTCGGCGGTCATTTTCGTGTAGAGCGGGTCGTGGCGCAGCGCCGTCAGGTTGCGGTCGCGCGGCAGCGGCGTGTCGGCGATGTGGCGGATGTGCCCGGGCCGCGGCGAGAACACCACCGAACGGTCCGACAGGGCGACCGCCTCGTCGAGATCATGCGTGACAAAAAGGATCGTCTTGTTCAGCGAGCGGCTGATGCGCAGGAGTTCGATCTGCATGTTGAGCCGCAACTGGGCGTCGAGTGCTGCAAACGGCTCGTCGAGCAGCAGCGTTTCGGGATCATAGGCCAGGAGCCGCGCCAGCGCGGTGCGCTTGCGCATGCCGCCGGACAGTTGCGAAGGGTAGGACCGCTCGAAACCCTGCAGGCCGACCAGATCGATCAATTGCTCGACCCGCGCCTCGCGTGCCCCCTTCGCAAGGCCCCGGATTTCGAGCGGAGTGGAAATGTTGCCGACCACGTCGCGCCACGGCAGGAGATGGTCGTTCTGCGTCATGTAGCCGGTCTTCAGATTGTAACCGTCGACGCGCTTGCCAGCGTAATAGACTTCGCCATTGGTCGGGTGAAACAGGCCGGCCGCCATGTTGAGCAAGGTCGACTTGCCGCAGCCCGACGGCCCGACCAGCACGACAAACTCGCCCTTGGCGACACTCAGATTCACATTCTCCACCGCACGCACGGTACGGTCGGACAATTCGAACGATTTTGAAACATTCTCGAAGCGGATCAGCTCATGACCAGTGTCATGCGCCGACCCGGCGGGCTGCAAAGAAACCAACGCTATTCCTCCCTCATCGGCGCTCCGGACAGGAACCCTGTCGCGGCGCCGGTTTGTCGAGAACGGGCTCGACGGGAGGAAGTCTACGGACAGCCGGCCCGATAAGACAAATACATTCTGGATGGAAATTGATAACCAAAACGGGACAATCGCGCAGCGCGGAAAACCCAAGTCAACGGATTGCTTCTTTTAGTTTTTCCTCGCGCGAATGCCCCGTTGTCACGGCCTAAACCTTCAGAACCGCTACCGAAGCGGTTCTGTCGCAAAATATTCGGTAAGCTTGCGGAGGCATGAAGGCTCTTCATTTTCCTAAGAGCTAGTCATGTTCAAAGGGTGCCATTTCGACCAATCTGTCATCCTGCTGTGCGTACGCTGGTACCTTGCCTACAATCTCAGTCTTCGTGACCTGGAAGAGATGATGGCCGAGCGCGGTCTGAGTGTCGATCACTCCACCGTGCACCGCTGGGTCGTTCACCTTTCGCCGCAACCGCTGGAGCGCTTCAACCGGCGCAAGCAAACGTCACTGACAGGTGGTATATGGATGAGACTACATAAAAAGGTCCGCGGACGATGGACGTATCTCTATCGCGCTATCGACAGCGTTGGCGACACGGTGGAGTTCTTCTTCAGCGAAAACCGTGACCTATTGGCAGCGAAGCGCTTCTTTCGTCAGGCTCTTGCACTTCATGGTCGTCCGGATCGCATTGTCATCGACGGTAGCCAAACCAATCGCGAGGCGATCCTCGCTTGTGATGCGGAAAACCGTCTGGGCGATCGATCACGGCGGCCGCAGAAGCCGATGCGCAAACGACAGGCGAGGGATGCCTATAATCCAAGCCCTTCGATCGCCGCACAGTTCGCAATCCTCGCAGCCTGCTAGATAGGCCAAAACCCCTTTCACGCCCTACCTCAGAGTTTGCGACAGAACCTCTGAATATGCCGTGATTTCGATTTTTCTGCTGGTCGAAGTCTATGACCTTCAACCACCCATCGAAAGGACGCTGCGGCATTGTGGATCCCGGCTGCGGCCATCGGCAGGGCTGCGATCGGCAAAGGCAGGATCACCTGCGCTGTCTTGCCGGACGGAGCGACGATGGTCGTCCCGTTTCCCCACTACGAGGTAGCTACCAACGTCACAGCAGCCGTTCTCTTCACCGCAGGTATCACTTGGTAGTCTGATTGAATCTCGACTCTTCACTGTCAGTCCGGCCGCACACGCACGTCGAGGACCGCCTGCCGGCGCTCATCGCGTATGACGGCGACGGCTTCGGCAAGCGCCGCCGGCAGATCCTCAGCCTCCCCGACCGCGCGTGTCCAGGCGCGCGAACCGGCTGCGATGGCGCCATAGTCGGGTGACGGCGACAGGCTCGACAGCGGCGTCTGATTGGCACGCGAGGCGAAACCTTCAGGATAGACTTCCAGCGTCGACAGCCGCACGGCGTCCCAGGCGCCGTTGTTGAGGATCACCGTCAGCAGCGTTAGGCCATGCGCCTCGGCCACCTGGTGGCAGGCAACGGGATTGGCGAACATGTAGGAGCCGTCGCCGACGACGCAAACGACGAGCCGTTCACGGTCAGCGAGTTGCGCGCCTAGTGCTGCCGGCAGCGCCCAGCCGAGGCCGCCGGCCGGCGTGTTGCCGAAGAAGCGGTTGCCGGATTTCAGCGTGTAGAACGGCGACGGCGCGCCGCGCTCGTTGAAGACGATGCCGTCGTCGCCGAGGATTTCGGAGACACAGTGGGCGACCCAAGCCTTGCTGGCGGCGCCACGACTTCCCGATTCCGCCGCCTTCGCCACCTTGGCCCGATAGGCCTGGTGACGGGCAAGGGCTGCGTCGCGCCGTGTCGCGGCGGCTGGCGCATGCGCCTCCAGCGCGGCATCGAGGGCGGCCAAGGTGCGGGCGGTGTTGCCGGTGATGGCCAGTGACACGCGATAGGAACGCACCGGCATGCGGGCAAACAGCGGGTCGGGACCGATGTGGATCACATGAGCATCGGCCGCCGGCTGGGCGTCGTTCTCGATCCAGGCGACCGGTGCATCGACGACGAGAACTGCATCCGCGGCGGGCAGAAGTTCCGCCAGATTGGGTCCGACGAGCATCGGATGATCGCTCGGCATGACATTGCGCGTGGCGAACACCTCGCTGACGGCGATGCCGTGCCGCTCCGCCAGGGCGCCGAGCAGGGCTGCCATTTTGCCGGCGGGATCGCCGCGCTGGCAGACGATCAGCGGGTTGTTCGCCGCGGCCAGCCAGGCCGCCGCCTGTTCGATGGCCTGCGGGTCGGGAGCGGCGGGCGTTGCGGCCACTTGGATCGGCGTGCGCGCTTCGCCAAGCGCCGGCGCCGGCTCGCAGAGTGGCTCGCGCGGCAGGCTCAGATAGACGGCTCCCACCGGCTCCGACATCGCGATGGCATGGCCGCGCGACACCAGATTGGCAGCGTTCTCGGCATAGCGCAGCTCGTAATCCCATTTGACCAGCTCACGCACCATGCCGCTCTGGTCGAACTGTTCCTGCCCGTACTGGATCGGCGTGCGGCGCGCGCCCGGCCGGTCGTGCTCGGTCAGCGGCGTGCGGCCGGACATCATGATCAGCGGCACATCGTCGGCATGGGCGTTGATCAGCCCCATGACGGCATTGGCCAGCCCGACATTGACATGCACCATGGCTGCCTGCGGCCGTCCGGTGACAAGATAATAGCCGTGCGCCATAGCCACCAACGCCGCCTCATGCGGGACGATGACCGGCTTTGGCGCGATTGTTCCTTCTTCGCCGCGCCGGGCATAGCTCTCGATGATCGGCGCGAAATCGCTGCCGGCATTGGCGAACAGATAGTCGACGCCATTGGCCTTCAGACTGAACAGCACCGCGTCGGCGCCTGTGGGATTTTCTATTGTATCGGTCATGATCGATTCTTTGATTGCGCGAAGACCGCGCTAATGCCCCATCATCGTCTGCGGGATGTAGAGGGCGATGGCGGGAAACAGGATCAGCAGCCCCGTGCACACCGCCATGGCGATCCAGAACGGGATGACGCCGCGGAACACCGTCGACAGCGGCACGTTGTCGGCAATGCTGGCGACGACGAACACGTTGAGGCCGACCGGCGGCGAGATCAGTCCCATCTCGAGCACGATCACGGCGATGACGCCGAACCAGATCGGATCGAAGCCGGCAGCAACGATGGCCGGGAAGACGATCGGCAGCGTGATGACCAGCAGCGACAGGCCTTCGAGAAATGTGCCCAGCACGATGTAGGCGAGCAGGATCAGGAAAAGCACGCCATAGGGACCGACATCGAGGACGGTCAGGCCCTGGCTGATGAAGTTCGGCAGGTCGCTGAGTGCCAGGAACGGGGCGAAGATGTTGGCGCCGACGAGGATCAGGAACACCATGGAGGTGGTGCGCACCGTCTGCATCAGCACGTCCCTCCACTGCGACAGGCTGAGCCTGCCACGGAAGAACGAGACAAACAGTGTCAGCACCGCGCCGATGCCGGCGGCCTCGGCGGGCGTGAAAAAGCCGAGATAGATGCCGCCGATGGTGATGACGATGATGCCGCCAATCAGCGAGGCGCGCAGCCCGGCGCGGATGCTCTCGCGCAGGGTGAACGGCTTGCCGGCCGGGCCGTCGGCTGGGCGGATCAGCGTGACGATGTAGATCGCCACGACGAACAGCGCGGTGAGCAGGATGCCTGGGAGGATGCCGGCCATGAACAGGCGGCCGATCGACTGCTCGGTCAGCGTGGCGTAGATGATGAAGCCGGTCGACGGCGGGATCAGGATGCCGAGCGTGCCGGCGGCGGCGACCGATCCGGTCGCCAGCGCGTCCGAATAGGAAAAGCGCTTCATCTCCGGCAGGGCGACGCGGCCCATGGTGACGGCGGATGCGATCGACGAGCCGCTGAGCGCCGAGAAGCCGGCGCAGCCGACGACGGTTGCCGAGGCAAGGCCGCCGCGCAGCCGGCCGAACCAGGCGAAGGCCGCGTCATAGAGATCGCGGCTGAGGCCCGAGGCGCTGGCGATGTTGCCCATCAGGACGAACAGCGGGATGACGACGAGCTCGTACTGCGTGACCGTGGCGAAGGCTTCGGACGAGGCCATGTAGAACGCGGTGTTGACGCCGCTCAGCGCGGCAATGCCGGCAAAGCCGACCATGGCGATGGCGAGCGCCACCGGCACGCGCAGGATCAGGAGTACCGCCAGGCCGACAATGCCCAGCAGCCCGTAAAGCTCATTCGGCATGGCCGTTCCCCGGTTTCAATTGCTTGGCTATGTCGAAGACAACGACCAGGGCATACAGGCCGAGGCCGAGCGACAGGGCGAAATAGAACGGCGCGTGCGGCAGCGACAGGAGCATGGTGCGCTCGCCGAAATCGCCAGCCTCCATGCCGCCCATGAAGCTGCGCCAGGAAAGGATGGCGAGGATCGCCAGGCTGATCAGGTCGGCCAAGAGCAACTGGCCGCGCCGCAGCCACGGCGGCAGGAAATTCTGCAACGCGTCGATGGCGATGTGGACGCCATGTGTCGCCCCGCTGGCGAAGCCGCTGGCGGCAACCACCGCCAGCGTCATGACCATGATGTCGCGCGCGCCGAAGATCGGCGCACCGAAGGTGCGCCCGACCACATCGCAGAACACCAGCCCGGCCAGGAACAGGACCGCTATCCCGCCCAGGAGGCCGAACCCATCGGCCAGACGGTCGGCGACCGTCGGCCTGGTTTCCTTCGCACGCATCATCGTCATTGTTTCCTACTTCTTGCTGCCGAGGGCTGCGGCGATATCCGCCGCGTTTGCCACGCCGCGGCCTTCTGCTTCGGTCACCAGCTTGTCCGCCACCGGCCGGGTGGCGTCGGCGAAAGCCGCCTGCGCCTCGGCGCCGAGCGTGATGATGTCCTTGCCGGCCTTTTTCAGGATGTCCATGCCATGCTCGGCTTCCTCGGCGTAGGAGGCTGCCGAATCGAGGCTGAGCTGGCGTCCTCTGAGGCCATCGAGTGCCGCCTTCTGCGTCTCGGTGAGACCATTCCAGGCATTCTGGTTCATGACCAGGAAGAAGGCCGAGGACGGCGTCGGCAGGCCGAGCGTCACATGGTTGACCACCTCGTCGAGGCGGAAGGAGGGCACGCCGCTCGGATCGATGAACAGGCCGTCGATGACGCCGGTGTCCATGGCCGAATAGATCTCGCTGGCCGGCAGCGGCACAGGCGTGCCGCCCCAGGCCTCGATGATCGCCGCCGAAATCTGGTCGGCGGTGCGGATCTTCAGGCCCTTGACGTCGGCCAGGGTGCTGACCGGCTTGTTGCGGGTCATCAGCACGGCCGGCTCGCTGCCCCACAGCGCCAGCAGCCTGGCACGCTCGTAGTCCGGGGCGATGTCGTCAATGTCGTCCCAGATGGCGTTGGTCGCATCGGCGGCGGTCTCGAACAGGCCCGGCGACACGGCCAGCATGGTGCGCGGAAAATTTTCCGTCGTGTAGCCGGGCAGGCCGAAGGCGATGTCGGTAACGCCGGTCAGCGCCGTCTTCCACTGCGCCGCCGGGCTCTTGCTCAACTCGCCCGACGGGAAGAAGCGGAACGTCAGTTCATCGCCCGTCGCCTCGGCCAGCTTGGCGGCCATCGGTTCGAGAACCCGCGCCTGCATGTGATGCATCGGGCTCATGAAATGCGACACCTTCAACTCGGTGGCGCCGGCGGTGCCCGTCGTGGCGGCGATCGCCAGGCTGAGCAATCCGGCCAGTCCTGCTGCTGCACGTTTCATATAATTCCTCCCTGTTGTCGTTCGGCACCCCATGTGCCACCGGCGGGCTCCCTCCCCGCCGGGCATGCCATTCGCGCTTATCGCGTCGCCGACGCGCTGGCGCGCAATCCCTCGACGATCGCCTTGCCGTCAACGCCGGCGGCCTCGGCCGATTGCAGCATCGACTGCACCACGGTGTCGGACTTGGCGTGAAAATCCTCGAGCACGGCGGGCTCGGCCTCGATGATCGTCTTGCCGGCTTGCCGCACCATATCGAGGCCGCGCGCCGCCTCCATGGCGTAGGATTCGGCGGCCGTCATGGCGAGGGCGCGGCCCGTCAGCGCGTCGAGAGCAGCCTGCTGGTCGGCCGTCAGCTTGTCGAAGCTGTGCCGGTTCATGACCAGGAAATAGGCGGAGGTGCTGGAAGGCAGACCGACGGTGAAATAATTGGCGACCTCGTGCAGCTTGAAGGATTCGATCGTGCTGGCATCGCTCATGATGCCGTCGATGACGCCGGTGTCGATGGCGGTGTACATCTCGCTGGCCGGCAGCGGCACGGGCGTGCCACCGAGCGCCTGGACAATGGCCGCGCCGACCTGGTCGGCGGTGCGGATCTTCAGACCCTTCATGTCGTCCATGGTGCGGATCGGCACGGACTTGGTCATGATGATCGCCGGTTCGGCGGCCCAGATGGCGAGCAGCTTGACACGCTCGTAATCGGGCGCCAGCGCGTCGATGTTCTCCCACATCGCCGTGGTCGCCTCGGCCGAGGAATGAAACAGGCCGGGCGCGACGGCGAACATGGTGCGCGGGAAGATCTCGCTGGTGTAGCCCTGCAGACCGAAGGCGATGTCGGCTACGCCGGTCAGCGCCGTCTTCCACTGAGCAGCGCCGCTCTTGCTCAATTCGCCGGACGGAAAGATGCGGATGGTCACCGCGCCATCGGTTTCAGCCGTGAGCTTGTCGGCCAGCGGCTGCATCATGCGCTTCTGCATGTGGTGCATGGGTGACATGAAATGCGCCAGGCGCAATTCGGCGGCGGACGAGGCGGCGACCAGCCCGAGGCCGATGGCGCCGGCAAGGGCAAGGCGGATGGACGCAGATAGACGCATGCTCAATTTCAATCTCCTCATGGCTGCCCGTGCGGGCGGCCGGTATGCCGT
Organism: Nitratireductor soli; assembly: GCF_001050155.1. Lineage (GTDB taxonomy): Bacteria > Pseudomonadota > Alphaproteobacteria > Rhizobiales > Rhizobiaceae > Nitratireductor > Nitratireductor soli. The sequence continues at coordinate 313,751 of NZ_LFVY01000003.1, forward strand.
TACTTCTCGCCCCAGTAGAGGCGCAAGGGGTTGTCGATGAGCAGCTTGCGCTGCAGTTCGGGGGTTGGCGCGATCGCCGGGATGAGATCGACCAACAGTCCGTCATCGGGAATGTGGCTCTTCATGTTCGGATGCGGCCAGTCGGTGCCCCACAGGACGCGGTCTGGATAGGTCTCGACCAGGCGCCGGGCGAAGGGAACGACGTCGCGATAGGGCGGCCCCTTGACCGTCAGGCGCTCCGGGCAACCGACCTTGACCCAGAATTTCTCGTCCTCGAGCAGTTCGACGAAGGCGGCGAACGAAGCGGCGGCGGCGCCGTCCGCGACATCGGGCCTACCCATGTGATCGATCACCACCGTGGTCGGCAGGCCGCGCAGGAACGGCGCCAGGTCAGCGAGATCCGGCATCTCGAAATACACGACGACATGCCAGCCGAGCCTGGCGACACGCTCGGCGACGCGCTGGAAATCCTCGCGCGGCGCGGCATCGACCAACCGCTTGAGAAAATTGAAGCGCACGGCGCGCACGCCGGCCCTGTCCATCTTTTGCAGCTCTTCGTCGGTGATTGACGGCGCGACCACGGCAACGCCGCGCGTCGTTTCCGGCTCCGTCTCCAGCGCGTCGATCAGCGCCGCATTGTCCTTGCCGTGGCAGCTCGCCTGGACGATGACGTTGCGGGCAAAACCCAGATGCCGACGCAGGGCGAACAGCTTTTCCTTCGGCGCATCGGTGGGCGTGTATTTGCGCTCCGGCGCGAAGGGAAAACGCGCCGCCGGGCCGAACACATGGCAATGCGCGTCGACCGCGCCAGCCGGCGGCACGTAGACCGGCTTCGACGGGTTCGGGTGAAAGGTCGGCGGTTCGGTGGCCATGGTCGTCGTTTCCGTTGTCATTGGGCGAACACCTCGCCGTCGAAAAGCTTGCGGGCGGTGCGCAGCATGCCGGCGCCCGTCACCGCGCCCTCCCCGTCGACCGACAGGATTGCCGGCGTGGCGCCGGAGGGATGCTCTATGAGCAGCACCTTGTCAAAGCCCTGCGGCACGGTGGCAATGGCTGTCACCGGCGCGCCGGGCAGCAGGCAGGCCGTGGCGACGCTGACCGCACCGAACACGCCGATGGATGCGTGGCAGCGATGCGGGATGAAGGTGCGCGTGGCGATCGCTCCGCCGTCGCGGGCGGGCGCGACCATGGTCATCTTCGGCACGGATTTCTGTGCCACATCGCCGAGATTCATCATCGGCCCGGCGATGAGGCGGATGGTTTCGAGGCGGGCCTTCAGCGCGGTGTTAGCGTCGAGTTCCTCGCGCGTCTCGTAGCCGGTGATGCCCATGTCGCCGGCGGCGAGCACCACCACAGGCATGCCGTTGTCGATGCAGGTCACGGCGACGCCGTCGATCATGTCGAGCGCGCGGCCGGTCGGCAGCAGCGCGCCGCAACTGGAACCGGCGACATCGAGAAATTCGAGCGGCACGGCGGCGGCGGTTCCCGGCACGCCGTCGATGCGGGCATCGCCACGATAGGTGACGCGGCCGCCCGGCGTGGCGACGCGCGCCACAGTCACCTTGGCGGTGTTTTCCATGTAGATGCGGACGCGGGTTTCGCCGTCTGTCGCCGGCACCAGGCCGCGCTCGATGGCGAACGGACCGACGGCGGCGAGCATGTTGCCGCAGCCCTGCGCGTCGGTGACCAGCGCCTGGTCGACAAACACCTGCAGGAACAGGTAGTCGACATCGGCGTCGTCGCGTGCCGAAGGCGAAACGATCGCCACCTTCGAGGTCAGCGGATCGGCCCCGCCGAGGCCGTCGATCTGGCGCGGATCGGGCGAGCCCATCACGCCGAGCAGGAACGCGTCGCGTGCAGCCGTGTCCGCCGGCAGGTCGGCGGCGAGGAAGACCCCGCCCTTCGAGGTGCCGCCGCGCATCCACATGCAGCGCACGCCATCAGACATATTTCAGCCCCTTGTCTTCCAGACGCGGGCGCATGCCGTAAATGTCGAGGCCGAGTTCGCCGGCGGCAAGCCGAGCGCGCTTGGCCTCCTCGTTTGCCTCGCGCGTCTGCGCTTTGGCGAGGACATCGGCTGCTTCCGCGCGGCGGACCACACAGACCCCGTCATCGTCGGCGACGATGACGTCGCCCGGATGGACGAGCGCACCGGCGCAGACCACCGGTATGTTGACCGAGCCGAGCGTTTCCTTGACCGTACCCTGCGCGCAAACCGCCTTCGACCAGACCGGAAAGCGCGTCTGCGTCAGGTCGCTCACGTCGCGCACGCCGGCATCGATGATCAGCCCGACGCCGCCGCGCGCTTGCATCGAAGTGGCGAGCAAATCGCCGAAATAGCCGGCATCGGATGGCGACGTGGTGGCGAGCACGAGGATGTCGCCGGCCCGCACCTGCTCTATGGCGACATGCACCATCCAGTTGTCGCAGGGCGGCGCCAGGATGGTGACGGCGGAGGCGGCAAGCCGCGCGCCCGGATAGATCGGCCGCATGTAGGAGGCCAGCAGACCCTTGCGCCCTTGCGCCTCATGCACCGTCGAGACGCCGCATTTGCCGAGGCCTTCGACGATTGCGGGATCGACCCGCTCGATGTTCTGTACGACGACGTTCATGCGGAGATATCCCTAGAGTTCGTCGACGGTGCGCGGATAGACCGACTGGAAGCCTTCCGCGTACTTGGCGGCGCGGCCTCCCGACTGACCGCCGGAATTGCGGCGGAAATGATTGCCGCGATTCTCGGCAACGTTGGTGTAGAAGTGCCAGAGATGCTCCTGGCCCTCCATGCATTCGATGGCCTGCTTCTTCTTCTCCCAGACATCGGTGATGTCGAGGAAGGCGTCCGGCTTCCAGCCCATCTGCTCGGTCTGGTGCGGCTCGAACAGATAAAGCTGCGGGGCGCCGAGCACCTTCTCACCGGGGTTGTGGCCCCAGGCCTGGGCGATCATGCGGCACTCCATGGCGATCTTGGTCGTGTGGGAATGATCGAGATTGTACGGGTCGTAATGGGAGTGGCTGAGCATGAAGCGCGGCTGCACGGCGCGGATCACGTCGACCAGCCGGTATTTCGCATCGCGGTCGATCTCGAGCGGATAATCGCCCAAGTCGAAGAATTGGATATCGTGAACGTCGAGCGCCTTGGCGGCATTCTCCGCTTCGCGCCGGCGCTCGGTCTTGACCTTGTCGAGGGTCATGCCCTCCGACTTCCACAATTTGGCGGATTCACCGCGTTCGCCGTAGGACAGGCAGACCACGGTGACCTCATAGCCAAGCTTGGCATGCAGGGCTATGGCGCCGCCTGCCCTCCAGACGAAGTCGGCGGAATGGGCGCTGATAACGAGAGCGGTCTTGTCGTTGGCCATAGGGTCGGTCGCTACTTTCTTCGTGTGGGCTTTCAGCTTGCAAAGCTAGCGCCTTTTCAGCCGCGCCCGCCAATTTGAATGTCGCATCGGGCATCCCCAACTATTCATTTTGCGCAATTCTAGTTTTCGGCTATGGCAAGAATCCTGGCTGCGCAGGCCGGCGCGCGGCGCTTTTCACCTGGAGGCTCGTATTGGACAGCTATGCAGACATCCCCAACCTGAAGCACCTGCAGGCGCTGGAGGCGATCGCCGCGACGCACAGCATCACGCGCGCCTGCGACCACCTGAACCTGTCGCAGCCGGCATTGACGCAGGGCATCGCCAAGGTGGAGGCGCAACTTGGGGTGAAGTTGTTCAACCGGCGGCGCGGCATGGTGCCGACCGAGCCCGGTGAGATCTACCTGAAACGCATCGGCCGCGGCACGCATTATCTGCGGCGCGCCGGCGACTACGCGGCGCGCTTTGCCGACAAGCCGCCGCCGCATCTGCATCGCCGCTTCACGCTCAGTCAGTTGCGGGCGCTGATCGCCGTGGTCGAGCACGAGAGTTTCCGGCTCGGTGCGCAGCAGCTCGCCGTGCAGCAATCGACGGTGCATCGCTCCTGCCGCGAACTGGAAGCGCAATTGACCTGCGCCCTGTTCGAGCGCACCAGCGCCGGCGTCAAGCCGACGCGCCAGGCTGTCGAGTTCTCGCGGCTGGCCAAGCTGGCGCTGGGCGAGTTCGCGCAGGCGCAGGCCGATGTGCAGGGCTGGAAGGGCAGCTTCGTAGGGCGCTTCGCCATCGGCTGCCTGCCGCTGGCCAAGACCAGCCTGCTGCCCCGCGCGCTGATGCGGCTCGCCGATGAATACCCGATGCTCGACATCACCGTGGTCGATGCGCCGTATACGGACCTCTCCAAGGCGCTGCGACATGGCGACATCGACATCATCATCGGCGCCCTACGCCGGACACTGCTGCCGCCGGAACTGGTGCAGGAGGAGCTGTTCGTCGATCCGATGATCATCGTCGGGCGGAGCAACCACCCGCTGCTGGCGGGCGGGGCGGTGACACTGTCGCGCCTGGCTGCCTGCCCTTGGATCGCGCCGCGCGCCGGCGCACCGGCGCGCACCTATTTCGACGGGTTTTACAAGACGCTGGAGCGCTCGCAGGGCGAGGCGCACCCGATCGAGACCGGCTCGCTGACGGTGTTGCGCGGCCTGTTGATGAACAGCGATCGGCTGACCATCATCTCGGCCCGGCAGGTAGACTACGAGATCAAGCTCGGCCTGCTTTCGGAAATTCCCTACCCGCTCGACGGCAGCGAGCGCTCGATCGGCATCACGATGCGCGAAGGCTGGATGCCGGCCGTGCCGCAGCAGCGCCTGCTCGAGCATCTGCGGTCGATTGCCGCCGAAGTTTGACCATCACGCGTCGGGAAATGGCATTTGCGCGCCGCGATGGAGCTGGTAGGCGTCGCCGAGAAGCGTGGCGCATTCCTGCAGCGCCGGCAGATATTGCTGGTGAAGCTGCTCACCGGTGACGGCATTCTTGAGGATGATCAGGACCAGCGCACCGACCGGCCGATCCTGCGACAGCATCGCGACGCCGACCGCCCGCGTGCCGGCCATCGGCGCGTTGTAGTCGTGCATCGAATAGCCTTGCTCCTGGACTTCGGCAACGGCTTTCAGCGTCGCCTCGGCGCGGGCGCTTGCATCATTGCCATCGTCCAGCATGGCGCAGTGGCGATTGACGATCTGCAGGCGCTCGTCCGACGGCAAGGCAGCTAGAAAGGCCAGGCCGGCGGCTGAATGGAGGATCGGAAAACGGCGCTGCTCGAAGCGGCGCAGATGGATCGGCGCCGTGTCGCGGTTGGAGGCGGCCGTCACCATCGCATCGGGCTCGGCTATCAACAAGTCGGACGGCCAACCGACCTTTTGGCCGAAGGCGTTCAGCCGCTGGCGCGCCTCGTTGAGGAATGGGTTCTCGACCATCATGGCGCTGGCCAGACGGCGCACCTGCGGCAAGGGTTCGTAGGCGCCTGTGACGCTGTTCTGGCGCAAATAGCCGGCCGATTTCAGCGTCGCCAGAAGGCGGATCACGGTGGCCTTCGGCAGTCCGGTCAGGGTCACCAGCCGGGTGATCGTCGCCGGCGGGTTCTCGTTGACCGCTATCAGTATTTCAAGCCCGCGCAACAGCGACCGCACGCCGGTCGGCGCGGACTCTTCATCGGATTCCGTCATGCCAGCTCCATGCCTGCCGGATATTGGCCAGATAAAGGGAGGAGACTTTTCCAAAAGCCCGATTCTGTCAATTCGCCGATCGTCCCGATCGCGTTTTCACCGGTGGCGGGGCTGTCGTGCGGCTTCGCGATGGTCCATTGTACAGACCATAGTTCATTTTCTTGACAGAGCAATCGCCTTCCCCTTAATTGGGTGTCTTCCCGCCGCGGCTCGTCCGAGCGGGCCGCTGAGCCCGGCACGCCGGCGCGGCGGATATCATCAAGATTCACCCACGCTGGTATTTTCGAACCATGAAGAAAACGCGCATCGCCATTATCGGTGGAGGTCCGGCCGGGCTGCTACTTTCCCACATCCTCGACCTGAAAGGGATCGACAGCATCGTCCTGGAGCGGCAAAGCAAGGATTATGTACTGAAGCGCATCCGCGCCGGCGTGCTGGAGTATGGCACGATCAAGCTCCTGCGCGACATCGGCCTGGGCGAGCGCATGGACCGCGAGGGCCATCTGCACGACGGCACGCACATCGTCTGGCAAGGGCGCGACCCGTTCTTCATCGACACGGTCAAATACACCGGCAAGCCGATGATGGCCTATGGCCAGACGGCGATCACCGAGGATCTGTATGCGGCGCGGGAGAAGGCGGGCGCCGAGATCATCGACGAGGCCACCGAGGTGGCGCTGCACGACCTGACCGGCGACAAGCCCTACGTGACCTATGTCAAGGACGGCAAGGAAGAACGCATCGATTGCGATTTCATCGCCGCCTGTGACGGCTTTCACGGCGTCGGCCGGCAGTCGATTCCCGCCGATATCCTCCGGACCTATGAGCAGGTCTATCCGTTCGGCTGGCTCGGCATCATGTCGGAAACCCCGCCCCTGCCCGACATCATTTACGCCCAGCACGACAATGGTTTCGCGCTCGCCTCGCAGCGCAACCCGATGCTCAGCCGCTACTACATCCAGTGCGACGTCGACGCCGACCTGAACGACTGGCCGGACGAGCGCTTCTGGGAGGAACTGAAGGTGCGCTTTCCAAGTGTGCTCGCCGAGCGGATCGTCACCGGCCCGTCGATCGAGAAATCCATCGCCCCGCTGCGCAGCTTCGTCGCCGAGCCGATGCGTTACGGGCGGATGTTCCTGGCCGGCGATGCGGCGCACATCGTGCCGCCGACCGGCGCCAAGGGCCTCAACCTAGCGGTCTCCGACGTCTTCTACCTGGCCCGCGCGTTGGAGACCCACTACCGCAAGGGCGACGATGCCTATCTCGACGGCTACTCGGCGATGGCGCTGCGCCGCGTCTGGTCGGCCGAGCGCCTGTCCTGGTGGCTGACCAAGCTGCTGCATGTGTTTCCGCAGGAAACACCGTTCGAGAAGAAGGTGCGCTTCAACGACTACGACCATTTGTGCGCTTCCGAGCGCGCGCAGGCGGCGCTGGCCGAGCAGTATATCGGCCTGCCGTTCGAGGTCTGACGCCCGGTGAGATCGCAACGTTCGGCACGGGTGAATGCCATTCCGGCGGAAAACTTCGGTTCCCGACCAATGTACAGCTCTTGTCATGCGGAAAATGAATGGTGGAGCGCGTGTTTCCAATTTCAGTCGACGCTCCGCCAATGCTAGTGCCACGCGACAGGCTCCGCCCCTGTCCGAACAAGGAGGCTTCCATGTCATCGTCCCGTGAAAAGACCGGCCATGAAGAGACCGGCGACGAACCATCGATCACCGAACGCATCGAGGAAGACAAGCGGCTCGCCCGCTCGCTGGAGGGCACCTACCTGTTCGACGGCACGCGCAGCCAGAAGAACTATCCGCTCAACAAGATGTGCATGTCGCTGACCAAGCCGGAGAACCGCGAAGCGTTCGCCGCCGACGAGGTCGCCTATTGCGCCCGGTTCGGACTCAGCGAGGAATCCTTGCGGCTGGTCCGCGAGCGCGACTGGATCGGCATGATCCGCTCGGGCGGCAACATCTACTACGTGTTCAAGCTGGCGGCGATCGACCACGTCTCCATGCAGCATGTGGGCGCGCAGCAGAACAGCATGACGCTCGAGGAATTCCGCGCCAAGCTCAACGCCCACAAGGATCAATAGGAGGTTTCCATGGCTGAAATCATCGCCGCCGTCACGACGAGCCACGTCCCCTCCATCGGCATCGCCATGGACAGCGGCATCACGCAGGACCCCTACTGGAAGCCATTGTTCGACGGATATCTGCCGGCCAAGGAATTCGTCAAGGAACTGAAGCCCGACGTCACCATCGTCGTCTACAACGACCATGGGCTGGAAGTGTTTCTCGACCGCGTGCCGACCTTCGGCATTGGCGCTGCGGCGCAGTATCTGTCGGGCGACGAGGGCTGGGGCCCAAGGCCCATCCCGCCCTTCCAGGGTGACCCGGAGCTGAGCTGGCACCTGATCGAACACCTGGTCGCCCAGGAATTCGACATGACCATGTTCCAGGAAATGAATGTCGATCACGGTTTCTCCGTGCCGATGAGCGTGTTCTTCGGCGGTCCGGCCGGCGAGGTCGAGGAATGGCCGACCCGCGTCATCCCGATCACCGTCAACACAATCCAGTTCCCGCTGCCGATGGCGGCGCGCTGCTTCAAGCTCGGCCAGGCGATCCGCAAGGCGGTGGACGCCTATCCGAAGGACACGCGGGTGCTGATCATGGGCACGGGCGGCATGTCGCATCAGTTGCAGGGCGAGCGCTCCGGCTTCATGCAGCCGAATTTCGACCGCATGTTCCTCGACAAGATGGTCACCGACCCGATGGCGCTGACCCGGATCCCCAATGGCGTGTTCATGAAGGAAGCCGGCCATGAAGGCGCCGAGCTGATCATGTGGCTGGTGGCGCGCGGCGCGATGAACATGGAGGTGGAGGAGGTCTACCAGCACTACCATGTCTCGGCCTCGCTGACCGCCGCAGGCCTTGCCTGCTACCGCAACAAGTAACGCCAGGGCGGGGGAGCGACTGCGATGGTGCGGATCGGTATCGTTGGCGAAGGCGCGATTGCCGACACGCATATGCAATCGCTGTCGCGCATAGCTGGAATCGAGGTCGTGGCGCTGGTCCACGGCGAGGCGATGGCGGGGGCTGCCTTTGCCGCCAAATGGAACATCGCCACGGCCTCGGCCGATCTTGATGCCATGCTGGAGCGCCGCGACATCGACGCGGTGATCATCGCCAGCCCTTCGGCGCTGCACCCGGACCATGCGGCCAGGGCGCTGAGCGCCGGCAAGCATGTGCTGGTGGAAATCCCGATCGGCCTCGACCTGGCCGCTTGCGAGGAACTTGCCGCCCTGAGCGACGCGCGCGGCGAACAGGTAGCGATGGCGGCCCACACGCGGCGCTTCTCGCCAGCACACCGCCATTTGAAGGCGCAGATGGAGGACGGCTCGTTCACCCTCCAGCACCTGGTGGCGGAGACCTATTTCTTCCGCCGCACCAACCTCAACATGCATGGCGAACCGCGCAGCTGGGTCGACAATCTCCTGTGGCATCACGCCTGCCACACGATCGACCTGTTCATCTGGCTGACCGGCGATCCCGCGCCGCAGGCCTTCGGCCAGGCCGGGCCGCCGCATCCCGAGCTTGGCATCCCAATGGATATGAGCATTGGGCTGAAGGCCAGGAACGGCGCGCTGCTGTCGCTCGCCCTGTCGTTCAACAATCAGGGTCCGTTCGGCGGCTTCTATCGCTATATCGGCGACAGCGGCACGTTCCATGTGTTCCGCGACGAACTGACGGATCACGAGCGCATGCCCATCCAGCTTTCGGGTGCCGCCTTCCTCGACCAGGACCAGGCTTTCATCGACGCCATCAATGGCGTGCGGCCGGCGCAATCGACGATCCGCGACGTGCTGCCGGCCATGCGCGTCATCGACCGTATCGACGCCCTTCTTCAATCCTGACTGCCAGAAACGGACGCCCGCCCATGCAGACCATTGCCTTTGTCGGATTTGGCGAAGCAGCGAACGCCTTTGTCGATGGCTGGGGCGTGCAGCGGCGACGGCTGGTTAAGGCGTTCGACATCAAGACCGACAATGCCATGGAGAACGTGGCGGCCGGCAAGCACGCCGATTATCTCAATGCCCGCATTTCCGGCTGCACGACGCTGGGAGAGGCGCTTGATAACGCCGATCTCGTCTTCAGCACGGTGACCGCCGACCAGGCGCTGGCGGCGGCCCGCAACACGGCAGCGCTTATCGGCCCCGGTGCGTTCTATCTCGACATGAATTCCTGCGCGCCGGCCTCCAAGCGGGCGGCGGCCGAGGCGATCGAGGCTGCCGGCGCGCGCTATGTGGATGTCGCGGTGATGTCGCCGGCGCTGCCGCTGCGCCATCACGCGCCGCTGCTGGTCAGCGGTCCGCACGCGGACGAAGCGCTCGTCATTCTCGAGAATCTGGACATGCGGCCGGCGCTGGCCGAGGGGCCGGTCGGCACCGCCTCGGCGATCAAGATGATCCGCAGCATCATGGTCAAGGGGATCGAGGCACTGGTGGTGGAATGCGTGCTGTCGGCGACCCGCGAAGGCGTCGATGCGGTGGTCCTGCCATCGCTGGAAAAGACGTTTCCGGGTTTCGGCTGGACCGAGCGCTCAGCCTATATGCTCGAACGCGTCATGGTGCACGGCACACGGCGCGCCGCCGAGATGGAGGAAGCCGCCAGGACCGCCGCCGATCTCGGCCTTTCGGGCCGCATGGCGCAAGCCACCGCCGAATGGCAGAAGATCGTCGGCGCATTGGAGCTTGGCGAGTTGAGCGAGGCGGAGAAAGCCGACTACCGGCTTCTGGCGCAGAAGATCCTGGCGCGCCTCGATTGATGTTCAGTTTTTGAAGATTGGGCCCGGCTGGCAACAGCCGGGCTTTTTGGGGTTCTAAAGGTCGAGCACGATGCGTCCGTCGGCGGCGGCGGCGCGCGAACAGCACAGGATCATGCGCTTCTGGCGCTGCTCCTTGCTCAGCACGAAATCGCGGTGCTCCACCTCGCCCGACAGATAGCCGGTCGAGCAGACGCCGCACAGCCCGTCCGAGCATTTGACGTCGATATTGTAGCCGGCTTTCTCCAGCGCCTCGGTGGCCTTCTGATCCGCCGGAACCTCGATCACCGTGCCGGACTTCGCGAGTTCCAGCGTGAACGGATGGTTTTCATATTCCATGCCGTCGGGCACGGAGAAATATTCCCGGTGCAGCGCATCTTCCTGCCAGCCCTTGGCGAGCGCCGTGTCGAAGATCGCGTCCATGAAGGGAGACGGACCGCAGGTGTAGAGGTGATCGCCGGGCCGGTAGTCGCCAAGCACGTCGGCGATGTCGAGCCTGTTTTCGTCGCTGAAATGAAAGCGCACGCGGTCGATCCACGGCACCTCTTCCAGCTCCGCGATGAAGGCCGCCTGGGCGCGCGTGCGCGCCTTATAGTAGAGGATGAAATCGGCCCCGGACCGGTGCAGTTCGTGCCCCATGGCGATCAGCGGGGTGACGCCGATGCCGCCGGCGAGAAGCAGGTGCCGCCTGCCTTCGGCGACGACCGGAAAATGATTGCGCGGCTGCGAGATGACGACCGGCGCACCGGGCTTCAGCATTTGGTGGATCTTCTTCGATCCGCCGCGCCCCTCGTCCTCGTGCAAGACCCCTACCAGATAGGTGTCCAGCTTCAACGGATCGCCGGCCAGCGAGAACTGGCGGATGAATTGCGGCGTCACGGTGATATCGATATGCGCCCCGGCTGTGAAGGCGGGCAAGGGCGCACCGTCGCGCGTCTCGATCTCGAACAGGTCGATCTTGCCGTCCGCCGAGCTTTGGCGCCGGCTCTTGATCCGCGCGACGATGACCGGCGCCGGGCCGGCAAGCTTCTTCAGACCCGGCGTCAGCCCCTCGGTCTCGCCACGCTTGACGCGCGCCTGATAATCCTGGGGATCGAGCAGACCCTTATAGGCGGCGATGCCGGCCTCGCGGTCGACCGGATTGGGCATCGGCAGCGGCAGCGGGGCCAGCGGCGCGGGATAGGCGGCCAGCGTCTGGTCCTCGTATTTCAGGTCGATGTGGCGGTTGAGGTCGCGGCGGTTGGTCTCTGCCGCCTTCACCACCTTGCCGGTGCCGTCATTGGCGATGTCCCACCACCATTTCTTGACCGGGTTGATTTTGCCGCGCCCGACCGCGTCGTCGAGGCGGGCAATCAGCTTGGCAGCCGAGGGAAAATTCATCGCCGCCCAGCGGAACGGCGCCTCGCGGACAAGGCCTTCCAGGTTCCACGGGCAGGTCTTCATGCAGCGGCCGCACATGGAGCCGCCGAGATTGGTGACGCGGTAGCGGGTGCATTTCTCCACATCCGCCTTCCAGATCTCATAACCGTTGAACATCACCTTCGGGCCGGAGGAAATGGCGCCGGAGGGGCATTCGCGGGCGCATTTGTTACACGAGCCGCAGAATTTCTGCAGGCCGAAATCGATCGGCTGGTCGACCTCCATAGGGAAATCGGTGGTCAGGATGCCTGTCTTGAGGCGCGGCCCGAGGAACGGGTTGAGGATGGTTTCGCCGATGCGGCTGACCTCGCCCAGCCCGGCCAGGAGCACGAGCGGCGTCTGGATGACGTCGCTGTCGGCGGCCGAGTGGGCGGTGGCGGAGAAGCCGAGATAGCGCAGATGCTGGGCCATCACGCCGCAGACCAGACCGGCGCGCATATAGGTGCGCATCGACTGGGCGCTGGAAATCCAGTCGTCGCCGCTGGCGCCGTCCATGGTTTCGTAGCCCTGGTCGATCATCACCGAGACGGCCAGCTTATGCTGCACCTTCATCTCGGTGCCGTCCTGGCGGTGCGAATACCAGACCCAGTCGGGCGCGCGCGAGATGCCGCAAATATCCGCGCCCAGGAAATGGAGCGTCGCCTTGATCAGCTCGGCATTGCGCTTCGGGTCTTCATAGCCCTTGGCGCGCTCGGGCGCTTCCTCGCCGCGCTGCAGCAGCGAATAGGTGTTGAGCGCCAGGCGCAGCGCCGCCGCCAGCGGCGCCTTGGCAACCGAGTAGCCGTCCTTCGACGCCTCCATCGGCCCCTTGCCGAGATCACCGAAGGCGGCGCGCAGGAAGAACTCACTGCTTTTCGGCACGCGCGGAATGCGCTCCTCGTCGATATAGGTGGTGGTCTTCTCGACGCGTTTCAGCTTCTCCACAGGATAGCGGCTGTCCTTGAAGTTGCGCTTGGCGAAATCAGTGCGGTTGCGGGCGTTTTTCGGGCTGCCATAGCCGACCCACCAGGCAGCACCCTTGGCGCGCATGCGGTCGGCCAGGCCTTGCGCCCTGAGCGGCGCATCCGGCTCCATCTCCAGCGTCGTCGTCACGGCGGCCAGGCCGAAGCGCGGACCGATGAATGGGTTGGCGATCTCGCCATTCTGTCCGACGCGGGCAAGGCCGGCGGAAACGGCCATCCGGTTGAGATCGAAATCAGTGGTGGTGGCGGTGTGGCTGCGGGCCTCGTAGCCGAGCACGCGCAGATAATTGGCCATGACGGCCGCCGTCTCGGCGCTGCGCAGGGCGGCGCGCCACTCCTGCAGGCCTGCGATCCAGTCGGCGCCCGGCTCATCGATGCCGGGATCGCGCGGGTACTCGACCAGAAAGACGACGGCGTGGGTGTGGTGGTCGAGCGGCCTGTCGGCCAGTTCCAGCGCCCGGCCCATCTGGCGGATCACCGCGCCGGGGTTGAAACGCAGGCGCAGCTTTTCCTCCGAATGGGCGTAGGAAGTGCAGCGCAGCAGCGGGTGCTCGACCCGCTCGGCCAGGTGGTGCACGTCATCGAGCCTGCACACGCCGACCAGGGCGCTGTCGAGGAAGTAGCCGGCAGCCTTCATGTGCTGGGCGCGCTCGCGCGGACTGTCGGGAATCTCGGCACGCAGCGGGCTGTGGTCGCCGTCGCGCACCGCGTCGAGTGCGCACATATAGTCGCTAACCGTTTTGCCCAGATGCAGCGGATCGTTGTCAAAGCTTTCGCGCAGAGTGCCGTTTCCCCTCACCAGGGCGAGATCGGGCATGTCGTCGGTGCGGCCCAGCCGCTCGGAGGGATAGGGCCCGAGATGGACCGGGCGATGAGCGTGGGAAAAAAGTCGCATGAACGTCTCCTCCATCGGCGCGCTGTGCCCAACTCCCAGGCTGACCCAGCGCATTCTCTCATCAAAGTCCATTTGTCGGACCTTGGTTCACAACTAAAAATATCCGCTTGCGCCCTTGCCGGCCCGGTTCAGGCCGGCAAGGGCGCAAGCGCTGTCAGGCGCCGTTCAACCAGCCCGCCGGGGCGGAGATCGAATGGTATCCCTGGAATTCGAGCACGCCCTCATAGCCGAGGTTGCGGCCGATGCCGGATTGCTTGAACCCGCCGAAGGGGCCGCGGCTGTCTTGCGCCGCGGGGCCATGCCCGTTGATGTAGGTATAGCCGGCCTCCAGCTTCCGGGCGATGGCCAGCGCGCGCTCACGGTCCTCCGTCCAGACGGAGGAACAGAGGCCGAAATCGCTGTCATTGGCCAGCCGCACGGCTTCCGCCTCATCGTCGAACGGGATGATCGGCAGGATCGGGCCGAACTGCTCGTCGCGCACGACGCTGAGGCGGGGGTCGGGCCGGAACACCAGCGTCGGCTTCTGGAAGTAACCTTGAGCGTAGAGTTCGGCATCGGGCACGGCGCCGAATTCCCTGACCTCGGCGCCGGCGCTGCGTGCCTCGGCGATCATGCCCTGGACGATGCGGAGCTGCTTGCGGTTGTTGAGCGGACCCATGGTCGTTTCCGGCAGCATGCCGTCGCCGATCACCTGCCGCGCGCAGGCGGCCGACAGGCCGTCGACGACCTCGTCATAGCGCGAGCGGTGCACATAGAGCCGCTTCAGCGCCATGCAGATCTGGCCGGTCGACATGAAGGCGCCAAGATACATGCGCATGAAGGCGGCGGCATCGAGGGTCGCGTCAGGCAGGACGATGGCCGCGTCGTTGCCGCCGAGTTCGAGCGTGACCGGCGTCAGGCGCTCGGCGGCGGTCTTCATCACATGCTTGCCGACCTCGATCGAGCCGGTGAAATTGACCCGCCGGACCAGTTCATGGCCGACCAGCGCGTCGCCGATCTCACCGGAACTGCCGGTGACGACATTGAGCACGCCGGGCGGCAGAAGGCGCGCCATCTTGTGCAGGGTCAATGTCGGCGCCAGGGCCGAATTCTGCGACGGCTTGACGACCACCGTGTTGCCAGCCATCAGCGCCTGCGGCAGCTTGGCGCCGAGAATGGAAAGCGGCCAGTTCCACGGCACGATCAGGGCTGCGACGCCGCGCGGCTGGCGCGTGATGATCGTGTCGAAGGGCGGGCCTGTCAGCGTTTCGTCGGCCTGCAGGCGATCGGCATAGGAGGCCGAGAGGAGAAAGCGATCGCCGAGCCGCGCCATTTCCAGCCGGGCCTCCTTGAGAACCTTGCCGTGCTCGCGGCAGAACAGGCTGGAGCGATAGGCGACGTCTTCCTCGTCGGCAACCAGGATTTCGGCGATCTTCGCCAGCAGAGCGGCGCGTTCGCCATAGGAAGTTCGCGCCCAGGCCGGATAGGCTTCATGCGCGGCGCGCACGGCCGCGTCCACATCCGCCACCGATCCGCGAGCCGCATGGCCGACGCACTCGCCGGGCCGCGCCGGATTGTGAATGGCATAGGTGCGCCCGTTCTCGGCGGGTCGCGCCGCGCCATCGATGAACAGCTCGGTGGTGACCTGTTGCTCGGCTGGTGTCACGAAAAGCCTCCCTTTGGCGCGCAGCAATTGCGTCCCGTGCGCCCAGCAGGATGCGGGGCATGCCACGCGATTTTCGGGAAAGTCGCATAGTCGCGACGTCGCGTCAATAAAAATGGACCATGGTCCATAAATATCAGATGCAGCGCGATACCGTTAGTTGGGGTCGGAACAAGATCTGTTCCCGCAGACACGATAAGACCGAACGCATCACGAACCCGCGTGATGGATCTGTAGATGACGCCGCGCGGCCGGTTGAAAGCATCCGGTAGATGCGAACCAATTTCCCCTTGGAGTTCTGTCAACGGCGGAGCAAAAGTCGGCCATTGGGCGGCGCAAAAGTCGGCCACTTAGCGCCGCAAGCTGGGAACGCCGGGAGGGCGCAGCCCGACCAGAGTTTCTCGCTTGCAGCGTCGGGTATTTCACCGGTGAGCGTTGGCGGTCTTTCGTGCCCGGCTTTACGCCAGGTGGTAGCTTTCGCCGTTCATCTCGAGAATGGTGACGTGGTGGGTAATGCGGTCCAGCAGGGCACCGGTCAGACGCTCGGATCCCAGCGTTTCCGTCCATTCATCGAAGGGCAGGTTGCTGGTGATCAGCGTGGCACCCCGCACATAACGTTGCGAGATCAGCTCGAACAGCAACTCCGCGCCGGTCTTGGAGAGCGGCACGAAACCCAGCTCATCGATGATCAGCAACTGAAAGGAGGCCATCTGCTTTTGGAAGCGGAGCAGACGCCGCTCGTCCCGGGCCTCCATCATCTCGCTGACCAATGCCGCAGCCGTAGTGAAGCCGACGGAGAGCCCCTTCTGGCAGGCGGCCAGGCCTGTCTGGCGTCAGCACCGATGGGGCCAAATCGGCTTAACTGAGAACGGAGGATTTCTGGTTCATCGTAGCCTTTCAAAGGAGCGAAGATGAGACAGAAATCCGGGACACGGAAAGCGCCAGCGGAACAGGTCATCAAGGACATCCGGCGTGCGACCCGCAAGCAGTATTCTCCCGAGGAGACGATCCGCATCGTGCTGGAAGGCCTGCGCGGCGAGGAATCGATCGCCGTGCTGCGCAAGGAGGTCGTCGCCGAACAGGCGCTGGAGTTGCGGCTGCTTAAAAAAAGCGTGATCGCCGATGGGGGCGACGACGAATGAGATACCCCGCATCCGAGAAGCTGGAGATCATCCGCCTGGTCGAGAACTCGCACCTGTCGGCGCGGCGCACGCCGCAGAAGCTCGGCATTCCGCGATCGACCTTCAATCGCTGGTATGATCGCTTCCTTGCCGACGGCTTCGATGGGCTGGAGGATCGCAGGCCTCGGCCGAACCGGGTCTGGAACCGTGTTCCCAATGAGGTGCGTGACCAGATCATCGAGCTGGCGTTGAACGAGCCGGAGCTGTCGCCCCGGGAACCGGCGGTCACCTTCACCGACACGAAGGGCTACTTCGTCTCGGAATCCTCGGTCTATCGCCTCCTCAAGGCGCATAACCTGATCACAAGTCCGGCCTTCATCATCATCAAGGCCGCCGATGAGTTCCATGACAAGACGACAGCGCCGAACCAACTCTGGCAGACCGACTTCACGTATCTGAAGGTCATCGGCTGGGGATGGTTCTACCTGTCGACCGTGCTCGACGACTTCTCTCGCTACATCGTCGCCAGGAAGCTATGCGCCACCATGAAGGCCGGGGACGTCACCGACACGCTGACCATGGCGCTGCAGGCGTCCGACCGTGACAGCGCCAGGGTCGTGCAGCGGCCGCGGTTGCTCTCCGACAACGGCCCGTCTTACGTCTCTTCCGATCTGGCCGAATGGCTGTCCGGCAAGGGCATGGAGCACACCCGCGGAGCGCTCTGCCATCCCCAGACCCAGGGTAAGATCGAGCGCTGGCACAGACCTTGAAGAACCGCATCCTGCTCGAAAACTACTTCCTGCCGAGCGACCTTGAGCGGCAGGTCGCGGCGTTCGTCGATCACTACAACCACCGTCGCTACCACGAGAGCCTCGGTAATCTCACCCCCGCCGACGTCTACTACGGCCGCGGCGACGTCATCATGCTAGAAAGGGAAAGGATCAAACGCGAAACCATCAGACAACGCCGCTTGCTTCATCGAGAAGCGGCCGCCTAAAATGATAACCCTGATGGGCCAGAGCCTCCGTTAGCTCACGCCGCCAATTGTCCCAAAATCCCTGATGACGGACAGGCAGGTATCCAATAGACGCCGGTCGACTCCATCGCGACACTCGTCACCCCGCACGACCGGAACCACGCTGCAAGATCATTCAGGTTTTGCGTAAAGGTGCCGAAAGCGCGCACGGGCGTCTCGCAGGCATCGCGGTCTACCGCGGCCATGTGCATCGTCGACCCGATGTCGATTTGGCCTGCCCCTATGAGGTGGTCCGGTTTCAGTCTTAATGCATGATCGGCTTTC